>CAJQNJ010000166.1 GCA_905479685.1 uncultured Acidimicrobiales bacterium
GCTCGATCACGTCGATGAACCCGAGAGAAGACGCAATGTGTGATCTGTCATCGAGCAGTCGAGTGCCGTTGACGCAGCCTGCTCCACCAGGACTCAGGTTCACTTCGCGCAGCGCTGCTGCCAATCGAGCTCCATCGCGTAGCGCTGGTGGGACGAACGAGAGCAGGTAGTGCCCGAATGTCGATGGTTGCGCCTGCTGCAGGTAGGTCTGGTCTGGCATGAGCACATCTCGGTGCGCCGAAGCAACATCGGCTGCAGTGCGTGCGAAGCGACCAGCGTCACCAACAAGTGTTGCCGTCTGCTTCCGAAGCACGATTCGTAAGGCCACTCGAGCTGCCTCGCGACGAGGGCGGCCAGCATGCAGCCAGCCAGCAACGGTGCCCAGACGTTCGGCAAACAGACGCTCTCGCGAGTTGTACGGCTCACCGAAATTCGGGTCGTATGGAAAGTCTTCGGCAGGTGTTGCATGAGCGATGAGCAGCTCGGCCAAGAGCTGTGCGGCGATGTCCTCAGGAATGATGCTTCGACGGTGAAGATCGAGCACGTGCCCGAGATCGGCGACGTTCAACCCGTCGTGCAGCAACGGAGCGTCGGCGATCTCCCAAGCGAATCCAGCATCGATCAGTTCTTGGGCGGGGCTATCACTCGATGGTCCTGCGACACGAGACGTCAACGGATCCTGGGAGTCGGATTGATTGGTCATAGGTCGCTGTCCTTCTGGTCGATCGGCAGAGGCGCCCGTCGGTAATCTGCTGATGAGACGTCTGGGAAGGCGCCAAGAGCACCTCCGGTCAGCCAGTAGATGACAGGTCCTGTCAACCCGTTACCGTGCTGCGAGAGCCAATGAAGTGGTTTTGTGTTGTAGGTGTGGTCGATCAGTAGACCAGTGGCATCACGTACGCGTTGGCTGAACGCCACCTCCTCAGCGGTGACCATCCCGAAACCCTCACCGCGACAGTCGACGAGTCGAACGTTGTCCGCGCTCCCAGCATGGGATGCAGATCCCCCGAGCGCATTGACGGCGTCGCCTGCCTTCGCAACGATTTCGACGGCGGACCCCCTGGCTGGACGCGATACCGATGCGCCGATGATCGACCAATCGGCGGTCAGAAGTGCCCGGCCCGCCAACAATCCCGAGATGCTGCCTCCCGACCCGACCGGAAGAACGATAGTCACGTGCTGAAGTCCGGCACTGTCCATCTGGTCGGCGAGCTCGGTCGCCGCTGCGACAAATCCGTTGGAACCGACCAGAGTTGCGCCACCACGCGGAATCGCCACTGCCGTTCGGCCGTCTCGGCACAACGTATCTGCGACGCTGACAGCCGTGGTCTCCATCGTGTCTCTATCGTCCGAGTTGGTGAAGACAAGCTGCGCCCCAGCCTGCACTGCGACGCGTAGCGCCGGAGGGTAGACGTCGGGCTCGGATCCGTATGCGACCTGATGTACGACGATGCCGACCTTGCGTCCGGCGGCGGCCATCGTGGCCGCGAAGTTCGAGCTTGGCCCACCAGATACGACGATGTCGGTGATCCCGCTCTCGAGAGCATCACCGATGAGAAATTCGGCGGTTCGGACTTTGTTTCCACCCCACGAGAAACCAGTCAGGTCATCTCGTTTCACCCACAGGTCATCGACGCCAAGCACGTCTGCGAGTGCGCTGTTCCGTCGAAGCGGGGTGGGAAAAACACCAAGTTCTGTCCGTGCGGGAAGGCTCAGCGCCATGAAGCGGACTCGTTCGAACGACGAGCTTCGGCAGCCGTGACAATCGCGTCCGCCATCTCGACACAACTGCCTGTTTCCACCGATGTGAGTTCCTGTAATTCGTCAGGCGTGGCAACGTGACTCAGGGCTTCTGCCAGTGGCTGCTCCGCGCTTCGGGCTACACGATACGCCTCGTGCAGAGCGGCCTGGGCTGCGTGTTTCCCGAGGCGGGTCGAGAGTCGTCGTAGTAGTTGCTCTGAGTGCACCGACCCGGCGGCGTGAATGTTTGCGAGCATTGCCTCCGACGAGACGCTGAGGCCGTCGACGAGTTGTCTACTGAGCGCTGTGGTGGCAGTGGCGTAGTGGCAAATCGTCGGAAGGGTCACCCACTCGGCCTTCCACCCACGCGCATCGCGTTCATGTTCTTGCACCATTGTCTCGGACAGTGACGACGAGTTGCTTCGTACGAGGCGAGCCAAGGTGACTACCTGCTCACTTCGCTCCGGATTCAGCTTGTGGGGCATCGTGATACTGCCGACGGTGGTCGCCGACGAGGCCTCGATCACCTCGCCGATTTCGGCTCGTTGCAGGGTGAACACCTCGTTGGCCATGCGCGCAAGTGCAGCGGTGGCCAGCGTCAGAGTTCCGCCGAACTCGGCCAACCGATCGCGCGCCGTGAGCCACGAGATCCTGGGTTCCGACAGGTTGATCTCGGTGGCAAAGGCCTTCCGAAGTGGCAAGGCCTGTTCGCCGAAGAAGGCCAGCGATCCGACAGCGCCACCCAGCTGAGCCATGAGACACCGATTCTTCACTTCACCCATGCGCTCGAGGCTGCGACCGATCTCGTCGAGCCAGCTGGCCGTCTTGAAACCAAACGTGATCGGGGCCCCGGGTTGACCATGGGTCCGGCCGACCATCGGTGTCGCGCGGTGAGTAATCGTGAGCTGGATCAGCGAGGCCTCGATTGCGCGAAGGTCCGTCCAGATGTATTGGCCGACCTGTGCCATCTCGAGTGCGGCAGCAGTATCTGTGACGTCCTGCACGGTGGCACCCACGTACACGTGCTCGCGCGCGGTTTCGGGCAGAAGCCGCTGGAGTTCGCGGATCAGGCCAAGCGTCGAGTGTGATGTCTCGCGTGTCCCTTCGGCGACGCGACGAATGTCGATGTCTTCGGCTCGAAGGTCGGAGATAGCTGCCGCTGATGCTCCGGGAATGATTCCCACGCTGGCCTGTGCTCTTGCCAGCGCGGCGATCACATCGAGCCACCTGCTGAGCCTGGCGCGTTCGGCGAAGAGCGACCTGGAAAACTCGGTGGACCAGAGATCGCCGTAGATCGATGAGTCGATCAGATGGGCGTCCACGTGAAGCCCTCTGCCTCGATGACGGTCTGGATCGCTTCTCGAACTTCGTGCAGCGACGACCCCCATGGAACGAGCACCGCTCGGTTCTGTTGCTCCATCCCGTGCTGCAAGAGGCAACACCGGGTGATTAGCGGTCCAGCGTTTCTTCGTTCGGCTGTGATGAATTGCCGCGGGCACGTATCGATTCGAGGCGGGCGATCACCGTAGAACGCCTCGTGAATGTCGGCGGAGCGTTGGCAACCGAGCAACATCCAGTCCTGCCTCACTGGGCGCTGATCCAGGTAGGCCACGTCGGCATCAGGAAGTGCAACGCCTGCGGTTCTGCAGGGAAGTAGGACTGAAGAGGAGTTCGCGGAAGTGCTCGAGCGCAACATGTCGAGGCTGCTGATCTCGTCGGGCACAAGCCCAATCGGCGGGAGGTCCTCGGCGAGGTCGAGAATCCTTTGCGCCTGGTCGACGAGTTTGGAAGGTGCGGGAGGAACGATGTCGAGCACGTCGACCCAAAGGGGCTGGGGGTTCAGCAGGAAGCTGACGTGGGAGTACTTGCCCTCGACGACGAGGCACCGAGCATCAGAGTGATTGGCGCAGAGTTGGGCAAACTGCGAGGCAACACCCACATCGATGCGGTCATCTTCGATCCAAACACACTCTGATGCCTCGGCAAGCACTCGAATGGCCGTGATCGGTGTGAACAGCTCGCCTGAGTCCTCCGTGCTGACCTCGGCCAACGCTGTCTCGCCTTCGACGCGGAGCACGAGAAACCGTGTTCGCATGTATGCATCTCGTCCCACGAAATGTCGTTCGAGTTCAGCCGGTTCGAGGCTCGGCGCGGCATGGCTGAGCGCAACCTGTCGATACTTTGCCGGAAAGATGTTCTGTGCCGTTGGGTCGAGATCGAATGTCATGCGTGCGCTGTGGCACAGGTCGAATCGGTGATCCCAATCGTGTCTGCGCGTAGCCCGAGACGCAACGACTCGACGCTCATGACCTCAGAAAGAACGATGTTTCCGACGCTCACATTAGGTCCGATGTGCCGCATGAGCCAGGCTTGTTGACTACGACGCGGCGCCTCGTAGATGATCTTCCTCCGGTCAGGGAGTGCCTCGATCGCGGTCACGATGTCTTCGCGAACCCGCCCGTCGCCTTCATAGAGGCCGACGGTCCCAGATTCTCGGCCTTCAGCGACGACGAATGCCGCGCCGGCGTCGAGGTCGGCCTCAATCTCGTCTGTCCACTGAGAAGGTGATGCGTAGTTGGTGGGATCTTTGCTTCCCACCTCCGCCAGCACCTCGAAACCACGGCGAGACGCTTCGGTGATGAGAGAACGTTTGACATCCGAAGCCATGTCGGTCGCACCATTGCTGACCTCGAGTGTGCTGAATCCGACGGCCGCCGCCCAGTCGAAGAACTCTGCCGAGCGTTGTTGCTGCGACGCGATCTCCAGAAGAGTTCCGCCTGTGCATGCACGTATGTTGTGGCTTCGGAGTTCGAGAATCTTGCCCGTCACCTCTGGATCGAGATAGGCAGTTCCCCAGCCGAACTTCCAAATGTCGATGAAGCCAGCGACGGAGAGCATGTATGAACGGAGTTGCTCGAGTGGCATACCCTTGTCGAGCACGTGCGTCAGACCTGAGGAGCGTGGTTTCGGCGCGCGAGCAGCAGTTGCCAAGAAGTTCGCCTGCTCGGGATTTTCCACCACGGGTTTCATTCCTGTGTTCTGAGTGGGTCTTCGACGGAAATCGGTGAAACTACTATAGGCGAAGGAGTATATCGTATCCGACACGTTCGGAAGGCAGTGAGGCGCAATCCAGACGTCAACTCCGAGACGGCTTCACCACCTGTGGGAGACTGGCGCGACGTCCTTTCTCAGTCTGAATGGCTCCTGCTGCGAGGCCGATGCCGGCAAGTAGTGCCGGACCAGAACTGGCGCCAATATTTTCAATGATCGTGGCGGTTCGTTCGGCGGCGTCTTCGTGACCGATGCCGGCCTGACGTATGAGTCGATGGACCGGCTCGATGCTGTGCCCCCGCCCGGCCCAGTGCAAGAACCCCCGGCTGAGGTCGCTGGTTGCGGCGGACTGTGCATACATGGCGAGTCGTATGTCGTCTGGTCGCGCGAGCGCACGCAGGAAGAGGACCCCTGCCAATACGTCATCGCCGACCGGAGTCAGGCCTGGCCCTCGACCCTCGAGCAGAAGGCGAAGTGACGTCAGATCTTCGTCACGTGATGCCCATTCGACGGATCGCCAGTCGACGTCGAGATCTGGTGGTGGAAGAGGTCGGCAGATTCGTTCGAGCACCTCGAGCGAGGATTCGAGGCTCTCGGTGCCAGGGGGAAGGGGATCCCATCGGGTTGCCCGGCGTAGGTCGATCTCGACCTGCCGTGACCAAAGTCGATCGGGCGACATGGTGATCGGTGAATCAGTGCCGAGCAGAGGTGGGGGTCCGGCGTAGAGCAGGTGTAGTGGACCGGCATGAATGCGTTCTTGTCCAATCGCAAAGACCGTGGTCCCGAACTTCACGTAGTGGCCGTGACGGAAACTTGCGAGCACACGACCGTGCTGGTCGTTGCCAGTGCGCGCACGCTGCAGAACTGCGTAGGGTGCGGCTCCGATTGACCGCGCCGTCCGTTGTGGTGGCCGCCGACTCAGGACGTCGACCGATCGAGTTCGAGAAGTGCGTCGACGAAACACGTGATGGGTGCCCATGCGACACCTGCACCGACCTGTCCAGATCCGTCTGATGCATGGACTATGCCGGTGTTCACCGCTGGCGTGATGCCTGACTCGACCACCTTGCGGACATCGACGCCGACCGGCGTGCCGACGTTGTCGAGAATCGGTAGTCGAAATCGGCTGCTTTCACCAGCACAGATCCGTTGCATGTTCCGGGTTGCAGCGATCGCATCAGCCATCCGGCCACCGAGGAAACCAGCGACCGCTGGTGAATTCGCGGCAGCGGGTCCGCCCAGTCCTACAAGTTCGAGCACTGCGCTGTCTCCGATGTCAGGGGCACTCGTCTCGGGACCGTGGCCGGGGTAGTACAACGCATCTTGAACAGGTGGACTTGGTGCAAGAAACCACTGGTCATCGCGCCCCGAGAGTCGAATGCCATAGGTTGTGCCGTTGCGACACATCGTGGTGATGATGCTCGACCCAGCGACCTCACCTGCCCATAGCGTGAGGGCTTTCGCACTCGCCATCGCGATGTTGAGGAACATCAAATGGTTTCCGCTGAGGAACGACGCAACATCGCCGGCGGCTGCGTGAGTCGAGCGAACAAGATGAGGCAGAAGGTCGCGAAGCATGAGGTTCGTCGTGGCCTGCGTTCGCATGTGGACGTCGTCTCCCATGGGGACGCCTTGGGCTGCGAGCGAGAAGGTGTCGGTCGGGCCCATCGATGCGATGGCAGAAGCCAGCACCGGCCCAACACTGTCGCGAAGGAAACGGAGACGTTCGATCGCCTCATCGCTGTCCACGCCGAACCAGGCGACTTGGCCCGATCCCTGATTGAGCGGAGCGAATGCTTCGGTACCCCCGAGGTCGTTGCTCACGACGTACATTGGCGAGGAAGGCCCGATGGCCGACGCCATCGGTACGACTGTTCTGTGCAGGTTGGCTGGTGCAAGTTCGACATCTCCGCCCGCAACGGCCTGTCCTGCTGCAGCCACGTCTGGCGCCCACCCTTCAGCGACGATGACAGCTTGGACCGAGCGTCGTAGCGGGTCGCACATCTCCGACCAGCCAATACTGGGACCGCAGTGGAGAATCGTTCGGCTCGACATCGAGGGGATCACCTGTGCTGCCGTCTCGATACCTCGGAGCAGTGGGACGCCATCGTTCAGCCGCCGGACGACCTCCGTGTTGGCCGTATCGATCGCCGCCGACTTCGGCCCCAGTAGCCGACCGAGCGCAGCCACGCTGTCCGTATCCCCGCCAGCGGGAATGCGCCAGTCGACACCCACCACTGATGCACCCTGATCGCGGACGGCTTCTTCGAACAGTGGCAGGCCGACGTTGACCACTCGGAGCTCGGTTGGAAGTTCTACGGTCCTCGCATGATCGGAGTTGGAAATCGACATCTGCTCGTTCGCTCCATTTCTCTACCGACAAGGATTGTTTACTATACGATACGAGATATGAGGGCACGCGCGGAAGTTCGCGGATATTCGCTGGACGAGATCGTCGAAACTGTGCGGCACTATGCGGGCGTGTCGGGCAAGGGTCCCATCGCTGCGATAGGCGCGTTGATCGATGTCTCCGACCCGATTCACGGCCCTGGCGACGACGGCGCGATCGTCGAGGTCGGCGACCACCATGTGGTCGTTTGTGGCGAGGCGCTGTCGCCCCCCTTCGTCGAGGCCGATCCCTACGGTGCGGGCATCGCTGCGGTTTTGGCCAACGTGAACGACGTCGCGGCGATGGGGGGTATACCGCTTGGCATCGTCAACACGCTTGTCGGTCCTGCTGAGGTCACCGCTGAGGTCATGCGGGGAATGGTCGACGCGTCGAAGATGTATGACGTTCCGATCGTTGGTGGTCATCTGACGGAACGGCCGGGCGATACCTCCGTGTCCGCCTTCGCCGTCGGAGAGGCTCCAGGTGTCCTCTCGATGGCCCATGTCGCCGAAGGACAGACGATCCTCTTCGCATGCTTTCTCGACGGCGAGATGCGAACCGACTTTCCCTTCTTTCGATCGATCGATCAGCAGGCACACCGGTTCGCGAACGATGTTCGAGTGCTGGCCGAGGTCAGCAAGGCTGGAGCTGCAGCATCGGCCAAGGACGTCTCGATGGCGGGTCCGCTGGGGTCACTTGCGATGCTCCTGGAGTTCAAGGCGCTCGGTGCAGACATCGATCTCGAGCTCTTGCCGGTTCCTGAGAACACGGACTTCTTGCAGTGGTCGATCTGCTTCCCGAGCTATGCGTTCTGGTTGACGTGCGAACCCAACACCGTCGAAGCCTGCCGGACGATCTTCCACGACGCCGACTTGCACTGTGAAGTGGTTGGCACGGTCACGACCGACTCGATCATCAGGCTCTCGGGGGGTGGAGATCAGCTCGACCTTCTCGACTTTCGGTCCGATTCGATCACGGGGCTGTGGGCGTCAGACGTGCGTTAGTAGTGGGCTGAGCGCTGGTACAGAAACCGGCAGATGAAGCTCTGGTTGTGCGGGAATCTGACTCTGAGCGGACTCCGATCCCGGGAGGTCGATGGCCATCGGCTGATGGGGGAGGCCATAGTGCGCGGCCACCGGACCATCTCGCTCCCAGCCAAGGCGCTCGAAGAAGCGGGTGTTGGGTACCTGCACGGTTGCGTGCATGATCTTTCCGCCAGCCGCCGCCGCAGTGGCGACTGCGTAACGCACCAGTCGGGCGCCAACGATCGATGTTCGATATGCGGGAAGCACAGCGAGGCGATCGCCCTTCCAGGTCCCATGGTCGTCGAGTTCGTACAGTCGTACGGTTCCGGCCATGTGGTTGCCTGATGCGGCAAGGACATGGTGGGTTTGTGAGTGTCGGTCCCACGCGTCGACGTCGGTAAACACCATGACACGTTGTTCCTCGACGAACACCTGGTGTCGGATCGCGAAGTGACAAGAGAGATGTGTTTGGTCGGCTGTCCAACAGGCGACCTTGTGCATCAGGACGCCTCGGTCACCGGGATGAGCTTGCGTCCGGAGGCCTCGAGCTGCAGTGACTGTTCGATCGCCCCGAGGGGTGAGCATGCCTGACAACGCGCACAGCCGGCCTGCACCTTGTCGGCGGTGAGGCCGCGTTCGATCAGATATGGCGCCACTTGACGCGCAATGCGGTCGGTGTACTCGGCACTTGGTGGCGTCACGTCGGACATCAGGCTGCCGGGAACCGGTCGAAGCGGCACGATGAACGGGTAGACGCCGATGTCCGCGGCACGTTTACATCCTTCGACGATCAGCTCGGGATCTTCGCCCATCCCGAGGATGACGTAGGTGGTCACCTGCCCCTCACCGAACCGTTTGACCGCGTACTCCCAGGCTTCGAAATACCGTTCGATCCCGGTCCGTGCTTTTGGAGGCGCGATGCGTGCCAAGACCGCAGGATCGAATGTCTCGACGTGGATGCCGAGTGAATTGATACCCATGTCGGCGACCTTGTCGATCACCGTGAGATCTTCTGGGGGCTCGAACTGCACCTCGACAGGCAGGCCTGATGCTTCGATCACGGCCTTGCCGCACTTTCCGACGTACAAGGCTCCGCGGTCCTTGCCGTACGTCGATCCTGTCGTGAGCGTGACATCGACGGCGCCGTCGAGCTCCTTGGCGGCCACCGCCACCTCAGCGAGGTGTTCGGGCCGTTTCACTTTCACGGTGTTGCCAGAATCAAGTGAGACCCCGATGCCGCAGAAATGACACTGGTCATCGTTGCCCCAATAGGCGCAGGTCTGCAGAACGGTGCTCGCGAGGCTGTCGAGATGCATCAAGGCGATTTGCCAGTACGGAGTTCCATCAGCGGTGGACATGTCGTAATAACGCGGCCGGTCCGCTGGTGCAGCCGACGCAACTCGGGTGCCGTCGCGGTAGATGCCGAAGCCAGTGTCCTCGGCCTCCAGGCTGAACGGGGTGCCTGCAACGAACTCGGCGTCGACGGGCACGGTCAACGGTTGGCCCTCGACCCAGATCATTCCGGCGTCCGATGGCCCAGCTCCTCCTGGACGACGTTCGAATTCGGTGTTGATCCGAACACCACTCGATTGCAGCTCCACGATCAGTCGCGAGAGCCGCTCACCGTCTTCCGCAGTTTGAATTGCGCTGCGGACCTGGTCGGTGGTTGACACGTGTGTTCCTCCTCGGCGCTCACGAACAACGTGAACCTCGATTGTCCTTCCTAACAGAACGTAGCCGTAGGCGTCTACTAAAGGAAACGCCCTCGTCAGGTCATGGCGTCGATTTGTTCGATCAAAGCTGCCCGTGCTTCCAAGAAGACGTCGGCTTCGGCGTGCTCCTGCGTGTCGGCGATGCCGGGGTCGATGTCGACCGGTTCTCCAGTGTCGGAGTTCATCCGGATGACCGTCAGTACATGGTTCGCTCGGCCATCGACGGGATTGGGTTCTACCGAAGAAACAATCGCCGCGCCGGTCGCGAGGTGTAGCTGGATCGCCGAATATGGATCCATGAGTCCGTGGATGAGAGTTCCCTGCTCGTGCAACAGTGCCCACGAGTCACCGTCACTTCGGGCCGCATCGATCGTTGAGACCAGCTGCAGCTGATGAGCTGCTGCACGGAGTTCGGCATCGCGTAACGCAAACCCCACACCAGCGACGCTTTCTGGTGGGAGGTCGCCTACTGGTACTCCGATTCGAGCAGCCGCGTCGGCGACGAGTGTCTCGCCGTTGGCCCATTGTTTCGCGAGTGCCGCTTCTGACGTCACGGCTGCGAGTCCATCAGCCACCTCTCGGGCAAGCCGAATGACTTGCTGATATTTCTCGGGACTCACCGTTGCGAGCGGATAGAGCTTGCGTTCTGCTTCGGTCCAGATGGGGCGGAGCGTCGCAATCTCAGATGTCGTGTTCATGGGGCTCTCTCGCTCTTCTTGCCAGGACGGCATATTGTCCGTCTACTATAGGACACATACCATTGCCTATCCGATCGGAAATTTCATTGGTGCCGAAGACTGCAGTCCTTGCGCTTGGAGGAAACGCACTCATCCGTGAGGACGAGCGCGGCACCATCGATGAGCAGTACGACAATGCGCTGGCCATGTCGAAGTCAGTCCGGTCGCTCATTCGGAAAGGATGGCGCATCATCATCGTGCATGGCAACGGCCCACAGGTCGGCAACCTTGCGATCCAGCACGCCGAGAGCATCGATCTCGTGCCTGCGCAACCGTTGTTCGCCCTCGGGGCCATGACGCAAGGTGCGGTGGGAAGCTTGATCTGCTTGGCTCTCCACGAAGTGTGCGGCGCCGAAATCATGGGTGCCGTATCGGTGATCACGCATATGGAGGTCGATGCCGACGATCCGGCGTTCGATCACCCGACGAAACCGATCGGCCCGTTCTTCGACGAGGAAGCAGCCAAGACCCTGACCGTCGAACGCGGCTGGACGATGATCGAGGATTCGGGCCGAGGGTTCAGACGAGTCGTACCTTCGCCGGGACCCCTTGCCCCGATCGAGGCCGAGGCAATCGAAATGCTCATCGAGTCCGGTTTCGTTGTCGTGGCGGCCGGGGGAGGGGGCATACCTGTCATACGCGATGGCGACTCGATGCGTGGCGTGGACGCGGTCATCGACAAGGACTTTGCTGCGGAACGTATTGCAGATTCCTCTGGCGCCCAGGTGCTCGTGATGGTCACGGGAGTGTCGAATGTGAAGATCAATTTCGGCACCCCCGAAGAGGAAACGATCTTCAATCTCACCCCGGAAGAAGCCAAGAAACACATGGCCGACGGTCAGTTTCCCGCCGGGAGCATGGGGCCCAAGATCAGCGCGGCCGTGCACTTCGTCGAGGGAGCGCGAGTCGGCGTCGAGCGGTTTGCCGCAATCACGACGCCGGAACTCGTGTATGCCACCGTCGACAACGCACACGGCGCGATACAAGGGCACCGCGGTACCAAGATCAAGCCGCCCAAACCGACATCGTCAGAGAGTGCAGCGATCAATGCATGAAGTTCAGGTCCTGCGAGACAACTACAAGGACAGCGTCAGACTTCTCGAAGCGACTCGTTCGATGCTCGCAGTTGCAGGCATCGAGTACGCCTGGGCGCTCATGGGAACGCCGGCCAACCTCGAGACGTTGGCTGGTGAGGGATTCGAGAATCTCGACGAGACTTCGGCGAACGATCTTGTTCTTGCGGTCCGGTCAGGTGACCCAGAGTCACGGGTCGCTGCGCTCGAACTTGCAAACGACATTCTCTTTGCAGCTGTCCGGTCATCGGGTGGTGACGATGCAGCGCCCCAAGCCACAGACCTTGCCGGTGCGATGGCGCAGCAAGAAGGATCCAATGTTGCGATCATCTCTGTGCCTGGACAGTACGCATCGCTCGAGGCGCAAAAGGCACTCTCGGCGGGGCTCGACGTCTTGTTGTTCAGCGACAACGTGCCCCTCAGCGACGAGATCGCGCTCAAAGAGCGAGCTCGTGACCTCGGCCGCTTGGTCATGGGCCCAGGCGCCGGAACGGCGATGATCGCTGGCACCGGACTGGGATTCGCCAATCGGGTGAAGCCTGGGCGAGTTGGGATCGTTGCCGCCGCAGGTACGGGAGCACAGGAGGCCATGGCGCTTCTCGACCGGTGGGGCGTCGGCGTTTCTCATGTGATTGGTGTCGGCGGTCGCGACCTCAGCACCGAAGTCGGCGGGTTGATGGCGCGAGCGGGAATCGGCGCTCTCGAAGCCGATCCGGGGACCGACGCAATCTTGTTGGTCTCCAAGCCGCCGTCGCCAGAGGTCGCCGAATCGCTGCTTGGGCAGGCACCCTCCAAACCAATGGTCGCAGCCCTCATCGGACTCCGCGAGGACCTCGATGGGGTCCATGACGACATCAAGGTGTGCAACACGCTCGAGCAAGGAGTGGTCTTGTCGTTGGAGCGGATGGGCGTCGAAATTCCCGATCGAATTGGCGACACGCCTGAGGCGGTCGCCGAGTTGATCACGGCCATCCCACAGTCTCGCACTCGACTCGTTGGACTCTTCAGCGGCGGCACTCTCTGCTACGAAGCGATGACGATCGCCACGGAGCACATCGGGCCAATTCACTCGAACACACCACTCGAGAAGTCTTGGACCGTGCCGGCGCCCGACGGAGCCCACGTCTGTCTCGACCTCGGCGAAGAGGAACACACGCAGGGACTTCCACACCCGATGATTGACCCCGAAGCGCGGATCGAATGGATGCGGAAGCAAATAGCTGACCCCAGTGTCGCCGTCGTCTTGCTCGACGTTGTTCTCGGTGATGGTTCCCACGAAGACCCAGCGAGCCTGCTGGCGCCCATCGCTGCGGAGATCATTGCTTCGGGTGCGACCGTCGTTGCGTACGTTCTCGGGACGGAGCTCGATCCTCAGGGGTTCGAGTACCAACGCAAGACACTCCGCGATGCGGGCTGCATCGTCTCGGAGACTGCGGCTCGGGCGGCGCTCGCAGCTGCGGCGATCGTAAATCGAGACCCGGCTCTTGTGCACAGTGACTTCTGAGAATGTCGGCCGCGTGGCCACTGAGCGGCGCTCGGGGTCAGGGCCGCGAATTGCCCTGACAACGTATTCGGTCAAGCCACGTGGTGGCGTCGTACACACCCTCGAATTGGCCGAGGCCCTTGCCGATCTCGGCGCCGACGTGACGGTGATCGCAATGGGAGATCCCGATGTCGGGTTCTTTCGCGAGGTGGGCGTGCCCACACACATCGTGCAAGCTCCGTCGGGAGGTAGAACGCTTGATGAACGAGTCCCGCTGTGGATCGCGGCCATGGCAGAGGGACTCGAGTCGATGCGCGACGACTTCGACATCGTGCACAGTCAGGACTGCATCTCGGCGCGCGCTGCCGCTCGCGTTCGAGATGGCCAGATCCGCCGTGGAGAGACGGCGTTCGAGTTGATCCGGACGGTGCACCACGTAGACGACTTCACGACACAGTCACTGATGGATTGCCAAAAAAGGGCGATCCTCGAACCGGATCGTGTGTTGGTCGTCAGCCAGATCTGGAGGCGACTCCTTCAAGCCGACTACGGGGTCGATGCCGAAGTCGTTGCGAACGGCGTCCGTGCAGATCGTTTTGCTCGCCCGATCTCGGCGGAACGGCGCGCCGAACTCCGGTCCCGCGTGGGTGCGACTGACCGATTCCTGTTTCTCACGATCGGCGGAATCGAACCCCGAAAGGGATCGACGTTCTTGGTAGATGCGCTCGGTCGTCACAACGCTGCTGGCCATGACGCTGTCCTTGCGGTCATTGGTGGCCACTCGTTCCAGGACTACCGCCCGTATCGGGAGAGCGTTTTCGACTCACTCGCGACCCACGGCGTGCGTCTCGACGAGGACCTCTATCTTCTCGGCACGGTCGATGACGATGAGCTTCCCGACTG
This sequence comes from uncultured Acidimicrobiales bacterium, assembly GCA_905479685.1. GTDB lineage: Bacteria > Actinomycetota > Acidimicrobiia > Acidimicrobiales > SHLQ01 > SHLQ01. The sequence goes on from CAJQNJ010000166.1 coordinate 14,114, forward strand.
GTTCCAAGCTGCCGACGCCTTCGTCTTCCCATCGTTGAAGGAGGGGTGGGGGCTCGTGGTCCTCGAAGCAATGGGCGCGGGCCTTCCCGTGCTCACGTCAGATATCGAGGTCTTTCATGAGTTTCTCGAACACGGCGTCAGCGCACTGATGACAGCGGTTGGCGATGCGGCGTCCATTGCCGATGGCATGGCCTTGCTCCAGAACGATCGGGACCTGGTGAGAAGACTGGCGTCGAATGGTGTGTTGGTCGCCACGCAATATTCGTGGGAAGCGTCGGCACGCCAACACCTCGAGATGTATCAGGCGGGTGTCAGAGCCGTCTGACGATGTTGTTCCAGCTCTGTCTGTCTCGTGAGAAGTGTGCCCATCGTGAGTGACATCACCGCCCACGTCGCGGCCAACCCGCCCAGAGATGCCAACCGAAAGTTCCAGACCAGGTCTGCTGGTGCGTCGATCTGATCCACGCTTCCGGGGAGTACCAAGAAGATGATCGCGAGGCCGAGCGCATAGAGGGTTGTCCCCAACCAGGCCCGCGTCACGGCAGACCGCTCAACACGCTGCACGAAGCTCCAAACCCCGTTCGCCAACGCTATGGAGAGACCAAGCAGCGCGAAGTAGAGGACCGTGCGCTCGTTGATCGTGTCCGGGTCACCGACTGCGGGTGGATTTGCTGGATACTTCAGGAACGGAACCACAACAACCACGACGAAGCCGATCGCACCGAGTCGGGTGGCGGCGTGGATGGGCGCAACCTGGCCGAGTCGAGGTGACATCGATGCGAGGGTGATTGCAAAGATCACGCCGAGCGCAATACCAAAGACGATCAGTCCGATCGCTCCACCGATCTCTTGTACTCCCTGACCAAACAGCGCCTCATGTGTATGGCTGGCACCCTCGGCTTCATGCGCGAGCGTTTCCTCATAGTCGAGGGCCGCGTTGATCGGGCCACGACCCACGAGGAGCATGTAGGCCGCAAGAGCGATGCCTCCAGCCAGCCCGGAGATCAAGCCATTCAGCAGAACCCGCTTCATGTAGTCGAGGTGATCTGCAGGAATTGGACTGTCAGTGGCATGGCACCGCGCCGAAGTGGCGTCCGTGGTGCAAGAACTCGTGGAGCGTGTTCGCCGCACTACCCAGGAGCGCTCCGTTCTCCAGCGTGACGAGATAGATCGCAAAGACGGCGAATGCAACGACAAGCCATGCCCAGGCAGGCACCTCGATGGGGGTGATGGCGTCGGTTGTGGACATCGGGGCGGTCGATGAGGAGCTCATTCCTTTAGTGTTTCATACGTGTCGCATAGTTGACAAACAAAAGCGGCTGAATCGGCGTGCCGATACGCGATCGCCCGGACTGAAGTCACTCGCGTGGTCGGAAGCGATCACGGGCTGCCCGTGCCCGGTCTGTGACCGCTTCGACTTCACGTACGACGCCGCTTCGGCGCGCGATCACGTCGTTGACTTCGGCACCGACGACCAACACGACGCTCAACAGGTACATCAACGTGAGTGCCAACAAGACGACGGCCACGCTCGACTGGACCTCGTTGCCTCCCTCGGAGAGCCGTACGTAGTACGCGAACGACTGTGTGGTGACGACCCATCCGAGTGCCGTGAAGATCGCCCCCGGCACATCGAACCGCCATGGCGTCTTGTGGTTCGGCCCGATGTGGAAGACGGTTGATGCCCAAACGACCAGCACCGAGATGGCAGCGACCGGGGCCACGAACCTCATGACCGGGTCGAGACCCAACGACGGTAGGACCGCCAGGAACGTCGCCGTGCCGGCGACAACGACGATCGTCGACACACCGAGCCCGATCGCTACGATTCGCACGTACCAGAACGGGCGTCCCTCCTCGACCTCGTAGGCGATGTCGAGGGCGCGAATCAACCCGGCGAATGCCCTCGACAGCGTGAAGAACGCGATGAGCGTCGCGACGATGGCGACACCTGATCCAGACCCGTTGAACAACTCGTCGACGGCGCGTGACAGCGTTGCGGAGTCGACCAGCGTGTCGCTGATGAATTGCTGGGCCTCCGCCTCGACGTCGGTGGCCAACGACGTCCCGATGACGGGTTCGAGCGAACTCAGTGCGCTCACGAATGCCAGCACTGCGGCAGGGATCGAGAGGATCGTCCAGAAGGTGATGGCGGCAGCCAGGTCCGCGACGTTGTCTTTGGAGTACTCGTCGAAGACGTCTTTGGTGAGCTGCCAGAGCCAGCGCACCAATGCTCGCGGAGCGAGTGGCGGGGTGGGGGAGAACGGGTCGCTGGTCATTGATCGTGGAGGACGCTCGGCATGGGGCGCGGTTCTACCGGACCGATCCGGCCATCACGTTGGCGACAGCCCGTAGCGCCATCCAGCCCTGCTCGTGCGGCCGCTGCGCATGGGCCTGTACGAGCGTCGGGAAATCTGCCAGCGGTGTGAATTGGACCTTGCCGTGTTGCAGACCGACCATCGCATTCGTCGGTACATCGGCAACCGCTTGCTCGACGAGATGTTTGACGCTCTCCCAAGCCAGCCGGGTGGCCTGGATCCGATCGAACGGCGATGGGTCACCGCCCTGCTGGACGTGACCGAGGATCGCCCCGCGTACATCGAACAAACCCTCGCTCTCGCGCTCGAAGAGCGCCTTGATGAACTCAGTCGTGTACACGTCGTCGGAGTGTTCGCTACGAATGACGAGACCGAGTCGCTTGCCGCGTTCGAACCCGTCCTTCAACGACTGAAGCTCGATCTCGAGGTCACGCAGCGAGATCCCCTCCTCTGGAAGGTAGACACGCTCGGCACCGGTGGCGAGCCCACTCATCAGGGCCAGGTATCCACAGTCGTGGCCCATCACCTCGACGATGAAGCTCCGTCGAGAGGCGACCGCTGACTGCTTGATCTTGTCGACGTCACTCACGATGCTGTTGAGCGCAGTGTCAGCGCCAATGCTCAGCTCCGAGCCGGGCAGATCATTGTTGATCGATGCAGGCAGGCAGACCACCGGGATCCCAAGCGCTGGGTGGACGTCGGACAGGGTCTGCATTTGGTACGCGGACTGATACCCCGCCCACCCACCGACGACCAGAATCCCGTCGATCCGGTGAGCCTTGATCTGTTCAGCGACCTCGGCGAGCATCTCGGGACTAGCGACCGTCCGGCTCGTACCGAGCTCGGCCCCGCCGCGGCTGACCCACCCCGACACGCTCATCCAGTCCATCTCCTCGACGTTGCCGCGAGCCAGCCCGCGGAACCCACGTTTGACGGCGAGCACGGTGTGCCCGAGGTCCATCCCGGCGCGGAGGGCGACTCTGACTGCGGTGTTCATACCTGGAGCTGGACCACCGCCGTGTAACACGGCGAGCCGGAGCCGGCGATGGCCGGGCGCCGACGAGTGGGGTTGGGCGCGCACCATCGTGCGCAACATCCGGAACGAATCGCCGAAGCTGCCACCGCGCATCTCCATCGCCGTTTCGTAGTCGTGCTCGGCGATGACATCCGCGACAGACTTCGTCTTCGCCACGCTCTCCATCAGCGGCGAATGCACGATCTGGTTGCCCCGGATGCCGACCAGTTGCGGCTCGCCGTCGGGGTCTGCGGCAACATGCTGGACGGCTGCGTAGCCGAGGACGGTGCTCAGGTTCCGGTCGAACGCACTCGGCGAACCACCTCGCTGCACATGCCCGAGACTCGTCACGCGTGTGTCCTCACCGCTCAGGTCCTCGATCACCTGCTTGACCTGCTCGGCGCTGATCGGGTTGCCGTGCATGTCCTGGGCACCCTCGGCGACGATCACGATGTTGGAGCGCCGGCCGATTGCCCGGCCGGCCTCGAGTGCTCGGCACATCGACTCCGCCCACTCGTCGGTATCGGGCGGGCTTTCGGGGATCAGCACGAAGTTTGCCCCCGTAGCGAGCGCGCTCATCAGTGCGAGATAGCCGCAGTTGCGTCCCATCACCTCGATGACGAAAGATCGCTGGTGGCTGGATGCCGTGCTGTGGATCGCATCGATCGCTTCGGTGATGCGGTGCAGCGCAGTGTCGGTGCCGATCGTCATGTCGGTGCCGAACATGTCGTTGTCGATCGAGCCGACCATGCCGACCAACGTCAGGCGGCGGTGTGCGTCGGCTTCGGTCTGGTCGATCTCTCCCCGCTCGACCAATTCACCGAGCAGCTCCGACCATTCGTCTCGGAAGATGTCGGCGCCGGTGAGACTGCCGTCTCCGCCGATCACCACGAGCGCGTCGATGCCCCGCTCGACCAGGTTCCGCGCCGCCTGGCGCCGGCCGTCGCGGGTCCGGAACGCCTCGCATCGAGCGGTGCCGAGCACGGTCCCGCCGCGGTACAGGATCCCACCGACATCTTTCGACGTCGTAGGTCGGATCAGGTCACCACCCGCAACGAGACCCTGCAGCCCTTCGAGGACCGCGAACACTTCGATCCCCAGGTCCAGCCCGGTCCGCACCACGGCGCGAACGGCAGGGTTCATTCCGGCGGCATCCCCGCCGCTCGTCAGTACTGCCAACCTGGTCAGCTGTCTTTGCATGCTCAGCAGTTCTGATGATTGGTTGGTGTATTCACTTCAGGCGACTGTACATCCCATCGTTCTCACGCACATACGGACCTTGTCGGTGTTGCGGTTGCGTCGACTGTCCCGGCCTCGTCGAGGCGTACAGCGACCGCGTCGCCTGGGAAGTGGGTGTGGAGCCCATGGTTCGGATTTACACACCTGGCTTGTGCTGTGAGAATTGGTCAGACGTTGTGATTGGGGGCCGTCCCCGGCATCGTGCTCGACCGGCCGAACTGGCGGTCATCGCAGCGTTCTCGATTCGAACGGACAACCGATGAGCTATGTCACCCATCTCGAAGCGGCTATCGACGGGACCCGTCTCGCGTTCGATGAGTTGCAGACGCTGCACGAGGGTCGGCCGTTGTGGGTGCGTTATGACCTCGAAGCGGTCGGCGCTGCGATGACCAAACAAGCGGTCGCTGATCGGGCGCCGACGATGTGGCGATACAAGGAACTCCTTCCCGTTGTCGATGAGTCCAAGATCGCCACCCTCGGCGAGGGGATGTCGCCGATGCTCAGGTGTGATCGACTGGGCGCAGCGCTGGGCCTTCGCGACCTCTGGGTCAAAGATGAATCGCAACTTCCGACCGGTTCGTTCAAGAGTCGGGGCCTGGCCATGGCGATCAGCCGGGCGAACGAGCTCGGTGTCGAGCGCGTGGCCATACCCACGGCCGGCAATGCAGGCGGTGCGATGGCGGCTTATGCGGCCCGGGTTGGTATGGAGGCATATGTGTTCATGCCGGCCGACACGCCGATCGTCAACCAGTACGAGGCCGCCTACTACGGGGCCAAGGCGTTCCTCGTCGATGGTCTCATCAACGACTGCGGCGCCATCGTTCGAGAGGGCATTCCGCACATGGGTTGGTTTGATGTGTCGACGTTGAAGGAGCCGTACAGGATCGAGGGCAAGAAGACGATGGGTCTCGAACTCGCCGAGCAGTTCGATTGGTCGCTTCCCGATGTGATCTTGTATCCGACCGGTGGTGGTACTGGTCTCATCGGGATGTGGAAGGCCTTTGCCGAGTTGGCTGAGATTGGTTGGTTGGCCGACGAGCGACGCCCGCGCATGGTGTCGTGTCAGTCAGATGGGTGCGCTCCGATCAGTACGGCGTGGGAGGCGGGGAACCGTTTCGCGGAGCCGTTTCCAGATGCAACCACCGCGGCGAGCGGTTTGCGGGTGCCGGTCGCGGTTGGTGATTTCATGATCCTCGATGCTGTCAACGAGTCCGGGGGGCAGGCCAGGTCGTGTCCCGAGCAATCGCTCCTCGATTGGGCCCGGCGTGGCGCCGAGCTCGAAGGGATCGCGTTCGCCCCCGAAACCGGTGCATGCCTCGGCGTGCTCGAGATGCTGGTTGCCGAGAAGGCGATCGATCCCGATGAGCGTGTCGTCGTGTTCAACACCGGCGCGGCCCAGAAGTATGTCGAGGTCATCGGCACCGAACCGTTGCCGCAGCTACCGACCCCTACCGACTGGGATGCCCTCGGCTGATCCCGTCGGGGCAACCGCAATCTCTTCATCGTTGCTAGCTCGACGAAGCTGGATCTCCGCGTAGATTCGATCGCAGATAGCGGCACACCGCGGCCGCATCCAGATCACCCATCCCTTCGAGAGAAGCATCCTCGTAGACAGCGAGAGCCGCATCAAGAAGAGGGGTGGGCGCCCCTTGCTCGGTCGCATACCCCTTGATGATGTTGGCGTCCTTCACAATGATGTCGAGACGCCCAGCCGGGGGTTCATAACTGTCTGCGACCATCATGGGGCCGCGGATGTTCCACATCTCCGAGGCAGCCACGCTGTCACCGATGATTCGCTGGATCTGATCGGAGTCCATGCCCGCCGCGATTCCCAGCACATGCGCTTCGGCTGCGGCGACATTGTGGACGGTGACCAGAAGGTTGGCGATGTACTTCATCACCGACCCGTGACCGAATTCGGGGAAGTGATACGTGGATTTCCCGATGAGCTCGAACAGCGGCCGAGCCTTCTCGAAACTTGCCGTCGAGCCGGAGGCGAAGACCACCAACGTTGCATCCGCCGCCTGATGCCCGGTACCGCTGACCGGAGCGTCAATGAGGTCAGCGCCGACGGCAGCCAACGCAGTGTGGGCTCGAAGCTTTGCCTCCAGCGGGAGGGTTCCCATCTCTACGGCAACGAGACCAGGGTGGGCAGCGGCGCTCAACTCGGCGGCTACGTGGTCCAAGGCCGCGACGCTCGGTAGCCACAACAGGACGACCTCGGACTGTTCGGCCACCGCGAGCACGCTCTGTTCGGGAATCCCACCCATGCCAGCTAGAGCTTCGAGCCGGGAAGAGTCGATGTCGAAACCGCGTATCGTGTGCCCGCCTTCGAGCAGGTGACCGGCAACCGCCGAACCCATGACTCCCAAACCGATGATTCCAACGTTCATTGTGTTCCAACCGTCCCCTGTGATCACGACTCGACCGCGATCACGTGATCCTAGGTGAGGCCTGGGTCTCGGTGCACCTGCCTTGGTGTGCGCTCGAGTGGCAATCCTCGCGCCGTCCGTCGGTCCGGTGCTGGCTGACATGGTCGAGCGCTGGTGGAGGTTTTCGTGGGACGTTGGACTCTTGAATGTGGTGCTTCGGTGGGCGAATGTTGCACGAGAAGCGAAGATTCCGAACGTGCTGTCAACAGCACTCAGGTGTGGTGCAGCGGTCCCTCGAGAGGAGTGGATCATGACAACTCAGAAACCGGTCGAGCCGAGAGGAGAGCGCTCATGAGGCGGCCCAGGCAACGCTCCGGTCGAGTTCTGGTCGCTGTTGGCATCGCGGCAGCAGGCGTCGGGTTCGCCGTCGTCATCGGCTTGAACCTTCTGATCGCTGTAGTTCTCGTCGCTGCGGTTCTGATTCCTGCGGGGATCGCGCAAACCGTGCGGGAGCGCGACACCGGCAAACAGCGTTCGACGTCCGCGTTCCTGTTCTACAACCTCGCGGCCGCGGTCGTCGTGGCGGTTGGGATCCAGCTGGTTCCGGCCGGTCGCAGTCACACCAATCCGGCTGTGACCGCCGAACCGCAGTGGGCGGACCCACAAGCCCGAGAACTGATGGTGCGGGCCTGCTTCGGCTGCCACAGCAACGAAGTCGACTGGCCGTGGTACTCCAACGTCGCACCACTGTCATGGGCGATCAGCGACCATGTGTCGGAGGGACGAGAGGCGGTCAACTATTCCGAATTTGACCGGCCACAGGACGAAGCTGATGAAACCATCGAAGTTCTACTCGATGGATCGATGCCCCCGGCCTACTACACCCGGTTCGGTCTGCACCCCGATGCCGACCTCTCAGCGGCCGAGGTCGACGCGCTCGTGGCATGGCTCCGTCAGACACCAGGGCTTGCGGACGAGGACCACGAATCAGATGACGAAGGCAGCGACGAACGCGAAGACAGCGACGAACGCGAAGAACATGACGATGACGACTGAGGCGGCGAGCGGCACCGCAGAGTTCTCCGGCCTGACCGAGATCGAGGCACGGCTTCGTCTGGAACGTGACGGCCCCAACCAACTGGTTGCCTCTTCGGCCCGGGGCCGGCTCAAACATGCGCTGGGCCCACTCGCCGACCCGATGGTGGCCTTGTTGTTGATCGCCGCTCCCACCTATTTGTTGATCGGTGAGACCGTGGACGCTGTGGTCGCGCTGGTGGCTCTTGTCCCGGTAGCCGGTGTCGGCTGGGTGCTCGAACGTCGGGCTGAAAAAACGCTCGAACGGCTCGCCGAGCTCACCGCACCAACCGCGAACACTATTCGGGACGGTGAAACCAGGACGATCGGCACCATCGACTTGGTTGTGGGCGATGTCGTGGTCCTCCAAGAAGGCGACGTCATCCCCGCCGACGGCAAGATCTGCGCGGCAACCCAACTCTTGGTCGATGAGGCGAGCCTCACTGGCGAGTCGCTTCCCGTTGACAAGAACGAACCCACCGCCGACGACCCCGAACGCGAGATCGTTTGGGCCGGTACGACGGTTCTGGCCGGACGGGCGATCATCGAAATCACGGCCACCGGGGCACGAACTCGGTATGGCAAGATCGGCACGCTGCTGGCAGAAACGACCAATCCCACCACGCCGCTGCAACGAGCGTTGTCGCGTTTGGTGGCCTTGCTTGCGGTTGCGGCGGCGGTCTTCTGTGCGGCGGTGATGGCAGCTGAACTTTGGCGGGGTAATGGTTGGGGCCAGGCCGTCATCGCTGGTGTCAGCTTGGCCATTGCTGCAATCCCCGAGGAGTTTGCGCTCGTCTATGCCCTCTACTTGTCGATCGGGGCATGGCGACTCGCCCGCCAAGGCGCATTGGTTCGAAGCCTGCCAGGTGCCGAGACGCTGGGTTCGACCACCGTCATCTGCACAGACAAAACCGGCACCCTCACCGAAGGTCGGCTCAGCGTCGCAGCGACCGCCAATACAACAGGTGAAATGACTACCCCGTCCGAGGTCGGGACCACGTGCGAAGCAGACGTCATGCTCCTCACTGCTGGAGTTCTTGCGTGCGAGCCCGACCCCTTCGACCCGCTCGATCAGGCCATCATCGCGTACGCAGGGCAGCACGGAGTCGACATTGCTTCGGTGCACAGCGCACACCTCGATACAGACTGGCCGTTCGACCCGGTTGACAAGTACTTGACCCATGTATGGCGACTCCCGGACGGGGGCTACGAGGTCGCAGCCAAAGGCGCCTACGAAGGTATTGCCGTGCATGCATCGATGAGCCCGGCAACGAAGGTCACGCTCGACGATGCTCACGCTCGTATGACCGAGCAGGCGATGAGGGTCATCGCCGTCGCCGCAGCCCGGGTGCCTGGCCCAACCGGTGTACGCAGCCGAGATGAAGCCGACCTCGAGGTTGTCGGACTACTCGCGTTCAACGACCCGATACGCGAAGGCGTCGACGAGGCTCTTGCGGAATGCGCTGCCGCAGGAATCAGGGTGATCATGATCACCGGCGACCATCCCGCCACAGCCCACGCCATCGCCGAAGGACTCCAGCTTCCACACCAACACAACGATTGCGACCTGATCGCCACTGGCGATGACCTCGACGAGGCCAACGACGAAGAACTCGATGGACTCGTCTCGCACGCAAACGTGTTCGCCCGAACGCGGCCTGAACAGAAACATCGCATTGTCCAAGCGCTCCGTCGCCAAGGCGCCGTTGTTGCCATGACCGGTGACGGCGTCAACGATGCCCCCGCCCTCCGAGCAGCCGATATTGGTATCGCCATGGGAAAGCGAGGAACACCTGTGGCACGCGAAGCAGCCACTCTGGTGCTGCTCGACGACAACTTCGCGACAATTGTCGCCGCTACCAGAAACGGCCGTCGGATCTACGACAACCTCACCCGTGCGTTTGCCTACCTCATCGCGTTCCATCCACCGCTACTGATCGCGGCCCTCCTCGTCCCGATTCTCGGCAAGCCACTGCTGCTACTGCCGATCCACCTCGTCATCCTCGAGATTCTGCTCCACCCCATCGTGTCGCTGGTCTTCCAGGCCGAACCCGCGGACCCAGACGTCATGACGCGACCACCCCGACCAGCCGCGTACGCGCTGTCGGCCCCGGCTCTATGGCGCCCCTATGCCGTAGGTATCACCCTTGCTGTGGGCGTGACCGGGCTGTACCTCGTAGGGCTCGAGCAGAACTGGCCCGTCGAGCAGGCCAGAGCGCTTGGCTTCGCTACTCTGCTGGTCGCCCAACCACTTCTGCTGCTCATCGAGCGACGACCCGCTGATGCCTTCTGGCGAACCAGCCTGGACGTGACCAAGGAACTCGTCATCGCCGTGGCCGCCGTTTCGCTCACCACTGCCGGCGTGCTCTACTTCCCACCACTCGCCACCATCACCCAACTCGAACCATTTCCTGCCGCCTGGTGGACGGTCGTCGTTGCTGTCGCCGCCATCACCACGCTGTGGTCCGAGCCGCTCAAGACGAAGGTGCCCAGCCGTATGTACAACTGGCGTCCAGCTCACGAAGCGACGCAATCAGACGCACCATCTTCGACATCGCGTTGATCAACCTGCAACGCTGTACGCGAATCATCAGCGGCACGATCACGAGCTTCGACGGCTGACCGCTCAGAGGCGTCCACACATGTGGGTCAACGACGTCTGTCATCTTTGTTTACGCACGGAGGTGTGCCCAACAGAATCGTGACGTTGGTCTCTATGACAAAGGAACGGTGCGGAGCAGGATCGACCAACAAGGAGTTCGGATCCCGCGTCCGTCCGGTTGATCCGACTTCAGATCTCATACTGGAGGAGCTACTCAGATGGCCGTGTCATCCCAACGTAATCTGTCTGCGAGGCCCGCCGTTGGGCGTGGAGGGTCATCACGATCAGGGCACGACCCAGATCAGCAGTTGAGCCGATGGGGCGGCGTTGCAGGTCTCGCTGGCGTGGTCTTCATGTTTGGTGCGGGCCTGGTCGTGGGGATCCTGGCCCTGCCAGATGCATCCGATCCCGAGACCCTCAAGGACTTCGCGAACATCGAGACGGGTCGTATTGCCGAGCACTTTCTGTATCTCGGTGCTCTGGTGCTGTTCGCCTTGCACATCTTCGTCTTGCACCGATTGCTGGCGCACACCCATCGGCCGGCTGCGCTTTTCGGCACCGTTGTTGCTGCGTTCGGTTTCGTCATCATGGCGGCGAGTTCCCTCCTGCACGTGGCGACATCACCGCTGGCTGAGCTGTATACCGCAGCCGACACACCAGCCGAGGATCTCCCCGCGATCGAGTACGCCTGGCATGGCGCGCAAAGTGTGTTCGACACCATGCTCGCCACTGGTGCGTTACTCGTCCCGATCGGGATCGTTCTGCTCGGCATCGCGATGTGGCGTGCTCCAGGGTTCGGCCCTGGGCTCGCCAAACTCGCGATCGCACTCGGCGCAGTGGGAATCATTGGTGCCGTGATCGCGGTCATCGATCCCGGGTCAGCGTTCGTGGCCGCCAGTGTTGTCGCCATCGCGGTGTTCCACCTGACCATCGGTTGGCGGACACTGAAATTGGGGAATCGGGCGAGCATCGACCTTTCATGACCAGAACCAAGCCCGGTCATGGGCGACTCAGCAATTTTGGCGATGAAGGACTACTTGGAGAGCGTGGGCTGAACGAGTACCTCGAGCTGGGCATGATACGCCTCGGTCCATACGAGCGTTCCGTCGTTGTTCAGGAGAGACGCTGCGGACAGTTTCAGCGACAGGTGTGATTGTGTTTGATCTGCGACGGAGAGGTCGAGTTCGCCGGTCTCCTTGATTTCAAGGTCTGTGTAGAGTTCGACCCCGTCTGCTTGTACCACGGTCGCCTCAAGGCTGCTGACGACGTCTAGCAGTTCGGTCGGCACCGAGAGCATGCCAAAGCGGCTACCCGTGCTGGCGTCGCTGCAGGCGCAGGGAAGGATTTGGATCCAAGTTTCGGCGGTGTCGCACTTCGTGAGGTTCTCGGCATCGAATGCGAAGAAGATTGCATTGTGTCCCAACCCAGCAATGCAATTGCCCTCGAGGAGTCCAAACGCATAGGGCTTTGTTGTCTGGCCTGCCAGCGAGGAAGGAAGAAGATCCTGTTGGTTCAGCGACCCACAACTCGCAGCGTCCTCGAAGCTATAGCAGAAGGTCCGATCGCCTTTGTTGTCTGAGAAGAAGACTCTCTTGCCTTCCCATTCGAGTGCACTGCTGAACTTTCCGGCACCGACGTCCAGCATGTCCGAGTAGCCGGGAAGGCTGTCGCCCAGGTATGCCCCGTTCGACAATGCGTAGCATCGATGGGTGGTCACCCCTCCGATACAGATGGACGTTGGTGTTTGTGATTGGTCGTACGCAAGGAACGTCGCATTTGATTTCGGGTCGGCCATCGTCGGTTCGACAACAGGACTCGACCAGCAGGCGCCTTTCGTCTGAAGGTTCCAGCATTGCAGGACGGACGCATTGCTATCCGTTTTATGTACGAAGTAGCCCTTGTCTCCAACAATTCGGGCCTCGATCAGTTCCGAGTCGTCGAAGCGGTCGGGGATTTGTGACAGCGACGAGACAGGTGTCACCCAGGTTCCGCAGGTAGACATCGTGGAAGCTTGAACACACGCCAAGGTGCCGTCCTGAAGCATGACGTATAGCTCGGTGGTGCCAGCTGAGTTCTGCCATGCCCACGGGCCAGTTGCGTTCACTTTCTGATCGCCGTCCCGGCCGTTGTCCCGGAAGAGCGGTTTGAACGCATCGCTGCACCAATTGCGGGCCGCAACGTCGAAGCATGCAAGACCGGACCAGTCGCTCTCCTCGTTTCCGGTGGCTGGATCCACATAGCTCTCTGTAGATAGCGCTGTGAAATAGAGCTTGCCGAGATTCTCGTCCAGATGATCCACGCCTTGTTGGGCTGTGAACATCAGACCATCATCTGGAGTGACGAGTGAGAACTGTTGGCCATTCGAACGACAGGGAGCACCACTTCGCTTCATGCAGATGATGGAGCCCTTATCGGGTTTGTCGACGTGGTGGTTGACTGCCCACACCTCGTCGGTCCCGTACCGAAGTGGGGCCCAACCGTCACCTGCTCCGTCAGCTTCGAATCCCTTGGCCGGGGGGCTGATCACGAAGTCGACCGTGCAACGAGCCCCGCAATTCGACATGACGGCGGCGCCACTCCTGATGATCTCAGGTGCGTCCCGGATAATCGAAGAAAGGTACTGGTTGCCTGTCTTGGTGATCGTCACTCTGAGCTCATCGCCGACGCGCTCGACGAGCACCTCAGACCCGTCGTCCGCAATGATGATGAAGGTCGAAGACGCTCCGGCAGCTTGAGGTGGCGGTGATAGCTGGGTCATCGTGGCTGTCGTCGAAAACGAGTAACCACTCACCTCCAACAGGCCTACCACTGTCTCCAAAGCGGTACTCATGGACGCAAGTTCGACTTGAGATCGCCCGGTATTGGTGAGCTCGGCCCACGAGGCGACGCCCAGCAACTCGAACTCTTCCAATACTGCCCGATTGTACGCCTGTATTCCATTGAGTGCAGCGACGTCAGAGTCCCGCTGCTGCGTTTGCCCCTGTTGGTACCAAGCGCCCAGATCGGTCGCAAATGCAGCAATGGCCAACAGGAGGGTCATGACCAACGCAGCCATGGCGAGAACTGCGCCACGTTCAGAGGAAGATGAGCGTTCAGTGGCATCCAACTGCAAATGCGTCATGGGCCTTGTTTCGGCAGGTCTGCGCGAAAACTGAACCGACATGTCAGCGGGTTTCTGGTCCGACGGGTGTCGTTTTGCGAATGTTCCTGCAATTGCCGCTGCCTCAATATGTGATCCGAGGCGTTCTGGCGGGTCGATTTCGGGTTGGGTCCGCTGCGGTCAGTCTGGCAAGCCCGCCAACCGCAACCCCTCGAGCAGTAGTTCGCAGTCTGCGGTGTTGCGCCACATCCCACGGAAGCCACTTGTCAGGTCAGCAGAGGTGTTCGCATCGACGGCGATCCCCCTACTTTCCAATTCGGTTCTGCGGAACTGGATGAAGGCGTGAAGTGCCACCTGAGCCTCATCTTGGCGACCCGACAGAGCATACGCTGCGACGAGAAACGCGTGTGCCAGCGAGTTGAGGAGTGCTTCGCCGATGAGCACCCGGACAACGTCGTCATATCGTCCCTCGAAGAAGTGGACCTGGCCCAAGATCCAATCGAGCGCCGGAGGGTGCATGGGGTCGAGTCGTATTGCCTCACCAAGTACCTCCGCTGCCTTTTCCTGCCGGCCGAGCAGGAGAAAGCCATAGCCACACCACGCCATCGACTCAGCTTCGTTGACGATCTGAGACAACGTTCGTTCGAACTGCGCGTCGGCGTCTTCCCACAGACCGCTACAGAGGTACGCGTATCCGAGTTGGTCCTGAATGAAGACGTCGCGATTGTCGAGCGCGGCGCCCTTGCGGGCGATCTCCAGCGCGTTTCGAGGCGCATCCGTATCAGCCAACCCGAGCCATGAGTCCACAACGTACGTATCGGCCAAGTACATGTAGACGCGGGCGTAGCTCGGATCGAGCTCGAGAGCCTTCTCGTAAAGAAGGCGCGCCTTGGCCGTGTCTTGCGCGTTCAATCCATCGCGCAGGGCCTTCCCCTGCAACAGGAGCTCGTACGCCTTCATGTTCGAGGTCGGTTTTCGGGCAGCTCGGTCGGCGACATCGTGCTGCACCCGACCAGGCAACACGGCCACAATGCTGCTCGCTACCTCGTCCTGTACCGCAAAGACATCTTCGACCTCGCGGTCGAAGCGGTCCGCCCAGAGCTGTGTCCCGGTGTCGGTCTCGACGAGTTGGGCGCTGATCCGGACCCGGTTTTCCACCCTGCGAACGCTGCCCTCGACCACGTACTGCACGCCGAGTTCGTCGCCGATTTCGGTGATGCTTCGGTTCTGCCCCCTGAAACTGAACGACGAGTTCCGAGCGATCACTACGAGGGTCCGAAATCGGGCAAGGCCAGTGATGATGTCCTCGGACACCCCATCACTGAAGTAGTCCTGATCGGGGTCGCCACTCATGTTGGTGAAGGCGAGAACGGCGATCGACGGCTTCTCGTGAGCATGGGGGCGCCGAGTCACTTCATCGAGCTTCGGAGTGGACTCCGATGCGATGCGAAACACCTGCACTGGCTCGGCGATGTTCTTGACCGTTGGAAATCCGAGGTCTTCGAACGCGAGGTCGAGCTTGTTCTTCACCTCGGCATGTACCGTGCCCGACACACAGATACCTCCCGACTCGGCCATCGATTCGAGTCTCGCAGCGACGTTGACGCCGTTGCCGAATATGTCACCGCCTTGCACCATGATGTCGCCGAGGTTGACACCGATCCGGAACTCGAATCCGCTCGGATCATCTGCAACTTGCTCTTGCCACGCGGTTGCACATTCGACCGCGTCGACGACGCTCGAGAACTCGGCCAGGACGCCATCGCCCATCAGCTTCACGATGCGTCCGCGATGTCCGCTGATCAGCGGCTCGATGAGCTCAGCGACGATTCGCGAGACCGAGGCAAGGGTCCCCGACTCGTCCTGTTCCATCAACGTGGAATAGCCGACCACATCAGCAACCAATATCGCCGCGAGCCTTCGTTCCACAGTCATCCTCCGGGCTGGGAGTGTACACATCAGCCACGCGCCCTTCTGTCGATCTCCAGTGCCTTGGGGAACCGGCAGACTCCGAGGTGACGGACGATGTCCAGCGTGCATCTTCAGGACCTTCCGCCCTGATGCCACTCGTACGAGGGATACATTGTCGTTGTATGGATGATTCAACGGTGATTGAACTGTGCTGGGATTTCGGTGATCCGGTGCGTTTGGCGATCGTGAACGAGCGACGCGGTGGCACCCGGTGGGCTTGTTCGAGCGTTTCCTGACGGTCTGGGTGGCCGGCGCCATTCTGGCTGGTGTCGGGCTTGGTCTGCTCGTACCAGATGCGTTCGAGGAGATTGCGGCGATAGAGGTCGCCCAGGTCAACCTGGTGGTGGCGGTGTTGATCTGGTTGATGATCTACCCGATGATGCTCAAAGTCGAGCCTGACTGTTTGCGCGATGTTGGGCGCCGACCCAAGGGCCTGGCCCTGACCTTGACGATCAACTGGCTGGTGAAGCCGTTCACGATGGCCGGCCTTGCGTTCTTCTTCTTCCGGTTCGTGTTCGCCGATCTGGTGCCGGCGGCTGAAGCTGAGGAGTACATCGCCGGAATGATCTTGTTGGGGGTCGCACCGTGTACCGCGATGGTGTTCGTGTGGAGTCAGCTCACCAATGGCAATGCGAACTACACCCTGGCCCAGGTTTCGATCAACGACCTGATCCTGGTGTTCGCATACGCTCCGATCGCCGGCCTGTTGTTGGGGGTCACGGGCCTGACGGTGCCATGGGGAACCCTGATCGCGTCGGTGATGATCTTCGTTGTGGTTCCGTTGGGTGCCGGTCTGTTTACTCGCTCGTCCCTGCTTCGACGCGGTGACCCTGGCGCTGTTGAAAATCTCGCAGGTCGGTTGAAGGCAACATCGGTGATCGGGCTGTTGTTGACCGTGGTGTTGTTGTTCGGATTTCAGGCCGAGACGATCGTCGATCAGCCGTCGAGGGTCTTGATGATCGCTGTGCCGCTGCTCATTCAGAGTTATGGGATCTTCGCCATCGGGTACGGGGCCGCCCGGGCGATCAAGCTTCCCTTCGATGTGGCTGCTCCTGCGGCGATGATCGGCACCTCGAACTTCTTCGAGCTCGCGGTCGCTGTGGCGATCAGCCTGTACGGGCTGGGATCGGGAGCGGCGCTGGCGACCGTGGTCGGAGTGCTGATCGAAGTCCCGGTGATGCTGTCGCTCGTCTCGTTCGCCAACCGCACCAAGGGATGGTTCCCCGACCAGAGGGACGCATCTGAACTCCAACTCGATGCGCCGTCGCCAGCGACCGGCAACTGATGCCCGTCGAGTTGGCGTTCAGGTGGTCGATGCTCCGGTGTCGATCCCGGGAGACGATGTGATGATCGGGGGGAGTCGCAGCGTGAGGAGCCAGGTGATGGCAACAAACACAGCAGATCCCCAGAGCGCTGCTTCGAGGCCGCCCCAAAGGTAGAGCACGCCTGACAGCAAGGTGCCGACGAGGCGGCCAGTTGCGTTCGCGGAGTAATAGAAACCAACGTCGAGGGAGACTTCGTCGCTGTCCGCGTAGGCAAGGATCAGGAACGAGTGCAGCGAAGAGTTCAGAGCGAACACGATCCCGAACACGATGAGGCCGCCGACGATGGCAACGGTGGTCGCGAAGTCGGCTGCAACTGCGATGGCAATGATTGCTGAGACCCCAGCGAGAACGAGGGCCCAGGTGCGGGCCGCACCTATCTCGGCATCCACGCTCCCCATCGAACGGCGCAGCAGCCTGGGCGCGAACGATTGCACGATGCCGTAGCCGATGATCCAGGCGGCCAAGAATCCGCCGATGCCTTGGAAGGACCAGCCGAGGACCTCGTCGAGAAAGACCGGCAGCGCCACGACGAACCAGATGTCGCGGGAGCCGAACAGAAAGAACCGGGCTGTCGCCAGTCGGTTGATGGCCACTGATTTGGACAGGATCGACCGCAGCGGTGGCTTCTTCTTGGACCGGCCAATCTCTTCGTCGAGCAGAATCGCGACTGCGGCGAGGGCGACGGCGACGAGCCCTGCCATCGCCCACAGGGCGGCGTCATAGCCAATCCAGGACAACAAGGCGGCACCGATGAAGAAGCCGACACCTTTGAGGGCGTTCTTGGAACCGGTGAGGATCGCCACCAATCGAAACAGGGCACCTTCGCCATCACCAGCCACGAATTTCACCGCGCTCTTGGAGCTCATCTTGGTCAGGTCTTTGGCCACACCCGACAGAGCCTGAGCGCCCATGACGAAACCGACCGATACCCATTCGCGCCAGCTGGGCTGATGGAACGTGAGCGTGACCAAAGCAACGATCTGCAGGGCCAGGCCGGTGAGCAGCGTGCGGTTGAGGCCTGCTCTGGCGCCAACCCACCCGCCGATCAGGTTCGTGACAATGCCCATGAACTCATAGAGCAGAAAGAGGAACGCGATCGACACTGGCGAGTAGCCGAGGTCGTGGAAGTGGAGGAGCACGAGCATGCGCAGGGCACCGTCGGTCAGTGTGAACGCCCAGTAGCCGGCGGTCACGAGGACGTAGTTCCGAAGCTTCACGGAGACAGCCCGGTCATGCACTGCTCGGGAGCGTAGAGGCCACCTTGGCAGCCAGGTCGGCCATGCGGAATGCGTAGCCGTATTCATTGTCGTACCAGGCGAGGACCTTCACCATCCGTTTGTCGGTGACCATGGTGGATGGACCGTCCACGATGCTGGAGCGGGTGTCATTGACGTAGTCGGCCGACACAAGGGGTCGATCTTCGAAGCCGAGGATTCCCGCGAGGTCGCCGTCGGCCGAAGCGCGGAACAGGGCATTGATTTCGTCGACGGTGACGTCTCGTTCGACGGCGAACACGGCGTCGGTGAGCGACGCGTTGAGCAGCGGGACTCGTACGGCGATGCCGTCGAGTTTGCCGGTGAGTTCGGGGTAGATGAGCGTGATCGCCGTGGCCGAGCCGGTCGAGGTCGGGATCAGTGAGTTGAGAGCGGAGCGTGCTCGCCGGAGGTCTTTGTGGGGAGCGTCGACGACGACCTGGGTGTTGGTTACGTCGTGGATGGTGGTGATGACACCGCGTTCGATGCCGACGCCTTCGTGAATCACCTTCACGACCGGTGCCAGGCAGTTGGTGGTGCACGATGCAGCGGTGATGATGTGGTCGGTGGCTGGAGCGTAGAGATGATCGTTGCATCCCATCACAACATTGAGCACCCCGGGGCTCTTCACCGGTGCAGCGACGATGACCTTGCCGACACCGTGGTCGAGGTACGGCTGGAGGACTTCGGTCGTGCGAAACATTCCGGAGCACTCCAGCACGATGTCAACGCCGTGATCGGTCCATGGCACCGTGGCGGGGGTGGCGTGGGAGCTGTGGGTGACGGTTGTGCCATCGATGGTGATCGTGTCGCCGGCGGAGGAGATGTCGGCGTCGAAGCGGCCGTGCACTGTGTCGAACTCCAGCAGATGTGCGGACGTCGCGGCGTCTGCGTTGACGTCGTTGACATGGGCGAGCTCGAGCTCGGAGTCTTGGTGAAGGGCGCGTACGGTCAGGCGGCCGATGCGGCCAAAGCCGTTGATGCCGATGCGGATGGTCATGTGTTCCTGTCGGAGTTGGCGGAAATGGGATGAAGTGAACTCAGTAGGCCGTTGGGCTGGGCCGTCCAACGAGTGGCTCTGCGTCGGGCTGATCGGTCACGTCGTGCCGTCACGCGTCTTTGCGGTTTGGGTCGCGAAGATGACTGCTTTGGCAAGTGCACCGAGCATGAGGGCTATCCCGACGATGAGGATCAAGATCAGAAGGTCGTTGTTGCGACCCAGTATGGCCACCAAAGCGCCGGTGACTCCGAGTGCGATGGCTGCGACCTGAAGTGCTCGTTGCGCAGCCTGGTGGGCGACCAACCAGGTTTGGTCCGAGGCCATGATGGAACGAGTTCGGATTCCGACGAACCTGTTGGGGCCAAGCCTCCCGGTCGCTGCTTCTCCTGCCAGTACCCACAGGGTGATGGCGGCGATGATCAACAGCGCACCCAACCCAAGCGCATAGCCGATCGAGTTCTCAGTTGCGCTGAATATCATGGCGAGATCATAACGATTGTCTCGTCGACACCTGTGTCTCTGACGAGCGACCGTTCACGCGCCAGGAGTAGCGACTCGATTGGCTTCGCCATGTCGGCTCATCTGGGGGCATGATGTTTGCATGCTGGAGCAAAAGGTCGAACTCAACACCTACTCGTCGCGAATCACGCAGCCGAAGAGCCAGGGGGCATCGCAAGCGATGCTCTTGGCCACCGGCTTGAGTAACGCTGATCTCGACAAAGCACAGATTGGAATTGCCTCCTGCTGGTTCGAGGGTAATCCGTGCAACATGCACCTCGCCGACCTCGGAACCGAGGTGAAGAAGGGTGTGGTCGACAGCGGCCTCATAGGTATGCGGTTCGACACCATTGGCGTGTCCGACGGCATCTCGATGGGCACTGACGGCATGTCCTACTCGCTCCAGAGCCGAGACCTGATCGCCGATTCGATCGAGACCGTGATGTCGGCCCAGTGGTATGACGGCCTCGTCGCCTTGCCCGGGTGCGACAAGAACATGCCCGGCGTCGTGATGGCGATGGGACGGCTGAATCGGCCCTCGATCATGGTCTATGGAGGCACCATCCGGGCCGGTTGCGGTTCGATCGGTGGCGCCGAAACAAAGCTCGACGTCGTCTCGGCGTTTCAAAGCTACGGACAGTTCCTGGCGGGCACGATCACCGAGGAAGATCGTCAGAACATCGTCGACTGTTCGATCCCCGGCGCTGGGGCATGCGGCGGCATGTACACGGCGAACACGATGGCCACGGCCATCGAGGCCATGGGCCTCAGCCTTCCGTTCTCGTCGAGCACGCCTGCTGAGGATCCAGCGAAGATCCAAGAGTGCGTACAGGCTGGTCGGATGATGGAGATGTTGCTCGCGGAGGGTCTGACACCACGGCGCATCGTGACCCGTGCATCGTTGGAGAACGCAATGGTCTTGACGATGGCGCTCGGAGGCTCCACCAATGCCGTGCTGCACACCATTGCGATCGCTCGAGCGTTCGAGCTCGATCTCACGATCGACGACTGGCTGGCGACGAGCGCGAGGATCCCACTGTTGGCCGACCTCAAGCCATCGGGTAAGTACGTAATGGAAGACCTCCACGCCGTCGGCGGTGTGCCTGGAGTGATGCGGTACCTGCTCGATGAAGGTCTGCTCGACGGCGATCAGATCACCGTCACCGGTAAGACCCTCGGCGAGAACCTGGAAGGCACCCCCTACCTTGCAGAGGATCAGGACGTGGTGTCGAAGCTCGACGTTGCGGTCAAGGCTCGAGGTCACATCTCCATCCTGCGGGGCAACCTCGCGCCGGGTGGAGCGGTAGGCAAGATCACCGGCAAGGAAGGCCTCCTTTTCTCTGGGCCGGCCCGGGTGTTCGACTGCGAGGAAGACATGCTCACCGGCCTCGAAGAAGGCCGCATCACGTCAGGCGATGTCATCGTGATTCGCTACGAAGGGCCCAAGGGCGGGCCCGGGATGCCTGAGATGCTGACACCAACGAGTGCGCTCGCTGGCGCCGGCTTCCTCGAGGATGTCGCCCTCATCACCGACGGCCGATTCTCGGGCGGCAGTCACGGGTTCATCGTTGGCCACGTCGTGCCCGAAGCGCAAGAGGGTGGCCCGATCGCCCTTGTCAAAGACGGCGACACGATCACGATCGACGACGAGTCACACGAGATGTCCGTTGACGTCGATGCCGACGAAATGGCGAAGCGGCGCCAGGCGTGGGAGATGCCGCCCTACAAGGCGACCTCCGGCACCTTGTGGAAGTACATCAAGCTCGTGGAGGATGCGTCGAACGGGTGTGTGACCGATGGTTGATATGCATCCTTGATTGCTCGTCCTCGGCGTGGCTTCAGGGGTGGGCGCCGCGGTGAACCTCACGTTATCGTTCGTCGATGGTATGGATTCGACGCCACCCGCGGTGGTCTCTCGTGCTGGGTGTTGTGCTGGTCCTCCTACTGGCGTTCCTCACAGTCGTGTTCACGCCTCTGTTCGACCGCACGATCACCTCCACACCGGATCCCGCCACGACCTACGCCGAGGCATCGACGGCCGCGGCGGAGCTCGCCGCAGGTGAAGGCGATGAGATCAACGATCTTTGCCGATCGGTCGTGATCGACTCGGGTGAACGAGTCGAACGGTCGGTGGTCCTATTGCACGGATTCACCAACTGCCCGCAGCAGTATTCCGCCTTTGCCAAGGCGTACGCAGATGCTGGCTACAACGTCGTCATACCCCGTCTGCCCGGTCACGGTGAGGCCGATCGCCTGACAAAGGCGCCCTCCGATGTGGGACCCGATGACCTTGTCGCCGCTGCCGATGAGGCTGTCGACATCGCCGCAGGGCTGGGCCGGGACGTCACCGTCGTGGGCCTGTCGGGCGGAGGCACGCTCGCCAGCTGGCTCGCGTACCAACGTGACGAGGTCACCGAGGCGGTCCTCCTGGCGCCGCTGGTCGCGCCCAAGGCGGTTCCAGATGCCCTCGCCGCACCGATCGCTCGCCTCTCCCGATTCATCCCCGACGAGTACATTTGGTGGGACGGCGAGCAGAAGGAAGAGTTGGCCTCGCCGCCGTACGCCTATCCCCGCTTTTCGGTGCGGTCCCTGGGCGCGTTCCTCGCGGTCGGACGAGCAGCCGAGGTGCAGGACTCCCAGCGCACGACTCAACTTCAGCGCCTCGTCGTCGTGACCAACGAGAACGATTTAGCAGTGAGCAATCGGGGCGTTTCCGATATCGAGCGACAACTGGAACATGTGCTGGCGGTCGGCCACAACGCCAACTCTGAGGTGAACTACGTCTTCCTCGCCGAGGACGAATACCGGCACGACCTGATCGATCCTGAAGGTGAGAACGCCGACGTGCTCACCGAGATCTACGCCGAAATCGGCCCTCTCATGGGCTTGGATGCTCTGGAGTCCTACGTACCCTGATCGTGGCTGGTCGCGCTCCGCTCCGAGACGGCCGCAGTAAGGGGCCTCAGGAGCGTCTCGGATAGAGTCTCCACGGTGTCTGACGACCTCGAGCCCGATACCGCAGAGCGCCGTCGATTGGCGGATGCGTTCATGCTCTATGCAGACGAATACCTCGCAGAGCTGGCGAACACTCCGGCTTCGTATCCTCGGATTGGTCCGGATGTGATCGCCACGTTGGCGACTCCTCCGGCCGAAACGGGCACCGAACTTTCGCATCTCTTCGGATTGCTCGATCGCGCCCTGGAGACCGGGATCGATACTTCGTCAGGCAAGTTCTTGTCGTACATCCCGAGCGGAGGGATATATGCGGCGGCTCTGGGGCGGTTTCTCGGTGCAGTCACCAATCGGTATACCGGAGGCCTTCACGGCGCCCCGGGGCTGGTGGCGATCGAAAGCGGAGTTGTCGAGTGGATGTGTCGCCTGTTCCAGCTTCCCGATACTGCATCGGGGGTCTTGTTGTCGGGCGGCTCGATTGCCAACCTCACGGCCACTGTGGCTGCTCGATCCCGGCTCGACCCGGACTTCAGTCGTGGTGTCGTTTATGCATCGACTCGGGCGCATCACTCCGTCGTCAAAGCAGCAACGATCGCGGGGATCCACCCTGATCGGGTGCGCATGATCGATGTCGATGATGCGCTGCGGATG
This sequence comes from uncultured Acidimicrobiales bacterium, assembly GCA_905479685.1. Taxonomy (GTDB): domain Bacteria; phylum Actinomycetota; class Acidimicrobiia; order Acidimicrobiales; family SHLQ01; genus SHLQ01. Next base: position 37,484 of record CAJQNJ010000166.1, read on the forward strand.
GAGATGACGGCCTTGCAGCGGGCGGTTGCCGATGACCAAGCTGCCGGCTTGGTCCCGATGCTGATCATTGCGAGTGCGGGAACCACCGATACCGGCACGGTGGACCCTCTCGCCGAATCAGCCCGCATCGCCGCAGACTGCGGGGCGTGGTTCCATGTCGATGCTGCGTACGGCGGGTTCTTCGTGCTGACCGATCGTGGAAGAGAAGCGATGGTCGGGATCGAATTGGCCGATTCGATCACGGTCGACGCCCACAAGAGCCTGTTCCTGCCCTTTGGTATCGGTGGGCTACTGGTACGCGACCGAGGCGATCTGATTCACTCCATGGAAGGCCGTGGCGCTTACATGCAAGATGTGCCATCCCACGATGTCTTGCCCAATTACTTCTCGATGGGCCCCGAGCTCACCAGGCCGGCTCGCGGACTCGAGGTTTGGTTGGCGCTCCATCTCTACGGCGTGCAAGCGTTCCGCCAGGAGCTGGATCGAATGCTTGACCTGGCGGCATCGACGGCGGCCGCGCTGAGGGCTGTCGACGGAATCGAAGTCATGGCCACGCCCGAGCTGTCCATCGTGGCGTTTCGCTCGATCGACGGCGACCAAGCCACCGAGGCAATCGCCCGACACATCAACGATTCGGGCGATATCCACGTCTCGAGCACCACGGTTGACGGACGGTTCCTCGTTCGGATGGCATTTCTCAGTCAACGGACCGACGCCACGACCGCAGCCCGGGCCGTGCAGCTCGTTTCTGAATCCGCCGTCGATCGGCGACGGTCTGCTGGCTGATGTCTCCGAGACTGGGGTAGACGATCTGCGCTGCGCCTCATGCGTGGCCAGTGCCCACGACCGAACAGCGGGGTGCTCGCCCTTTCTACCGATTCTGATCGCCTGACCAGCGCCGTATTCAACCGGGTACTCTCGGCGTGAGCCGAGTAGTGTTTGCAGCGGTTGATGGGCAGACGGCTGAGGAGCGAACATGGTTGCGGCGATAGGTGACATTCTGGGAGCGGCCGTCGGTGTGGCCATCAGCCCCGTCCCGATCATCGCCGTGATCCTGATGCTGTTCACGTCCAAGGCGACCGCCAACAGCCTCAGCTTCCTCGCCGGCTGGCTGGTCGGCTTGTCAGCCGCTGGCCTGATCGTGCTGTCCCTCGGTCTCGAGGCCTCGAACGGAGAGGACGCCAACGGCGGCGGCGTGGCCAAGATCGCGATCGGCGCCCTGTTCGTCGTGTTGGGTGCGAAGCAGTGGTCCAATCGGCCGCGGGGCGACGAGGAACCGCAGCTACCGGGCTGGATGGCGTCGATCGATGAGTTCAACGCCGTCAAGGCGTTTGGTCTCGCCTTTGTGCTGTCGGCCGTCAACCCGAAGAACCTGGGACTCACAATCGCTGCTGTCGCCTCGATCGGCTCCCACGGACTCGAGACCGGCGAGGAGATCGGCGTGCTCGCGGTGTTCGTCGTGATCGCATCGCTGACCGTCGCCGTACCCGTCCTCCTGAACCTGATCCTCGGATCGAGGGCGGAGCGGACGTTGACCGAGATGAAGAACTGGTTGGAGGCAAACAACAACACGGTCATGGCCGTGCTGTTCGTGGTCCTCGGTGCGAAGGTGCTGGGCGACGGGATCGCAGCTATCGCCTGACTGGCAGTGGTTGCGTCGGTGCCTTGATCGCCCCGAATTTCAGGCGTGATGATCAGCTCTGGGGGAGCTTGTCCTCGACAGCGTTGTAGACGTTCCCATACAAGTTGTCCTCGCCCAACTCATCGATCACCCCGTCACGGCGCAACATTGCGATGACGTTGGGTTTGACGCGGGCGAGCCTCAGCTCGGCGCCGTACGCGCGTGTGAGATCGAGCAGCTCCGAGATCTTGTCTGTCCCTTGGGAGTCGATGAAGTCGACCCCTTCGAAGCTGAGCACGACCGTGTGGTATCTCGGGTCTGCATCTTGGGCCAGCTCGCGCAACCTGTCATCGAGTGCGTCCGAGGTCGCGAAGAACAGGCCGGCGTCGAATCGCACGATCAGGAGTCCCGGGTACGTCTCGCTTTCGGGATAGTTGTGGAGACTCCGGAAGACTTGCGTGTTGGGCTTGCGGCCCAGTACCGGGATGTTGGGGTTGGCGGCGATGTACACGAGCCAACCCAACGAGAGTATGACGCCGATGATGACCCCGGCGAGGACACCGGCCGCTATCACCCCAATGATGGCGGCGATCGCGATTCGGAAGTCGCCTCGTGCCACCCGGTAGAGGCGACGCATCTCGGCAATATCCATCATGCCGAAGACCACGGCATCGATGATCAACGCTGCGAGCACGGGCTTGGGAAGGATCGAGAACACCGGGGCCAGGAAGAGCAGCGTGAGCACGATGAGTACGCCGGTCGTGAGCGATGCCAGCGGTGTCTTGGCACCCGACTCGTCATTGAGAGAGCTGGCCGAGAGGCTGGTCGACACTGGGATTCCCTGCAATACGCCCGAGCCAATGTTGGCCATACCCTGCGCCACCGACTCCTGGTTGACGTCGATGCGGTATTGGTGTTTGGACGCGAACGCGCGGGCGTCGCCGGCGGTCTGGGAGAAGCCAATCAGGAGCAGACCGACGGAGGCGGGCCCGATCGTCGCGAAGTGGTTGACAACGAATTCGAGATCGGGAATCGTCGGCGCGACGAATCCGCGAGGAACGTCGCCGACCACAGCTACGCCGCGGTCCTCGAAATCGAAGGCGAACGATGCCAGCAGTCCACCGACGACGAGCACGAGGGCACCGGGAACCAGGATCGATGAGAACCGGATGCCGACGATCAACACGAGCGACACGAGCCCGATCAGGAGTGTCTCTCCGTCGCTGCTGTCGAGGCTGTCGAACCAACTGCCGAGCTTCTGCCAGGCATTGGACCCGTCGGTGTCGGTCCCGGTGATCTTGGGCAGCTCACCGACGACAACTTCGATGGCCGCGCCGAACAGGAACCCCGTGATCACCGCTTTAGAAAGGAAGTGCGAAATCCAGCCCATCTTGAAGACCGCCAGCAGCGCGAACAGCACGCCGGTGACGATCGTGATGGCGGCTACGAGTTTGACTGCCTCCTCATCGGAGACCGAGGCAAGAACAACGGCGCTGCCTGCTACGGCTGCCAGCGCCGAGCTCGGCCCAGTGGAGATCTGCTTGGCGGTGCCGAACAGCGCGTAGATGATCGTGCCGGCGGCGGCGGCGTAGAGACCATGTTGGATGGGTACGCCGGCGATACCTGCGTAGCCGAGCGACTTCGGAACGACCAGGGCGGCGACGGCCAGGCCGGCGACGAGGTCGGAGCGCAGCCAGGCGCGCTCGTAGCGGGGAGCCCAGTCCATGATTGGCAGGAAGCGGCCCAGCCCTACGGGTTTCCCTGGTTGCGTCTGTGCCGATTCGTCCACAATCTCCTTCTGGTGTTGGATCGCCGCTAGCCGTCGATGTCGTGGACTGCGTGGATGCGACCGCTCGAGATGGCGTCGAGGTGGGCGCGATGATCGCGCTCGGTGAGGTCGGCGTATCCGTGTGAGAACTCAGCGATCGCTTGATCGAAGGTGTCGTCATCGCCGAGGTATCCAGCGATCATCGATGCGTCGCCGGAGCGGGCGTGGGCGGCCGCCAGCACGCCGCCGCAGAGTCGTGCGTAGCGGCTCAGACGTTTGCCACCCATCTCATCGATATCGGCGGACCCTTTGCCGTCCCAGAGCTGGCGGAAGTAGAAGTACTTCGCGTTTCCCTGCTCGTCTGTGTCGTGGGACCAGCCGAGGAAGACGTCGCCCGCCGTCTGGGTGAGCCGTTGTCCCTCGACGACTCGTCGACCGGGCTCGAATTTGCTGGCAGCGGTATAGGGCTCGAGTACAGAGGCGGTCGCTTCCTTGAACTGGAGGAACAGCGGATCGCCGTCACCACTCTCGAGGAGCACGATGAGGCACCGGCTGCCGACACTGCCCACCCCGACGACCTTGTGGGCGATGTCGACGATCCCGTAGCGCTCGAGGAGGAGTCGCCGATGCCGTGGGAGCGACGACAGATAGTGCCCGAAGAATCGGCCCATTCGTTCCGCCGCGTCGGGCTCGAGAAGCTGATCGACTCGCGTGATGAGTGGAGGATCTGGCACGATCATGCGACGGCCGTCGACGATGTCTGTCAGCTTGTCGAGCGCCCGCAAGCTGTTCTTGCGCGTCGCCTTCTTCGTGAGCTTGTCGAGCCGGGCCCTGGCCTTCTTTTTGTCCCCGGCCGCGTCCTCGATGACTTCTCGCACGCGGTCGAGTTCGAGCCGCCAGTAGTGCACATCGAGTGGACCCAGCTCCGAGACTCGCTCCAGGGTCTCGCGATACCCCTGCACCGAGTTGCGGACAGCGCGATCGATCTTTTCCTCCGAGAGCCCGTTGTTGCGTCCCGCAACGGCGACGCTGGCAGCGAGGCGCTTCACGTCCCATTCGAATGGACCCGGGTGGGTCTCGTCGAAGTCGTTGAGATCGAACACGATCCGCCGGTCCGGGCCGTTGAACACACCGAAGTTCGAAAGGTGTGCGTCGCCGCAGAGCTGCACCGTGAGATCGGTGGTGGGCGTCTGTGACAGGTCCGACGCCATCACAGCTGCCGCGCCTCGGTAGAAGGTGAACGGCGTCGCGCTCATCCGGCCGTGACGAATCGGGACGAGGTGTTGCAGTCGAAACTCGTCCTGGCCAGCGAGGATCTCGACGGGGTCGCGCCGGCTTTCAAGGTCGGGCAGTGCCGCATGCGCCTCGAGAGGAACCTGACTCTGCCGGTCGCGCCCAGCTTCGCGCCGAACCCGCCGCGACGCTCGATGTTGATGCATGAGTCCTGCCGGCGTTGAATCCATTGCCGAAGTATTGCGTAGCGAGAGCATCGGGGACAACTGCGCTCACCCGCCCTCGCAGCGTGAGGGCTTTGGCGAAATGTTCGGGCCGGTTGAGGTCTATGCTCGCGAAGAGCTCGTCGCACCTCGCGTTGGGCTTCTCAGGAAGAGAATCATGAGACGTGTCGTCAGGCCCGAGCCAGGGGGGTATGCGCCCAACGCGGTGCAGCCCCAGCTGGTACCCGCTGACGACGTTCTCCACCACGTCGTCAGCATCCGAACGAACTACGGCGAGCCGGCTCAGCCATGAAAGCGATCGTCCAAACCACATTTGGATCCGCCCGAGATGTGTTGAAGCTCACAGAGATCAACACACCCACACCCGACAAGGCCGACGTGCTCGTGAAGGTGCATGCTGCCTCGATCCATATTGGCGATTACTACACAATCGCAGGTCTGCCCTATGTCATGCGACCGATGTTCTCGTCGATGCGGGCCAAGAACCGTGTGCCGGGAATGGACATTGCCGGGACTGTCGAGGCCGTCGGCGAAGAGGTAACCGACTTCCAGCCGGGTGATGAGGTCTTTGGCTCGTACAAAGGCGGTTTCGCCGAGTACGCGTGTTTCCCCGAACGAACGCTTGCACGGAAGCCTGACAACCTGACGTTCTCGCAAGCATCCACCCTCGGCGTGTCCGCATTGACGGCGCTTCAGGCCCTTCGCGACCAAGGCAAGGTCGAGCCCGGGCAAAAGGTCCTGATCACGGGCGCATCAGGTGGGGTCGGGACCTTCGCCGTGCAGATCGCCAGGACATTGGGCGCGGAAGTCACCGGTGTGTGCAGCACGAGGAACATGGAAATGGTCCGGTCGATCGGCGCTGACCACGTCATTGACTACAGCGAAGAGGACTTCACCGAGGGTGATCGGCGATATGACTTCATCTTCGACAACGTCGGAAGCCATTCGTTGTCCCAAACCCGGAGGGCTCTCACTCCGACAGGAAGGCTGCTCGGCAACGGCGCCCAGGTTGGGGGTTGGTTCGGAGGTTTGACCGATCCGATCGCCGCGCTCGTGTCGTCACTGTTCGTGAGCGGACAGTGTCGCCCGTTCGTGTCGACGTCCAACCCCGAGGATCTTGCTTCGCTCAAGGAACTGGCCGAAGCCGGGAAACTCGTACCGGTGCTCGACAAGAGCTACCCACTCAGCGACACACCCGATGCCATCACCCACGTCGGAGAAGGACACGCCCAAGGCAAGACCGTCCTGACAGTGGACACGGCTGACGCCTAGGGGGCACAACATCATTTCAGGCCAGAAGCCGAGTCACTTGACTTTAGGATTCGATGCATGGACGTGACTCTGTTGTACTTCGACGACTGCCCCAACTGGCGGGTCGCCAGTGGACACCTCGACGCACTCCATCGCGAGCACCCTGACATCTCGATCACCCGCCATGTCGTGGATACGCACGAAGAAGCAGAACGCACCGGGTTCCGGGGCTCGCCAAGCATCCTCATCAATGGCACCGACCCGTTCGCGAACCCCGACGACCCAGTTGGACTTTCGTGCCGGGTCTACCAGACACCCAGTGGCCCATCCGGGTCACCAACCCTCGACCAACTACGCAATGTTCTCGCGCAGAGATGGATGTGAGTCGCTTTTCGGCTTGGCAGCGTCCCAATTCGCTCAGCGATACGCCGAATGATGCTCGGCGTTGCATGCATTCGAACTACTGGATCGCCATAGCGACCCTGAGCCGTTCTTCAGCCGTGATGAAGTGGTCGGCGTCCTGAGCGTCGTCTCCGAGGTCGATCTGGACCCAGCGCACGCGGCCTGTGAACTTGGTCTCGCTGGCACCCAGGTCATCGGTGACCGAGGTCGCCGAGTCGTCGCCGACGTCGGTGGTCTCGTCGGCCGAGAAGAGCATCGCTTGCGTCGCATCGACGCGTCCCTCTCCGACGGCGTCACCGTCGACGTACAGGGTGACCGTGCCTCCCTTTCCGAGCCCGCCGCCGTCGTAGTTGAACTCGGCGCGTATCTGATGTTCGCCCGCAGTGAGGGCAGCATCGCCGTAGATCTTGAACCGCTGCGCTCCGAACAGGTTGTAGCAGTACGCCGGTTTGCCGTCGTGGACATACATCGCAAATCCGCCAAACGCGCCGCCCTGAGCGACGATCACGCCGCTGCTGCCGCCGTCGGGGACCACGATCTGCGCCGTCAATGCGTGGCTCTTGTTCTTGATGTTGATCACGCTGTTCTCGGTGAGCCGACCCATCCCACCAAACAGCAGTTGGGAGTTGCCACTGACGAGGACCGGCCGGCCGGCGATATCGGTGTTGAGACGCTCCACCCGCCGGTCATCGAGGGGCAGCACCTGATAGCGGGCCGCCTCGATCAGGAACAACTGCTGCAGTTCGCTCAGTTTCTCGGGCATTTCGGCCGCAAGGTCTTGGGACTGCGCCCAATCGTCGGGGCCGTACAGCTCCCACTGGTCCCCGGCGATCGGAGTTTCTTCGGCCCCCATCACCCAGGGCACGCTGTGGCGGGTCACGGCGGTCCAACCCTCGTGGTAGATGCCACGGTTCACGAACATTTCGAAGTACTGCGTCGTCCGTACCTCGGGCGCAGCTGCATTGTCGAAGCTGCCGGACATGCTCACGCCGTGCAACGGCTCTTGCTGCACACCGTTGACGAAGGTCGGGTGCGGTAGTCCAGCCGCCTCGAGCACCGTGGTCGCGATGTCGATGACATGGTGGAACTGGGTCCGGGTCTCGCCCCGGCTTGTGAACCCGTTGGGCCAGTGCACGATGGTCCCGTTGCGGGTACCACCCCAGTGTGAAGCAACCTGCTTGGTCCACTGGTACGGCGTGTCCATCGCATGAGCCCAACCGACTGCGTAGTGGTTGTACGCGTTCGGACCACCGAAGTCGTCGATACGGGACGCCATGAACTCGGCGGTCTCCAGCGCGCTGGCACCGTTGAGGCTGAACATTTCGTTGAACGTGCCGTTGATCGTGCCCTCGGCCGACGCACCGTTGTCACCGATGACGTAGTAGATCAGCGTGTCGTCGAGGATGTCGAGGTCCTCGAGCGCGTCGATCACCCGACCGACCTGATAGTCGGTGTGTTCGAGGAATCCGGCGTAGACCTCCATCTGGCGGGCCAACACCGGCTTCAGTTCGTCGGGCATGTCGTCCCAGGCCGGGATCTCGGCAGGACGCGAGGTCAACTGGGCGTCGGG
>CAJQNJ010000167.1 GCA_905479685.1 uncultured Acidimicrobiales bacterium
GATCGTACGAGGTGACCTTGCGGGTCTCGAACGGAGCTGGCACGTCAGCGCCCCGGACTCAGACCGTCGTCATTGGAGAATCCGTATCTGCGGCCTTCTCGTGCCGCGTCGATGGTTCTGTCCTGACCTGCGATGGGAAGAAATCGAAGAATGCGGTGTCGTACCGTTGGAGCTCGCCAGAGGCAACGGTCATCTCGACACCAAATCGGAGTGAGGCCACTTTCGGTTTCGATTCTGCAGGTCGCTACGACATCACTCTCGAGGTGACGAGCGACGCGGGAGAAACTGATGTGGTCACCAAGCGCAGCCCTCGGGTCGCGAGGGGGACGGCGCCTCGGGTTACCGATGTTCAACTAGCCGCTCAAGATGGTGACCTTGTCCGGCTCGAGGCGGTCTTCGATCGTAATCCGACGAGCTGGGACTGGTCGGTGGAAGGCGCTGAACTCATCGAGGGCGGCAATACGCCAACTCCGCTCTTCCGCGTTCCCAAAGGCGGAAGGTATTCGGGAAGTGCCCGTGCCATCAATGCCTTCGGCTCGGACAGTGAGGAGTTCAGGGTCAAGGTCGATGCGATCGGGGCCGACGCGAACGAAGAGGACTGAGTACGAAGGACTGTGGACGTGCCGCCTGGGTAGGTGTTCCGAAATCGGGTGATGAATCAGTTGCGCCAGACAACACCTGACATGGCATGATGCCGACGTGGAAGTGAAACACTGGGTTCTTCTCGGATGGGCATTGTTCGCACTCAGTGGTGTCTTCTTCCTGATCGATGCCATCGAGTCGGGAGACAAGACAGCTCTTGGTAGCGCCATCACGTGGATCCTTGGCGTGGGGTGCTTCCTCGTTGTGTATCGCGGTACACCTGAGGAATAGTTCGGACTGCCGCTGGCGAAGCGGTGGTCACTCCGCGCCGATTGCGTCGAGCACATCCAGTCGACCGGCGATCCATGCGGGGAACACGGCCGCGCCCAGGCCGATGACGGCAGCGAGGACGACGTACCCGACGAGTGACACGAACGGGATGGTGGTCTGGGTCACCAGAAACGCTGGCATCTTGGCCGTCGCAAGGGCGCCCAGGGCGATACCCAGGACCACGCCCAGCAGTCCGCCGAATGATGCGACGATCACCCCCTCCCAACGAATCATCCATCTGGTCTGGGCACGGGTGGTGCCGACTGCTCTGAACAATCCGATCTCCCGTGTGCGCTCAAAGACCGAGAGAGCGAGCGCCACGAGGATTCCAAGGGCAGCAATCACCGCGGACAACCCGAGCAGCACGTTGATGGTGGCAAGCGTTTGATTGATCTGACGTTCGGTCGCCTCTGCGAATTCGGCTTTGTCCTGCACCTCGATGATCGGAAAGTCCTCTGCGAGTTCCAGCGTGATGGCTGACCGGGCTTCTTCAGGGGTGACACCAGAAGCGGTCACGACGGTGAGGAATTGGTCGGTGTCCGTGGGGAAGTGGCGATCCCACATGTCGAGTGTCATCACGCGGGGCCCGAGGACGAAACTGTTGCTGTAGATGCCCGCCACAACGAGGTCCTCGCTCTCGAGGTCAATGAACAGGGCCGAGAAGGTGTCACCGACCTCGAGCCCTTTGTCCTCGGCCACATCGTCGACCAAGTAGACGGCGTTCGGCCCGATGAGTGATTCGTCTCGAGCGATGAACTCCGGATCGACATGAGCATCAAGCGTCTCGAAGTCGACAGCGATCGCATCGTTGATCTCGACGCCCGTGCCGATCTGATCGCGCAGCGACAACAGTTCTGTTGCTGTCAGCTCGCTGTCGTCATCGAGCAGTTGCAGAATGACCGGGAGAAATTGTTGGAAGTCGTCAGCGCGTAGTTCTCCCGATTCACTCGTGACCCATGCCGCCGGGAACGCTGATCGGAAGGCCAGCACGGAATCGACCTCATCGAGCTTGTCGACCCGCTCCCGAACTGCGGTCGCGAACGGGACCTGGTTCGGACCCGCAGATGGTCCTGACAACAACCAGTCAGCGGTGATCGACGAAGACAGGGCATCGCTGACCGACGATTTGATCGAGTCGCCGATCACGGTCACCGCAGTGACGAGCGTCAGCCCGATCATCAGTGCGGCAGCGGTCGTGGCAGTCCGTTGAGGATTGCGAGCCGCATTGGCTCTGGCCACTTGGCCAGTGAGCCCGCGCGCTCCCCACGCGGTTCGCAACATGCCGTATCCAATCACCGGAGCGAGCAGAGAGACGAGCAATGCAGGAAGCACGAGCGCAGCTCGCGGGACGCTGGATCCAGCTGCGTCGATCACAGCATCCGGCACACCTGAGACCAGAACAAAGGCGCCTACCCCAAGTGCGGTGAATCCAAGAACCACGAACGCCACGCCAAGAAGACCGATCGCTACCGCTGTAGGAGCGGCGCCGAGGACACGGCTGAGTGGGCGGGCGAGAATCGGGTTCAGTTGGTTTGCACCCAGAAGCGTGACCAGTGCTCCGGCCCCGAGGAGCCCGAACGTTTCACCGAGCGAGAAGTCACCGACGAGCGTGATCGCAAGAAGGAGAAGTCCCAAAGGGAAGAGGACACCTCGGGCCAGGCGTCGCTCGATCAACAACATGCCAATGAAGATGAGCGTCGCGCTGAGGATCGGGAGCAGAAGGCGCGGCGCCCATCCATCCAGCACAAACGCCGCCCCCATCGAGCCGATTCCCGTGAGGATTGCTACGGCGCCAACTGGAGGGTTTCGAATCGAATGCAGGTCGTTGAGATCTGCGCCATCTCGCAACGCCGCCAGTGGAGAAACGCGGCGCGCTTGGATCGACGGCCAGATAGCGGCAAGTAGTGTGATCACGATTCCGGTGAATACCGCCCAGACGATCGTCCAGATCGAAACCGGCAATCCGGTGTCATCTGGAAAGCCCAGGGCTTCGAGGGCGGTCCGAAGAACCCAGGCGAGAGCCATTCCTGCGGGTATGCCGACGATCGTTGCGATGATGCCGAGCATGAGGGCTTCTCCGATCATCAGCGTCGTCACCTGAGATCCAAGTGCGCCGACGGCCCGAAGTAGCCCCAACTCCCGAATCCGCTGTCCAAGAGTGATCGAGAACACGTTGTAGATGAGGAACGAGCTGACGAACAAGATGATGATCGCGAAGACGAGCAGAACGGTTTGGAAGATGTCGAGGATCTGATTGAAGTCACCCTGTGTCTCGGCGAGCACTTCGGCTTGTGTCAGAACTTCCAGGTCGTCGTTGACGACAGCTCGGACGTCTGCCAGCACGACATCGAGATCAACGTCGTTGTCGACGACGATCGTGATGTCGCTGTACCCGCGCCCTCCATTGATGAGTTCGACGGCCGTGGTCTCATCGAACGCCACGAGCCTGGCTCCGACAAGCGCGTTCTCGTCGGGATCTGCCCAGGTGAATGTGCCGACAAGGGTGAACGTCCGGCCGCGCTCGATCGATGTCGGAACCTGCACCGTGTAGCGCTCGCCGAGTTCGTAGGAGCCGTCAGAGAAGGCGTCGATGTCGAGTGCGAACTCTTCGGACGAGGCGGGCGCTCGACCGGACTGAAGGAAGAGACGAGTATTTGGGTTTCGTGTCCCCCAATGCACACCGAGATTGGGTCCAGACGGTGCCAGGGTTGGTTCACCGTCGCCATCGATGGGTATGACCCCGAGACCAACGATGCGTGGTTGCACGGCCACGATCCCGTCGAGGTCGTCGAGGAGGTCCGCTTGATCGAGTGGAACGCTCGGGGCAAGAAAGTCGTCGCCGAACTCGAGTGACGGTCGGACAGAGATGTCGTATCCGGACTCGATGTTCGTTGCCAACTCATCGAACGTCGCGCGAAGACCGTCAGTGAAGATGAACACCGCTGACACTGCGGCGACGCTGAAGACGATCGCGAACCCGGTGAGGGCGTAGCGCAGTGGGCGCTGCAGAAGGTTCTTCCTGATGAGGCGCACGAGCACGGTGCAACGCTAACTGGGTCACCGGATGAACCGAGGCGCCCGATACGTTCGAACTGGTGATGACCAGTTCGCCGATCCGAATCGTGTGGGGTGCCCGCGTATTGCTCACGTCTGTTCTGTTTGTGGCGTGCTCGTCGGTTGCCCCAATCGCAGAATCGACCACGTCGACGACGACCACCGTTGCGCCAACGACGACTGTCGGCAACCGTCCACCTTCGATACGCCCGATGGTGAGCGCGCGAGCCGAGATCGGCCAGGTCTTCTCCGATGCAATCATCGCGTCTGACCCAGACGGAGACCCGGTCGTGGTCGACGTCGGCGTGTCACCCAGCGGCTTCTCGCCGACCGTCAATGCGCGGGGAGGAATCATCGGCTTCGAATGGAGCCCCTCTGTCCCAGGTGAGTGGTACGTCGAGGTCACGGCGACTGATAGCTCCGGGGCGACTACCTCGGCGGTACTGCATTTGATCGCACGAGCAGAGCGATCGATCGATCTCGTGTTGTCGATGGGTGACTCGATCGCGGCAGGTTTCGGACGGGACAGAAGTGATTTTCTCGGCACCGACGAGTGCTATCGGAGCGAGGAGGACGCGTATCCGACAAACACCACTGACGCACTTGTTGCGGCGGGAGCGCTGTCCGATGAGGCCCAGGTGCTCCTTGTCGGTTGCGATGGCATGACCAGTGCTTCATTGCGGAGCAAGGTTGTCCGGGCCACAGATCCCGAAGGCGATCCGGTGTCGGGTTCGGCGACGCAAGTGCAATGGGCGACCGATCTGAATCCGACGATCATCATGTTGACCGTCGGAGGTGAAGACATCGGGCTGTTCGAGCCTGAGGCCCTCTTCACCGAGGGTGACGGAGAAACGGCGGTCATGCTCGACCGCGCAGCGCTCGTGGCAGCACAGGAGAATTTGGAGTCAGAGCTCACCGACGTACTCGGTGAGCTACTGACGACCACCGACGCGCACATCGCGCTGACCACCTACTACGACCCGACAGCGGCCGACCCTGCGGGTGTGGACCGATGTCGAGCGTCCTGTTTTGTTGATGCGATGCGGGTCGCGGTCTCCTCGCTCAACGAGTCGATCCTGGTGTCGGCCGAGGCGTACCCGGCTGATCGAATCACGGTCGTTCGACTCGATGGCGAGAATGACGTGTGGGAGGCATCGAACGGTGCTGGGCCGGATGTTCTTCGAGATGGACTGGGTCCTCTGCAAGGCCTCGTGGATCGCTTTACACGAGGCTCCAACGCAACGTGCGCCGAAAGTGGGGGCCCAGAGAGAGATCTCGTATCAGCGCTCGACTGCGTTCATCCGAACACGGATGGACATGTCGCTATTGCGGGATTGGTGACCGACGCGCTCCTCTCGATCTGAGAGGACAATGGTGGACGCCGACCGCCTTCGAGCCGACTAGACAGGGGCGTGGAAGGGGAGACGAGGGTGTTCTCATCGATCACTGTGGGCCGGTCATTCGGCCCATATCAGATACGCGACGTGCTCGGAAAGGGCGCGTCTGGGACCGTGTACGTAGGCCGTCGCTCAGACGGTGTCGACGTGGCTGTCAAGGTCCTCTCCGCCCTTGCCATGGGCAATGCGGAGTTCCGGCGAGCTATCCCACGGGAATTCAACGCGCTGAGCAAACTCGAACATCGGGGAATCGTGACGGTCCACAAGATGGGCACGATCGCCGACGTCCTGTTCATCGAGATGGAATGGGTCGATGGGCCGACACTCGACGGCCTTTTGGAGGTCGGGCGTCCGATGGATCTGGTCAGTACGGTCGAGACGACCGCTGAGGTCGCTGACGCGTTGGCACACTGCCATCTCGCTGGCGTCGTCCATCGTGACATCAAACCATCCAATATCTTGATGCGAGACGGAACCTCTCCGGTGCTGTTCGACTTCGGACTCGCCCAGGACGACGAGGACCCACACGCTGAGCCAGGCCGCTTGTATGCCACTCCGATGACTGCGTCGCCAGAACAGATTCGTGCAGACGGGCCGGTCGATGGACGGGCGGACGTCTATGCACTAGGTGTCACACTCTTTCGATTGGCGACGGGCAAGCTTCCCTTCTATGGCGAACGTATGGATCTCTTGCGAATGCACGCCTCCGAGGAACCACCGACGCCACGTTCGGTGAACAAACATGTACCGCCTGCTCTCGAGGAGATCATTGTTCGGGCTATGCAGAAGGAACCCAATGCGCGGTTCGATACTGCTTCGGCGATGCGCGATGCACTTCGTGCCCTCGATATGGAGGAGTTCGCGAACACGAGCCGTCGCCGATGGAGACGGCGATTCTGACGGAGAAGTCCGGTTCGAGGCTCAGTCGAGAACGAGACGCTCGGGATTCGCCACATGCCCCGCTTCACCACAGAACCAACAGGGTGCACCCGGGGTATCGCGCCAGGTGACCTCGCAGGACGCACATGCCAACACGGTGGGAATGTCCTCGGTCACTTCGATCGATATGGGGAGCTCACCTGCCATGGTGGCTGACAATAGGGGCCTGGCTGACGCTTGCGGGTGGATAGTTGGCAGAGATTCGATGTTGTACCCCAATACGGAACGTCGCTCGGGCACGGCGGCGTCCTCTGGATCGGCTACCGTCAATCGTCGTGACCGAGCGGCCCGCGCTCGATGCCAGTGATAGGAACAACAGATGTCGAGCACTCCCTGCCCCCCAACCGACGGATCCGCCGAGCGCCAGACCGAGTTCAGCGAGGCACCTCCGATGTGCATCGATGCCTCGAAGACGTATACGGCCGTGATCGACACGTCGTTGGGTGCCGTGACCATCGCCCTAGATGCTGCCTCGGCGCCGAAGACCGTGAACAACTTCGTCTTCCTCGCTCGCTATCGGTACTACGAAGGCGTCATCTTCCATCGGATCATCAACTCGTTCATGTGCCAAGGCGGCGACCCGACCGGGACCGGCCGTGGTGGTCCGGGCTATCGATTCGATGACGAACTCCCTGCGGCGGGTTCGTATCAGGTCGGATCGGTTGCCATGGCAAACGCCGGGCCGAACACGAACGGCAGCCAGTTCTTCTTGGTCAGTGGGGCGAGCGGGGTGGGGCTTCCGCCGCAATACTCGTTGTTCGGCCAGATCACCGACGGGCTCGATGTGCTCGAGACCATGCACAACGTCGCGACCGATCGCGGCGATCGGCCAGAGGTCGATGTGGTGATCAACTCGGTGAGTGTCACCGAATCCTGATTCTGATCGTTCAGTCGGAAGGCGCGAATCCGTACGCTCCAGGCTCGCTGGCGTACGCGCCGGCCTCGGCTTCTCGAACCAACGTTGCTACAGCCGCGTCATGGTCGGGAATCACGAGGCCGATCCGCGCGGAGATCGAAGAGCTCGCTAGTGCGGTGGTCATTCGCTCGGCCATTGCCAACGCGGCGTCTTGGCTTCGCACGCCGGCCGCACAGAGGAGGAACCGTCCATCGATCGTATTTGCGATCAGGTCGGTCGGGCGAACCGTTGAAAGAAGCTGACTCGCAGATTCCTTTCTACGCAGATCGTCGCCGGCGTCATCAGGATCGAGCAGAATCACGGCCGCGGCGAATGGTTTGCCGTTGGATGAGAGTTCCTCGAGGCGTTCGAACGCGGCATCGTGTTCTGGCAGCCCGGTCACAGGATCCGTTTTCCAGCGTCGCTTCGATGTCGTCGCTTCCACGACGACGGTGCCGACTGCGCTGACGACCGCACCGGTCTCATCGGTCACGGCCTGGGCGCGGACTTGATAGTTGTCCTCGACTCCGTGAAGGTGAAAGGCGATCGGCTGGTGCAGGCTCTCGGCTTCGATGAAGATCGCGTTCCAGAACGCGTCGAGAAGTGTGCGGTCCTCTTGGCTGACACTCTTGCGCCAGTCGTCTCCTGGAACACATCGCATCAGTTGAACGAACAGCGCGTTCGCTTCGATGATCTGACCACGAGCGCTGGCATGGAATGCCGCTGTTGTCATGACACTGGTCATTGCTGCAAGTAGTTGCATGGCTATCGTGCCTCGGTTTTGTCGTTGGCGAGCGGGTCCCTCGTGTCGGCCAGTCGGCTCGCGTGATCACAAAGTGTCTTGGGAAGAGGAGCATCTTCGTCCTCGATCGGTTCGACGAGACGATCGATGCCAAGCAGGTCGGAGAAGGCGACCTGTGCAGATCCAATCGTGATCTCCCTGACGTCGCCGACGCTCGTCACGGTGATTTCGATCGGTCCGCCTGCTGGAACGTCACTGCTGTCGACAGCGTTGGTTTCTTCGTCGTAGGTGAGATGGAAGGTTGCATCACCATCGGGAGGAGTCTCGAGATCGAGGTGCCTGCTGATCGTCGAGTTGGTGGTGGCAATCCGTGTGCCCCGCGGTCCACCCTGGAGGATTGCGAAGCGCCGAGCCCCGTTGCGAGCGCGGATGACGGCAACGTTCGCAGTCCGGAGATCCGAACCATTGAGAATGACGTTGTGTTCGTCCACGGCGATTCCCGACGTCCATACATCATCGAGTGGCTCGACGTTGACCGTGGCGCCTTCGGGAGTTTCCGACGGGCAGTCGTACAAACGCACATCAGTGAATGCTGCGCCATAGTTGCCAACGGCTTCGGCTTCGCTCCACTCGCGACGTTGTGCGACTGTCGTGGTGGTTGACTGGATGGGCAAGGTCGAGACCGTGAAGGCCAGGTTGTCCGGTGTCGGATCGGCGTCGTCTTCTCCCAGAGTCGACCATCCGAGCGATGCGGTTGCGAGCACCAACATGAAGAGCAGCACGTAGGTTCTGACGCCGACTTCCTTAGCGTGCATCGCGGCCTGCGGGACCCTTCCTGTCCGGGTCCCGATGAACGGAATATTGGCAGATTGAGTTGCGTGAGGGACACTCGTCACAACGGTGTCGATGTGCTCGTACGACTTCATCCCCAGCGCTTCAGAGAGTCGTCGATCTTCAACCGAGCCAGATTGGGGCCGCCGTTGTCGGGGTCGCTGGGCGATGTCCTCTTCAACATCTGGCACGTCATCGACGATCGAATTGGCCCCGGGATCCGCTGCCAGGCCGAGGCTTTCGCTTGGAAGTTTCAGCAGTTGTCCGTCGCAGCGTACGCATTGGTCAGCCTGGAGTTCATTTGGTGCACCACAGAGGTAGCAGTCGGTACGTTCGGAGGCTGACATGGCTTCTGCCAATCGGACGGAACCTGCAGCATTTGAGGCTGCGCGGTCAATGACTCGCGCCGTCGACCGTTGCCCCATCTCTGCCCCCGTTGCGTTGTTGTTGCGCCCATCTGGCCGCCTCTCGCCGAGCTTCTACCTCGAGTGGGATTGCAAGGTACGCCGCGTGGTGGTTTCGAAGGGAGTAGAGATTCTTGACGTACGCGCCGAGATACGCGATCAGGAACTTCATCACCCCGAGCTCGGCGAATTGTCTGACATGCACGAGTTCGTGCGCGAGCAACGTGGTTGATCGGTCTTGAATCCTGTCACCGCGGAGGAAGACGAATCGGCCGATCGTCATACCGTCAGCGGCGGGAGGGAGGATGTTTGTCTTGACGAGACGAACTCGCCCGAGCACCCCAGAGGCGACGTGGTTGAATGTATCGATCTCGCCACGTTCGAGACTGCGTCGATTCGTTGGCGTATTCACGACAGCGACTGTAGATCGCGGCGCTCGGGAAGTACGAGAAGAGGTCAAACGACACTCATGTACTTTGGAAGTCCATCTTGTTAGGGTCAAGGGATGTCAAACGTGTGTGCCAAGCCCGGGTGCAGTAATTTCGTGCACCTGTGGCTCGACTTCGCGCCGAATGATCAGCGCGTTCTCGAGCGCAGCAGCCGTGGTGACTCGAGTGTTGGCCTGTGCGAAACACATGCAGGACGATTCAGTGTTCCGAAGGGGTGGAGCTTCGAACGTTTGGACCGCTCTTCAGGACCGGTCGAGAGCAGTGTGGCCAACCCAGATCCCACACAATTGACCCATCGGGAGCACTCTCGCGAACGGCCGTGGTTTCTTGCTGCGACCGAGCGAGAACCCGGCGACGATGGGATCGAGGCGAACGTACCCGACGCGCCAGATGTGCGGGTCAGCGCCGAGCCGGCGGCGGGCTCGTTACTTCATCGCGCCTTCCATGGGCCTGACCGTCAGATGGATGCAGATCGCGCCGCGCTCGACGAACTCGAATCTCGACGTACGATCCGAACACATAACGCCGATGGAACGATCGAATTGCCGTTTCCGCCGAACGAACCCGAGCAACACGTCGCGGTTTCCTGAAGCCCGCTGATGGTCAGTTCCGGAACCAGATCGGTCCGGTTGCGGTGTCTTCGACGGTGATCCCGAGCGCAGCGAGTTGATCACGGATGGTGTCGGCTTCTGCGAAGTCCTTCTTCGCCTTCGCCTGGCTCCGACGCTCGACCATCGCTTCGATCTCAGCGGTGTCATCGTCTTGATCCTCCGACGACCCCTGTGAGCTTCCAACCGACAGTCCCATTGCGTTCGCAAGTTCGACTGCGGTGGATACGAGCGAGGAGGCATCGGCGTCTGCGGTATCGATCGCCCCGTTTGCTCTTCGGACGAGATCGAACACCGTGGCGAGCGCTTCGGGGCTACCGAAGTCGTGATCCATCGCAGATCGGAACTGCTCGATGGCCTCGGGATCTCGCTCCGTTGTGGTGAGTGTGATCCCGGCACCGGTGGCCTTCCGAAGCATGGCATCGATACGTTTCACGCCTTCGCGTGCCTGTTCCATCACTTCGCTGTTGATCTCGAGTGTCTTGCGATAGTGCGTCTGCAGCAGCAGCAGGCGGAGCGCTCGAGCATTCAGCGGGTGTTCGTCGAGGAGGGCCCGCACCGTGGTGAAGTTGTTGAGCGACTTGGACATCTTCTCGCCACCGATGTTCACCATCGCGTTGTGCATCCAATAGCGGGAGAACGTACGTCCTGCAGCGATCGCCTCGGCTCGTTCGTTGGTGTGATGGGGAAACACGAGGTCGGTCCCCCCACCGTGCAAGTCGAAGCCGTCACCCAGGATTCCTAAGCTCATCGCCGCACACTCGATGTGCCAGCCGGGCCGCCCCGGGCCCCATGGCGAATCCCAGGTCGGCTCGTCGGGTTTCCCATGTTTCCAGAGGGCGAAATCGAGCGGATCCTCCTTCGCCTCATCCACATCGACGCGCGCACCTGCACCCTCGGCGAGCTCATCAGGTGTGCGGTGAACGAGGTCGCCGTACCCCGGAACGCTTCGGACACGCAGGTACACGCCGGACTCGGTGGCGTATGCGGCTTCTCGTTCGAGCAGTGTCGCGATGAAGTCGATCATCTCCTGCACGTAGCTGGTCGCATGAGGACGATCGTGTGGATGCAAGATGCCGAGGTCATCCATCGCCTCGATGTAGATGGTTTCCCATTCCTCGGCGATCTCGGTCTCGGTGACACCTTCCCGATTCGCTCGGTTGATGATGTTGTCGTCGATATCGGTCACGTTTGCAACGTGATGGACCTTCAACCCATTCCACTCGAAATACCGACGCGCCATGTCGTAGGTGAGTGCCTGGCGAGCATGACCGAGGTGCGGGTGGTCATATACCGTTGGGCCACACGCATAGAGCGACACTTCGCCAGCAATTCGCGGAATGAAGTCGACGATTTCGCGCTCGAGGGTGTCGTAGATCCTCATACGGGATCGATGTTGACGCCGACGAGTTCTGCGGCTTCTCGTAGGCCGTCGCCAGACGAAGGATCGGTTCCTTCGCCCGCCAGGATGGCCAATGCAAGCTTGTCGATGGCTTCGCGTGCTCGCGGTGCATCGAGATCGTCGTCCAGCGCGGCCCTCACCCCAGTGAGTGTTGGCTGAGGGTCTGGCCCGGTTCCTCGTGCAACACCATCACGAATTCGTTCGAACCTCTCTTGGCCGTCGTCGATATCACCGTCGAACCACTCCCAATCGTCTCGGTAGTGATGGCCCATGAGCGCTAGTCGGATCGCTTGTGGCGCGTGCGTCTTTGCGAGTTCGCTGACGAAGACCAGGTTGCCGAGAGACTTGGACATCTTCGATCCTTGATATGCCACCATCCCTGCATGCATCCAGTGGTGCGCGAGTGTGTGGCCATACCCCAACTCGGACTGGACCTTCTCGGCTTCGTGGTGTGGAAAGATCAGATCGGTCCCTCCGCCGTGGAGGTCGAGCGTTTGTCCGAAGTGGGCCCAGCTCATCGCGCTGCACTCGATGTGCCAGCCGGGCCGTCCTGGGCCAAAGGGCGAATCCCATGAGGGCTCATCGTCCGCGGATGGCTGCCACAGGATGAAGTCCAGTGGGTTTCGTTGGCGAAGATCGGTCGGTGTACCACCGCGTTCAGCCGCGAACGCAGCCATCGTGTCCTCGGCGTACCCGGAAAGACGGCCGAACGTTGGGGCGGTCGCTACGTCGAACCACGTGATCCCGTCGATCGTGTAGATGTGTCCTTGCTGATCGAGCCGTTCGATGAGCTCGATGATCGGCTCGATCGATTCGGTCGCGCGTGGTTCTGCAGCCGGTGCGCGAGTGTTCAACATGTCCATGTCATTGTGAAACCTGGCCATCTCCGCGGCCGCGAGTTCCAAGAAGTCGATCCCGAGCTCGCGTGCCTTCGGCAGAATCGAGTCATCGACGTCGGTGACATTGCGAACCAACTCGACCTCGTGTCCGAGATCTTCCAATCTTCGGATCAACAAGTCGTAGGTGAGGTATGTGCTGGCATGGCCGAGGTGGGTCGAATCGTAGGGGGTGATCCCGCAGACATACATCCGAACGGTTTTCCCCGGTTCGAATGGAACCACCATCGACTGAGACGTGTCGAAAATGTGCACCCATGAAGAGTACCTGCCGACTGGCGCTGTGTAGCCGCCTATCGGACGGGTCGCCATCGTGGACCAACTGGTCGGATGGCTTCAGTGGCGCTCGTCGTCGGCTCGCGCCGCGTGCGTATTCCAGAAGCAGCGCGTCAGGGGGTGACGATGACACAGCTCGTGCCCGGCTCTTCGATGAACTCGAAGTCGCCCAGCAGCTTCTGTTCGATGTTGTTCTGTGCGAAGTCCGGAATACCCGACACGATGACATCCACGTCGTCTGGACTGGCGCCTTGTGCGGTCACCTGGCTCTGGTACGCCTCGGTCAGTGCAAGTCGCGTTTGTTCGTACGCCGCCTCCATACAGGAACTTCCGCCGATCACGGACTGTGCAAACGCGAAGGCGGCGGGGGTGAGCTCGTCGTCTTCGTTCGTCCATGGCAGTGCTTCGACGACCTGGTTCACGATTCCGCGATCGGTGGTGACCGACGCCATCGTTGCCACTGCGTCGACGCGAGGACGAACGAACTCGATAGCGGCAGCGTCGATGATGACACCGAAGGTCCCATCTGCTCGCTCGACGATTTCGACACCGCTGGAATCGACGCAGGTATCTACATCGCCGACGGCAAGCATGCGGATCGTGTCGGTGCTGATCGTGGCACCAACGACCGAAGTCTTCTGGGTGCCAACGACCGGAACCACTGCTTCGATGCGTGCGCGGCAATCGAGCGATATGGGAGAGATGTCGATGATCTGCGCTGGTCCTTCTTCAACGTCGACCTCGAGGACGGTCTCCTCGGTGACGATGTCCTCCCAAGGCCAGTTGACATCGAGCCAGCCGAAGGAGAGCAACCCCAGTAACAAGATGAAGGAGAGAAGGAACACGCCAGCAACAGTGGCAAAGGCGACTGCGGTTTTGCTCATGGCGAACCAGCTCCTTCGATCTGCAGGTGCCTTCAGTCGGCAAGGTAGCAGAGCGTATAGCTGAGCGAATGTGATCCGACGTCAGACCGCTGGCGGAGAGCCGTCCGATGCCAGACATATCTCGATGGGCGCAGCCTGCAATCGTTACAAGATGTCACTGAGCAATGCTTCGAGTGCGATCAGCTGTGACGACGTCGGTTGATACGCGATGCGTGATGCGCTCGGGTCCCGCACCGCCCAGTACGCGAACGCTTCCGCGAAGTCGCCGGCACCAGTCTCGAAATCGCTGGCATATGCGTCAGGCCACCATTGTGCCTCTTCGATATCTCTGGTCTCTTGCCATCGCGATCGCTGCCCATCGTCAAGATGGGTGACATCGATCGCATGTCCGATCTCATGGGCCAGAATCCCGGACAGCGTTGTGGCAGAGTCATCGTCACGGACGTACAACTCGATCGACTTGTCATACGGAAACGTCAGACCGCGAAATTCGCTGTTCGTTTCGTGATAGGTGATGGTCCACTCTGGGAGCACCGCCTGCCAATCGAATGGTAGAAGGGCCTCTGCTTGAGCGCCCAGGGAGCCCGCATCGCGCGCCGCCGATGCTGTGTCGACTGCGAACGGCGTGACAGAAGAAGCTACCGGAGTCGATGTTGGTGCCAGAGTTGTGTCGGCAGCCGTGGACGTCGTGGCGTTCGACACTGACGCTCGACTCGGTGAGAGCCGACTCGGGAGCAGGATCGTTGACCCCCCGTTCGCAACATCGTCGGTGTCGGGCAGATCGGTTGTCTCGGTGGCTGAAGCCGATCCGTCAGAGGTGACCATGACAAGTGTGCCGAGCGATACAGCACCAACGATCGCCCCAGCACTGGGCACCCACAGTCGTTGTCTGAGCCACTTAACAAGCCCGCGGACCGAGTCGGGCTCGGTGTGCATGGTCGCAAGCAACTGCTCCTCGACGAGCTCGGCACGCTCGGCGAGCGATGCCGCAAGGATGGCGACATCTTCGTCGCGCAGCGGAACCGGGGTACCCGGTTCGCTGTTTCGAAGGACGTACACGAGCGAGAGGTATCTCTCCAGAACGTGATCGTGGGCTGCCGACGCGAGGGGCAGCGCATGCCCGGAGGCGCTCAGAACGTTCTCGGTGAGGTCGATCGTGAGTTCCGCGCGTTGGGGGATGATCGGACCACAGTCGATCTCGTACAGCCCCGTGACTTTTTGGACGATCACATCGTTGAGGACGCGGTGACCAGCTTCGAAATCGCTCAATTCGCCCACGGTGAAGTCGCTTCGAAATGACAGCTCTTCGAGATCGGTACCTTGTCGAAGGCGTGCCTCAGCAAGAAGTTGGCCGAGTCGATTGGCCGGTACGACGGTTGACGTTGCGCTTCCCACGCCCTCCCATCGGCCGTCCCACTGCAGCAATTGAGATATCGGAGCTCGTTGGTCAGCTCATTCGTGGCTGATGGCGTCGAGCACGTTCATTCGCGAGCTTCTGAACGCAGGGAAGAGCGCCGCGATCAGGCCAGCGAATGCCGCGATCACCACCATGAACCCGATCCGAATCCAGGGGATCGAGAACTCCGAGAGGAATTCGTCGGGGATTGCCTGGACCATGATGACCCCGAGCACGACGCCCACGACGGCTCCCAACACGGCTCCGACTCCAGAGATGATCGCCGCTTCCCAGCGGATCATCCGGCGGGTCTGGCGGCGTGTCATGCCAACCGCGCGCAAGAGGCCAATTTCCCTCGTCCGCTCGAAGACCGAGAGCGCAAGCGTGTTTGCGATGCCGATGAGGGCGATGAAGATCGCCAATCCAAGGAGGGCGGTGAGGAGATTCAGGAGCTGATCGATCTGATTCGCCAAGTTCTCTCGAAATGATGCCGATGAGTCGAACGCCAGGTTCGGATAGTCGGTGCTGAGCGCCGCGAATGCTGCATCGGCCTGCTCACTGGTCACGTCCTGGCTCCGTTTCGCAGCGATCCAGTCGGCGGTCGTTTGTGGCGAAATCTGTCCGAACCGCTCGATCGAGATCATCACCGGGGAAGAAAGGGAAGTGTCTTCGAAGATGGCGACGATCTCGAGTGGCGCAACAGAACTGTCGTCGAGAACGAGATCGATAGTGTCCCCCAAGCCGATTCCGAGATCCTCAGCCACCGAGTCGCGAATTGCGGCGGTGTTGTCATCGACCGCGGACAGGGTTCCTTCGGTGACAGCGAAGTCGAACAAACCGTCAACCTGTGCATAGTCGAGTGCGAGAACGTCGGTGTCGTAGTCGGCGCCCTCATCACCTGCGGCCTGGTCGACAGGTTCGTTGTCGAAGGTCGCATCCCAGTAGAACAGAGGGGTCACCTCCGCGAACGAGGGATCTGCGTACAAGCGCTCAGCGACTTCCAACGGCACGTTGGGGAGATCTGATGTCACGAGATAGTCGGCTTGCACCGAGTTCTCGAGAATCTTCGTGAACTCGGACTTGAGCGAGTCGCCCATGACC
>CAJQNJ010000168.1 GCA_905479685.1 uncultured Acidimicrobiales bacterium
TCACGATGAACCGGGCAGGCCTCGACTACCTCGACACGGTGATCACCGCCAACAAGATCGATTGCCAGTGGGTCAAAGAAGGCAAATACCATTCTGCAGCGACATCGCGCGGCGTCCGGATGCTCAGACAGTTCGCCGAAAGCCTCGATGGCATCGACGAGGAGTATTCGACGATGTCCGCGGACGATTGTGAAGAGCTGTTCGGCACCAGCTACTACAGCATGGCCCTGCACGCGCCCCACTGCTATCTCGTACAACCTGCTGCGATGGTTCGAGGCCTCGCAGACACACTTCCCGAGAACGTACGGGTATTCGAGAACTCGATGGTCACCAGCATCGAGTTCGGACCCCCACACACGGTCCACACCGAGCGGGGTTCCGTCTCTGCGCCGATCGTGGTGCTCGCCACCAACGGTTTCACCGAGGGCTTCGGATTCCTCCAGAAACACCTGATCCCCCTCATCACCTGGGGATCGATGACGCGAGAGCTCAGCGACGATGAAGCAGGACGGATCGGCGGAGCAAGCAGCTACGGAATCATCGCAGCGCATCCAGCTGGAACATCGGTTCGACGAGTCACGACACCGAACAATCGCATTCTCGTTCGCAACATCTTCAGCTTCTCGAAGCGCTCCGACTTCGTGTCACGCCGACAATGGGCAGCGAGAACCCATCGCACGTCCTTCGACGCCCGATGGCCGGAACTGTCGAACGTCCCGTTCGAGTACAGCTGGGGTGGCGCCTTGAGCCTTTCGCGCAACGGCGAACCCGTGTTTGGCGAACTCAGGTCGGGGGTGTACGGCACGGTGGTACACAATGGCGTCGGTATCGCGCGCGGGACGATCAGTGGAAAACTGCTCGCGGAGATGATCCTCGGGGAAGACTCAGAGCTGCTCCGACAGATGCAGGCCAAGGGCCGCCCGAACAAGAACCTTCCGTTCCAAGACCTGGGTGTTCGGATCAACGCTCGTGCACGTCGGATCATTGCCGGACGCGAAGAGTGAGCGAGGCGGACCGGGGAAGGTTCAGCACCACCGCAAGTCGTGAATGCCAATGACCTGCGTCGCCCTCCACCGGCTGACGTCGAAGTACGCCAACGAGATTTGATCGACCTCGGCTGGCGCAGAGAACAAGACATTTGCGTTGGGCGAACTGTTGGGCTCGCTCGCCACGCCACGCACGCCGTTCGCGCCGACGTTCACCACAGATGATCCCTGCGGAACGAGGTCGGCGGCGGTGACAGGGACGTTGACGCCACCAACCGATGCCGTGAAGTTGATCGAATCTTCCCAGCTGTTCGCCGCCCGGTCGACGTCGGTGACTTCGAAGCACGCCTGGACGGGTTGGCTGAACGACATCGTCAGCGTCACACCTTCGCCATTGCGAGCGCCCCGCATCCCGAGCGCCATGTAGTCGCTCCGTGCACCACGCGTGCCGGTTCGAATATTGCCCGAGTACCCTCCAGCCAGCAAACCTGTCGAACCAGAGAGCGCGAAAGAGACAACCGTGCCATCGTTCGCCGTGATCGACGCTGGCATCGTTGAAGTCGGCGCAATCGTCGACCAATCGAACCGCAGCGGAGCCGCACCACAGCTGCCAGTTGCGGCCGCGACACGATCGAGCGTCAAGACACTCGGCGCCGCCCAGGTTCCTGCAGCGACCGCCGAACCGGCGAGGACGTGCCGGCGCGACACACGAACCTCTTGATCTGCTGGCATGGTGCTTTATCGTCCAGAAGCACA
The DNA here is from genome assembly GCA_905479685.1 of uncultured Acidimicrobiales bacterium. Lineage (GTDB taxonomy): Bacteria > Actinomycetota > Acidimicrobiia > Acidimicrobiales > SHLQ01 > SHLQ01. The sequence goes on from CAJQNJ010000168.1 coordinate 1,743, forward strand.
CACTTTTGAGTGGTTGTCAGCACTGCACTCATACCCTTGGGGTGATGCAGGATCTGTCATTCGATCGTCGCGCTGCGCTGGATGGCATTCGGACGATCGCTCCCCTCGCAGTACCCGGCCTCCCGTTCGGCATGGTCCTCGGATTTCTCATTCGAGACGAGGGAATCGATCGACTTGCAGGGTGGTCGTCGTCGTGGATGATGCTCGCGGGAGCATCACAGCTCGCCGCACTGAACCTCATCACCGAAGGAGCATCGGCTCTCGTCATCATCATGTCGGTGCTCCTCATCAACTCTCGCCACGCGATGTACTCCGCAGCCTTGCGACCCAAGTTCGCCGAGTATCCAGCTTGGTTTCGATTCGCTGCCCCGTACCTCCTGATCGATCAGATGTTCGCCGTCGCCAGCTCGGCAAGCGAACTCGAAGGTTCGTCACTGCGATATCGAATGTGGCATTACCTCGGAGCCGGTGCGCTGATCTGGACGATCTGGCAGGTATCTGTCGGACTTGGCATCTTCCTCGGTGACGTCGTCCGCGAAGAGTGGTCACTCGAGTTCGCAGTGCCGCTGCTCTTCATCGGTCTCCTCGGCCTGTCGCTCAGCAACAGACCCAGCATTGTCGCTGCGATCGTCGCAACCATCGTTGCTGTCGCTGGTCGAGAGATGCCGCAGGGCTCCGGCCTACTTCTAGCAATCGTTCTCGGCGTCGCAGCAGGCGGGTTGGCAGAGACTGCGACCAAGCGGGTGTCGGAATGAGACTCTGGCTGCTCTTTCTTGCGTGCGGGCTCGTCACTTACGCAACACGGGCATCGTTCATCGCTGCCGGTGACCGCATACGTCTCCCCGAGGCCGTCGAACGGGCGCTGCGGTACGTCGGCCCAGCTGCGTTCGCGGCGATCGCGATACCGCTTGTTCTGGGTGGCGATGGCCTTTCGGAATTCTCCGCCGACGTGCCTCGCATCATTGCGTCCCTGGCGGCGGGGCTCGTGATCCTCAGATGGCGCAGCATCCCGTACAGCCTCGTGGTCGGGATGTGTTCCCTTTGGCTGTTGGATTGGATTGGGCTATGAGCGACATTGACCTACCAGGCGTGGAGCTGTACAGACAGCGTCGGCTTCGAAAGGAAATGCAATCGCGAGAGATCTCCGCGGTGATTCTCACGGATGCGGTCAACATCCGATACGCGACTGGAAGCCGCAACATGCAAGTCTTCACTTCGAGAAATCCTGCATCGCGATATGCGTTCGTGCCTGCCGAGGGACCCGTCGTGGTCTTTGAGTTCACTGGTGCCGAACATCTCTCCGAAGGGCTCGCAACCGTACAAGAGGTACGCCCAGCTCGTACCGCGAGCTACGTCGCGTCGGGACCGCATATCCAAGACGTCGAACGGGAATGGGCGGGCGACATGGCCGACCTCGTCCGCGAGCGGTGTGGTGATGGTGTGAAGATCGGCGTCGAGCGAATCAACCCGGGCGCCGCCATTGCGCTTGCCGAACACGGTTTCGAGATCGTCGATGCCCAGGAGCCGGTCGAGCGAGCTCGATCGATCAAGTCCCCCGGTGAGCTTGATTGCATCCGTGCGTCGCTGCGCGCGACCGAGGGAGCGATGCACGCCCTGCGGTCGAACATTGCGCCCGGCCTGACCGAGAACGAACTCTGGTCGATCTTCCATCAACACGTCATCGCTGCGGGCGCCGACTACATCGAGACACGCTTGATGACCGCTGGTTCGCACACCAACCCTTGGTTTCAAGAGACCAGCGACCATGTGATCGAGCCGAACGTCCTGATCAGTTTCGACACCGATGTCGTCGGCGTACACGGCTACTACAGCGACTTCAGCCGGACGTTCCACGCTGGCCCCGACTCCCCTAGTGCGCGACAACGAGAGCTCTACCGCTACGCCCATGAACAGGTCCATCACAACATGGCGATGATCGAGCCTGGGCTGTCATTCCGCGAATACTCCGAGCGCGCATGGGATCTACCCGACGAGTTCGCCGGCAATCGGTACTACCTGAGCGCCCATGGCGTTGGTATGACCGGCGAATACCCCTACCTCTATCACCGTCAGGACTTCGGTGCCTTCGGATACGACGGCATCATCGAGGCTGGAATGACGTTGTGCGTCGAAAGTTACATCGGGAAACCCGGCGACGCAGAAGGGGTCAAGCTCGAGGAACAGATCGTGGTGACCGAAACCGGCACCGAGTTGCTGAGCCAGTTCCCGTTCGAGGACGACCTGCTCGGATAGCCGCGCCACCAAGATCTGTGCAGTATGAGGTGTCTGGTCGGCGCCCAGCCCTGCACAGATCCGTTGTGCTGAATCTGTGCAGTATGAAGTGTCTGGTTGGCACCCTGCCCTGCACAGATCGGCTCAGCTGATCGAGAACAGTGGCTCGCCGAGTCGATCCCACAGAGGGGTGACGCCGAGACCCGGTGAGTCGGCCACCGACATGTGACCATTGGACACGACGGGACCGCCTTCGGCGATCGCCATGCTGTGGTAGTCGTGGAATGCGCTCGACTGGAAGTGAAAGCCATCAGGGGTCGACGACGCGAGGTGAGCGATTGCCGCGGTGGCGATCTCGCCTCCCCATGTGTCCTCGATCGTCATGGCGATCCCGAGGTCAACGCAGAGGTCCCGGGCTCGCCGGGCACCACTGAGCCCACCGAAGCGACTGATCTTCAGATTGATCACATCCATCGCGCCGTCAGCGGCTCCTCGCCGAATGGCAGCCCGAGAATCCATCACTTCGTCGAGAATCAGCGGGCGACGGAGGTGCGGTCGGACGGCGAGGCACTCCTCGTACGTCAGACATGGCTGCTCGATGTACAACGGAAGGTCCGCCACGGCATCGGCGACGCGAATCGCCTCGTGTTGACGCCAGCCAGTGTTTGCATCAGCGGCGAGGGTGTCGGTCGCCACCAACACATCGGTGACCGCCGTGATACGAGCGATGTCGGTGTCGAGGTGCTCCCCCACCTTCATCTGGTACTGGGAGAATCCCTCATCGCGATACTCGAGCAGTCGGTCGGCCATCGCTTCTGGTGTGTCTCGACTGATCACACGAAAGAGCTTCACTCGATCACGGAACGACCCGCCCAAGAGCGTCGACACCGGCACGCCAGCCGCCTTTGCCGCAACGTCCCAGCACGCCATATCGAGCGCCGACTTCGCATACGGATGCCCTTTGAGGACTTCGTCCATCTTTGCCGCCACGACCTCGATCTGTCGAGGGTCCAATCCAATGAGATGCGCCGCGATCTCCCGCATGCCAGCGCGTGCCCCTGCTGCAAACGACGGCATGTACCCGGGCCCGAGTGGACAAATCTCGCCGTAGCCCTGAACTCCCTCGTCTGTGTCGAGCACGACGACGGTCGAATCGAACGCTGCATACGATTGCGTGCCCCAGCTGTACGACCCCTCCTTCAGTCTGAGGTCGACGCTGTAGGCCGAAACACCGGTGATCTTCATCGGCGTTGGCTAACCGTGGACCGTCATCGAAGAGTCTGGATTGATCTCTCGGTTGCGGCTGAAGAAGCCGACCTGAAGATCGCAGCCGGTGTACGCACCGGTCACGACGAGCGGGTCGTTGTCGTGGTCGTGGCCCGCCTCCACGGCGGTGATGAGCTCGGCCATCATGTGACCGGCGACGCCCGCATTCTTGTACTGGTTACCGCTCGTACCAATCGCAACGTAGAAGCCGTCCAGGTCGGTCCGGTCATAGATCGGGATCCAATCGTCGCTGACGTCATAGAGGTCGACGATTCCCTTCTTCTGATGCGGAACCCCCAGATCTGGCATCCGACGATTTGCCCGCAACACCTGCGCTTCCCACTGCGATTGGCTCAGCGTCT
>CAJQNJ010000169.1 GCA_905479685.1 uncultured Acidimicrobiales bacterium
TTGTACGGCGACAGCGAGGCGAAGGCGATCACCTGCCGCGTCGCACGGTCGACGCCGACGATCGCCGCAAATGCGCCCGATCGGTCGAGCAGCCACTGCTGCTGCGCTTCGATCGTGCGCGGCACCAGATCGAACGTGGCGGTCGTCTCGGTGACCTCGCGGTTATAGATCTCGGCGATCGCCGCGGCATCGGCGGTGGTGGCAGGCCGGATCACGAGGCCGCTGTCGTCCCCACCCGTGGCTTGGCTCATGGTCGGCAGCGTAGTGATGCCACGAGCGCCCTGAGCAGCATGTTCCCGACCGTCGATCGGCACGAAATCGCGTCGACGCGCGCGGTGTGAACCCCGCCACGGCCGGTACACTGGCACGTCGGTTCGCGGCTCTGCCGCGCACCGAAACCAAGAAAGAGCGCCCTCTTAGCTCAGTCGGTAGAGCACAGCCATGGTAAGGCTGGTGTCGTGGGTTCGATTCCCACAGAGGGCTCGACCAACCGGTCGGGAACACCCGTCCGGGGGGCAAGGCCTGGCGCCGTAGCTCAGCTGGTCAGAGCATCCGGCTCATAATCGGAAGGTCATCGGTTCGATCCCGATCGGCGCTACAACAGGACGAGCGACAGCGAGTCCGACGGAAAAAAAGAGGACGAGCGACAGCAAGTCCGATCAGAGAAGTTACCCAACAAACCCGGAGACAAAGGGATACAGCAATGAGCAAGGCGAAGTTCGAGCGTAATAAGCCACATGTGAATATTGGCACGATGGGTCATATTGACCATGGGAAGACGACGTTGACGGCTGCGATTTCGCGGACGTTGGCGGATCGTGGGTTGGCTGAGTTCACGGCGTTTGACAATATTGACAAGGCGCCGGAGGAGAAGGCGCGTGGTATCACGATTTCGATTGCTCATATCGAGTATCAGACGGAGAATCGGCATTATGCGCATGTTGATATGCCGGGTCATGCTGACTACATCAAGAACATGATCACGGGTGCTGCGCAGATCGACGGCGCGATTTTGGTGGTTGCTGCGACGGATGGTCCGATGCCGCAGACGCGTGAGCATGTGTTGTTGGCTCGTCAGGTGGGTGTTCCGTCGATTTTGGTGGCGTTGAACAAGGCTGACATGGTCGATGATGCCGAGTTGCTCGAGCTGGTCGAGTTGGAGATCCGCGAGTTGTTGTCGGAGTACGACTTCGATGGTGACAACTGTCCGGTGATTGCTGTCAGCGCGTTGAAGGCGTTGGAGGGTGATGCTGAGGCGCAGGAGCAGATCATGGTGTTGATGGCTGCGTGTGATTCGTATATTCCTGAGCCGGTGCGTGAGTTGGACAAGCCGTTCTTGATGCCGATCGAGGATGTGTTCACGATCACGGGTCGTGGCACGGTGGTGACCGGCAAGGTCGAGCAGGGCATTGTTCACACGGGTGATGAGATTGAGATCGTCGGGTTGCGGAATACGCAAAAGACGACGTGTACGGGTGTGGAGATGTTCCGCAAGTTGCTCGATCAGGGTCAGGCTGGTGACAACATCGGTGCGTTGTTGCGTGGTACCGGCAAGGATGATGTCGAGCGTGGTCAGGTGTTGTGTAAGCCGGGTTCGATCACGCCGCACACGAATTTTGTTGGTCAGGTGTATGTGTTGACGAAGGAGGAGGGTGGCCGTCACAAGCCGTTCTTCAACAACTATCGTCCGCAGTTCTTTTTCCGTACGACTGATGTGACGGGCACGATCGAGTTGCCGTCGGGTACGGAGATGGTGATGCCTGGTGACAATGTGGAGATGACGGTCGAGCTGGGTAAGCCGATCGCGATGGATGAGGGTCTGCGGTTCGCGATCCGTGAAGGTGGCCGTACCGTGGGTGCCGGCCGCGTCGTCACCATCATCAAGTAACCGACGAACCGAACAACCGAAACAAGACTTTTCGAGACGTGAGGGTGCCCGAGCCGGTTCGCCGGCCCGGGCGCACTCCACCTCGAAAACCGACGAAGAGAGAATCAGATGGCCAAGAGTGACAAGCGGGTGAAGATCACCCTCGAGTGCACCGAGTGCAAGCGGCGCAACTACATCACGATGAAGTCCAAAGTGAACGATCGTGAGCGCCTCGAGATGAGCAAGTACTGCAGCAACGACCGCAAGCACACGGTCCACAAGGAGACCCGCTGATTCGAGTCGTAGGGGATGCCCCCGGTCGGTGTGCCGCTGGTACGCCGACCATCATTCGGGGAACTGACCGGAATCCGTGGACGCACAGCGACCACGCCGATCAGATCCTGGGATGACGCTGGTACGCTTGCGTCTCCCTTCCGAGGGCAGTAGCTCAGTTGGTAGAGCATCGGTCTCCAAAACCGACGGTCGGGGGTTCGAGTCCCTCCTGCCCTGCCCAGACGATCCGTGAGAGATATACGCCATGTCAATGGATGACCTGAATCGCGAACAGAAGCGCCTCTTGAAGCGCCAAGGTGCCCTCGACGAGAAGGGCGCGCCAACACGCGCCCCTCGCCAGCAGGCCCAGCGTGAGCGCGTCGGACCAGCGCAGTATCTGCGCGAGGTCCGCGACGAGATGCGCAAAGTCGCCTGGCCGGCCCGCCCCGAGATCGTGCGCTATTCGATCATCGTCACGGCGACGGTGGTGGCGTACACAGCCTTCGTGGGTGGTCTCGACTACGGCCTCTCCTATGTCTCAGGATGGTTCTACGCATGAGTGAGCACGACACCGAGATGGCCACCGAGGTCTCCGAAGCGGCTCCATCGAGCGCCGCCGACCTGTTGCCGAAGGGTGACACCGACGTCACCGAGGGCAACGAGCCGATCGAGGCCGACCTGCCGCGTGTTGCCGCCGCCGATGCCGGGGCCGCGCTCCCGAGTGGGGTCAGCTCCGACGACGACGAGCAGCCCGCCGCCGACGAGTCGCCCGCCGACGACGAGCAGCCCGCCGACGACGTCGAGGTGGTCAGCGAGAGCGACGCCCTCAACGCTGCCGACGACGAGCCCGACGAAGACGACCCGTGGACCCGCCCGGGTGCCTGGTACGTCGTGCACACGCAGTCCGGCTACGAGAAGAAGGTCACCGCCAACCTGCATGCCCGAATCCAGTCGATGAACATGGAAGACGCGATCTACGAGGTCGTGATCCCCATGGAGGAAGTCGTCG
>CAJQNJ010000170.1 GCA_905479685.1 uncultured Acidimicrobiales bacterium
TCGACCACGGAATTGCCAGTGGTGAGTTCTGCTCGCCTCATCCCGCACCAGTTCTCGCTCGACTCTTTCTCAACGCAATGAGTGCCTACGAGATGGAGGCGTTGATGCCCGACCCAATTCTGCTACTCGACGACGTCGTCGATCTTCTCGACCGCCACTTCCTGAAGGGACTGTCATGACCGCCGTGCACCCCGACCGCAGATACCACCTTGGCCTTGGAATGGGCCCGGAGGAAACCAATGCCTGAACTACAGCGACTACCAGCCGACTGCACGGCCGACGACATCGTCGAGGTGAGCGACCGAGACGGGGGAGTGATCGTCGACGGTTGGATCCAGCCAGAACTGCTCGAGCGGTTCAATGCGGAACTCGAGCCTTGGCTCGAGAGTCATGCCGGAACGAATTCCGGGTCAGCAGCGTCAGACGACTTCTTGGGCCACCGAACCAGACGACTTCAGGGACTCTGTGCGAAGGCTCCATCGTTCGTCGAGATCATGACGGAAGACCGTATTGTCGAATTCGCCCAGGCCGTGCTGGGCCCCATCAGTCCGACGATCATCTTGAATGACGGCGAAGTGATCGACATCGGACCCGGCGAATCAGCCCAGCCGATGCATCGAGACGACGACGCATGGAATTTCGCAAGGCCCCCGGGTCCGATGATCGTCAACACGATCGCGGCTCTCGTCGACGTGTCGCCGGCCATGGGTGGCACATTGGTCGTCCCAGGCAGCCATCGCTGGGACACCGACCGGGTGCCCGACGATTCTGAGATCACGGCGTGTGACCTGCCAGCTGGGTCGACGCTCTTCTTCCGTGGGGACACCCTGCATGCAGGTGGAGCGAACACGACGACCAATCGCCATCGGCGAGCGCTGTCGACCGGGTTCTGTTGCGGCTGGCTCCGACCGGTCGAGAACAGCTACACCAACGTCCCCCCCGACGTTGCCGCAACACTGCCGCGCAAGGCGCAAGAACTCCTGGGCTATGCGCTGTACGACGCCTCGAGCATCGGTGGCGGATACCTCGGTTACCACGACATGGGTGACCCGATGGCTCTGTTCGACTGAACCAGCGCAAGTCGGGTGCAGTCGAAGACTGGAAGTCAGTCCACGGTGGGAGTGCGATGACGGTCGACGGGAGTCCAGTCGAGATTCGTACCCGAAGCGTTGACCGGTTGAGTGCCACGCAAACGAATAGCGCCAATCGCCAACAGGATCAGCGCAGAGGTCGCCACGATGAACCACGTGAGTTCTTTCCCCGTTTCGCCGTACAGCCATGCCGCAGGAATTGCTGATATTCCTGCGCCGAGAACCTCGGCGGCTCCCATGAGGCCGAGCGCGCCAGCCTGGCGGTGTTCGGCGACCGACCGTGAGATGAGCACTTGGCCTGCAATGAATCCGTAACCGTCTGCTATCCCGACGACGGTCATGAGGGCGAGCAAGAGCCACACGCTGGGGATGATCCCGTAGGTCGAGGTCGCCGCCGCACTGATCGCCATACCTGCGATGGCAACACGGGGTGGTCCGAGGCGGTCAGCGGTTCGGCCGGCGCGAGCACTCACGAGCACGATCGGGACTGCGAACACCGTGAACGCGAGACCAACCGTTGTTGGTCGAGCGCCCTCGTCCGCGAGCATCACCGGGAGCACGGATTCGAAAGCTCCAATGAGGAAGAAGTAGCCAAATATCAGGATCAGGCCGCCTTGGAGGCGCTGGTTCCTGAGGAGATCGAACGGGAAGCCAGCCGTAGCGTCTCGCTTCCCGTTGTCGTCAGGAAGTCGGGCGACGAATGGGAGGAACAGCACCGACAGGATTGCAAACGCGAGGAACGGGGCGCGAAGACCACCGACCTCGACGAGCAACGATGCCACGATCGGGCCCATGACAAATCCGCTGATCTCGCCGACGATCAGTCGCCCGAGGTTCTCACCCACATTGTCGGGATCGAGCACCGACGCCGCTCGACGAAGCCCCGGGAGCACGAGACCGCCCGCAAAGCCGAGCGCGGCCCGGCTCAAGCTCCAAACGACGACGGTATCGGCCACGACCATCACGAACAGGGCAATGGCGCTGATCGCGATCCCTATCGTTGCCATCTGGCGGCCGAAACCGCGGTCGGCGTACCGAGCGAAACCAACTTGGGCCACGAAGGAGGCGAAAAATCCGGACGCCACGATGATGCCGATGGCCACCTCGGAGAATCCAAGATCGGAGCGAAGTTCGCCCAACACAGCGATGATCCCTGCAATCGAGGCACTGACGACCCCCATGACGATCTGATAGGGGAGGAGATCTCGTTTCACGACGTGGCCATAGCAGGTTGCGTCCCTCGGAGGCGCATGAGGCCGGCGACGATCAGCGCCAACATGAAGAGTCCGACCACGACCCACGTCGTTTCCTCACCGGACTGCTGATAGATGGCCGCAGCGGGAAAGGCAAACAGGCCAGCGCCGAGCACCTGGACCCCACCCATGAGGCCAAGGGCAGCAGCCTGCCGGTCTTGTGGGACGGCGCGTGACACAGCAACCTGAACTGCGGTAAATCCGAATGCGTCGGCGATTCCGAGAACCCCTTGAAACGCAACCAAGATCGGGATCGACTTGATGAACCCGTAGGTCATGGTTGAAAGCGCAATCACCGTCAGCGCGCCAGCGGCAACCCTGGGCGGGCCAACCCTGTCTGCTGTTCTGCCAGCGAGTGTGCTGAACAGGATCATCGGAATTCCGAGCAGTGTGAATGCGATGCCGATCATCACTGGCGATCCGCCTCGGTCGGCGAACATGACGGGCATCACCGATTCCCAAGCACCGATCAGCACGAAATACCCGAAGACGAGAATCAGCGCGCCCTGCAACCGTCGAATTCCGAGCAGATCGAACGAGTTCTTGCGGCCCGACTCGTCGAGCGCGCCACGGTCAGCTGGCAACCTGGCAGCGAACGGGATGAACAAGAACATCAGTGCGGCGAGCACGATGAACGGCGCGCTGAATCCGAACACCTGCGCCAAGACCGCACCTACGACGGGGCCGAGAAGGAATCCGGACATGTCCCCGACGACCAGTCGCCCAAGGTTTTCACCGACTTTGTCGACATCGTGTACCGCTGCAGCACGTTTCACACCGGGCACAACCAATCCAGACGAAAAACCCAGCAGACACCGCAGCGCAACCCACAACCACAGGTCGTCCACGAACGCCATAGCGAGCAGCGAGACCGCAGCGACCGCCATGCCAGCGGTGACCATCTGGCGTCCGAAACCTCGATCGGCAAATCTCGAGAGGCCGATCTGGGCGACGAATGACCCAAGGAACCCTGCGGAGACGACGATCCCGATTTCCATCTCCGAGAATCCCTTGATGTCGCGCAGTTCGCCCAGGAGCGGAATGATGCCGCCGACTGATGCTGATGAGACTGCGAGTGCAATCTGAAAGGGGAGAAGATCGGACGCGATTGGGCGCTTCAGGTTCACTCCAAGTCATCCAGGCTGGCGAGCGTATTGCCCACCGACATGAACTCGATGATCGTCCCGAACGGGTCGCGGCAGTACACGGCTGCAGCGCCATCGTCAGACATCTCGACGGGGTCGTTCATCTTGGATCCGCCGAGGAGGACGACTTTCTCGAGCGCGGCGCGGACATCATCGACCTCGATGGCGATGTGGCGGAGCCCACGCTCGTGTGCGCCTCTTGTGGCCGGGTCATCGCCGGCTTGCTCCGGAGAGAAGTATTGCCAGACCTCGAGGTAGCTGTTCGAGCCACGCAACATCACTCCCTCGGCGCCCGAGTTCTCCACACCGATACCTTGGTCATGCATCGGTGAGGGAGCGCGCCACGAATCGCGTTCTACCTCCTCCATCTCGAGGAGCGCGCCATAGAAGGTGATTGCCGCATCCAGGTCGTCCACGACGAGTCCGGCGTGATGAATTCCGCGAAATTGGACCACTAGGCTGCCAGCTGCTCTCGAATCTGCACGATGCTTCCCGCTGGTTCACGC
>CAJQNJ010000171.1 GCA_905479685.1 uncultured Acidimicrobiales bacterium
ACCTCGATCGTTACGCCCGGCCCGCTGAGGAAACCGCCTATTTCTGTGTCGTCGAGACGCTCGAGAAGGCTCGGATGTCTGGTGCGGCGAGCGCTCGTGTCGACCTGGCCACTCGAAACGGCGACCTGGTCACCGAGATCGGTCTCGGCCGCATCGAGACCGATCTCGACCTGCGAGCAGTCGCCGATCGGATCGATGCCGCCGGCGGCACGCTCACCATCGACGAGACATCCGATGCCCAGCATCTACAGATCACAAGCTCTATCCCCGCATGACGAAGCGTGCTGAGATCGATATGGACCGGTGGCGGTCTACGAATCCTGGGATGCCGCCCAGACATCTTCGAGCGTGTCCATACCGAAGGACGACTTCGGAACGAAACCAACTGCGCCGGCGTCCTTTGCTGGACCGTCGTAATTCCCCGATTCATGCGTGGACATCACGAGAACGTGCGGTGGATCGTGGAGATCCATGATGCGCCGGGTGGCCTCGAGACCGTCGATGCCCGGCATCTGCACATCCATGAGGACAAGGTCCGGCTTCAGGTCCGCAGCCATCTCGACCGCCTCCTCACCGTTCTCCGCCTCACCCACGAGCTCGAAGCCGTCGGTCATCTCGACGACCATGCGAGATGCCTCGCGAAACGGAAGCTGATCGTCGACGATCAGAACTCTGACGTTCTCCATGTGTTCCATCATCGCATCATCAACTGGGGCAGCACACCGGGCTTGCCCGAATGATCAGGTGGTGCTGACCCGCTTCAGTCCGGGCCAAGGCCCACGTAGAGAAGCACTGCCCGAACTCGACGGTTCGTGTCGTCGCTTTCAGAGAGGTCGAGCTTTGTGAAGATGGAGCCGATGTGTTTCTCGACCGAGCGGGCTGAGATGAAGAGCGCTTCGCCGATCGCCGAATTGTTGCCCCCCTTGGCCATCTCCGTCAGAACCTCGTGTTCCCGTTCGGTGAGCCGATCGAGGATCGAGCCGTCGTCGGCGCCACGAGCATTGATCAAGGCCTCGACGACCTTGGGGTCGACGACCGACCCGCCCGCGTGGACCTTGTGTATCGCGGCCGACAGTTCGTCGAGATCGGCCACCCGCTCCTTCAACAGGTACGCCCGCCCCTCCGAACCGTCCTCGAACAGGCGCATCGCATAATCGGGTTCCACGTACTGGCTCAGCACGACGACTCCGATCTCGGGGTGGTCGGCCCGAATGATGTTTGCGGCGCGAATGCCCTCATCGGTCTGGGTGGGAGGCATCCGAATGTCGGTGAGGACCACATCGGGGTGGTGTTCTTCGACCGCAGCGAGCAACCCGTCGTACGACTCTGCGCTCGCCACGAGGTCGAGGTCGTCGTCGAGCGCCAGCAGCGAAGTGATCCCCTCGCGCATCAGGAAGCTGTCCTCGGCGAGCACGAGACGCAGGACCATGAACAAACGGTACTTCACCCCCAAGTCGGAGACATATCCCACTGCTGTCGGCACGTATTGGAACGAGGGAGACCTGTTCGAGGCTGAACCACTAGTGGTGCTCGGCAGCCACGGAAGCGTGTCAGAATGAAGACGGATGGGTGCGCATCAAAACGGTACGCGATTTCGACTACTGATGCTCGCATCCGGCGTGGTCCTCGTGGCGCTGCTGGGCATCGCCAGATGGCAGGATCGCCACGACTCCGTCGATGCTGCGAAAACCGTCGGTGAATCGACCAGTGCCGAAGATGACAGCATCTCAGCAGCAACTCAGATCACGAGCACGACCGCGTCCACCGAGCCGCCGACCACCGAGCCGCCGACCACCGAGGCAACCACCACCACCGAGGAGGCCCTGCCCGCATTCGACGGCTGGGTGAACCCGGCATCGTCTGGCAAGCCGTGGGCCGATCTGGGAGCAGCCGAAGGGCTCCTCACCTTTCGAGGCAATCCAACCCGCACCTACTACGGCCAGGGACCGGTGCCGGCTGCCGCCGCCGTGCAATGGAGCTACGACGTCGGCTGCTCCAACTCCAACGTCGGCGGCTCAGCGCAGCAGTGGTGTGGCTCGGGCTGGACCGGCCAACCCGCTGTGTTCCATCCGCCGGGCGACGACTCGTCCTGGTGGGTGGCGTTCGGTGGCTACAACCGCAAGGTCAACTTCCTCGATCCGGCCACGGGCGCCGAGGCGTATCCGCCCTACGCCACCAACGACATCATCAAGGGATCGATCACGATCGATCCCGACGGTTTCCCCCTGATGTACACGGGCAGTCGCGACAACTTCTTCCACGTGGTCGCCATCGATCGGCCGGAACCACAGGCCCTGTGGAAGCTCGATGCCAATGCAGTGCAACCGACGAAATGGAACAACGACTGGGACGGTTCGGCCCTTGTCATCGACGACTACCTGTTCGAGGGCGGGGAGAACTCGAGATTCTTCATCGTGAAACTCAACCGCTCGATCGGCGCCGATGGCTTCGTGCAGGTGGCACCCGAAATCGTCTTTTCCACCGAGGGCTGGGACAGCGAACTGACTGCGGCGGTTGGTGGCAACGTGTCGATCGAGAACTCCGTGGCCATCAGCGGCAACGTCGTCTATTTCGCCAACTCGGGCGGCCTCGTCCAGGGCTGGGACATCAGCTCGCTCGACACCGGCGGCACCCCCGAGCGGGTCTTTCGCTTCTGGACAGGCGACGACACCGACGCCACGATCGTGATCGACAACGAGGGAATGCTCTATGTCGGGAGCGAGTACGAACGGGGCAACAGCCGCAGCAAGGAACTCGGGCAGATCATGAAGCTCGATCCGAGCAAGCCCGATGATCCACTGGTCTGGGGCCGTGAGGCCCGGAACGGCATCGACACCGGGGTATGGGCGACTCCGGCGCTCCACGAAGATCTCGTGATCGTCGCCACCGATGATGGCCGGGTGCTCGGTCTCGACCGGGCAGATGGATCGGAGCGATGGGTGCTCCGACTTCCTGGGCCGCTCTGGCAGAGCCCCGTGATCGTCGACGACGTACTGATCCAGGGCGACTGCAACGGCACGCTCCACAGCTTCGACATGAGTGACATCACCGCTCCACCCATGCCACTTTGGGAGGTAGAGCTGGGTGGCTGCATCGAGTCGACCCCGGCGGTGTTGAACGGTCAGATCTTCGTCGGCACCCGATCGGGAAAGTTCTTCGCCATCGGTTGAAACCCGGTTCAGCACGCTGACGACTGGCGCTACCATGACGCCCTTTTGATCGTAGGATCTCTCCGATGTCTGAACTGCTTCGAATTGCTGATCGTGTTGCTGACCAGGCCGAAGCAGGTGAACAGGTCGAGGCATTCGTCTCTCAGGGCACAGCCACCGAGATCACCGCTTACAACGGCGAGGTCGAGTCGTTCACCTCTGCCAGCTCGGCGGGGATCGGCATCCGGGTGATCGCAGACGGTCGCGTCGGATTCGCTCATGCTGGTTCGCTCGATGCTGATGTCATCGCCGAGACGCTCGCAGAGGCGCGTGACAACCGATCGTTCGCCCAACCCGACGAGTGGGTGGCGCTGGCAGAGCCCGACGACCGCACCCCGATCATCCATGACCACTGGGACGACGCTGTTGCAGCTATGCCGACCGCTGACAAGGTGGCAATGGCGATCGATCTCGAGAAGCGGACGTTGTCGATCGACCCTCGGGTGACCGGGATCCGCACTGCGAACTATGCCGACAGCTCTGGGGAGATGGCTCTCTCGACGTCGACCGGCATCCGAGCCACGGACCGGGGAACCGGAGCCCATGTGTCGGTCGCCGCAATGGCGACCGAGGGGGACGAGACACAGATCGCAGGGGGATATGACGTCGACTTCGGCCCGACGAATCTGTCGGTCGACAAGGCAGCGAGAGATGCCGTGCATCGCGCGACTCGTCTTCTGGGCGCACAACAACCGAAGTCACAGCGTGTGACGATCGTCCTCGAACCGCGGATTGCCGCGAGCATCATCGGCATCACCGTCGGAATGCTCAACGGCGAGCGGACCCTGAAGGGTCGGACCCCGTTCGTCGATCGAGTGGACGAGGTCATCGCATCACCGCTGCTCACCGTGCTCGACGATCCGACCGACGGCCGATCGTTTGGCGCGACCTCGGTCGATTCGGAAGGTCAGACGTGTCGAGCCCTTCCTCTCATCGACAGTGGGGTTCTCCGCGGATTCCTGCACAACACCTACACGGGGCGGCGAAGCGGAACCGGAACAACCGCCAACGCTGTGCGCGGCTATCGGTCGACACCAGGCGTCGGCGCGCATGCGGTGATCGTCGCGCCTGGATCGGGCACACTCGATGACCTGATCGCAGGGGTGGAGCTGGGTGTGCTGGTCACCTCTATGAGCGGCCTCCATTCGGGGGTAAACGCAATCAGTGGGGACTTCTCGGTGGGCGCTGACGGCCTCATGATCCGAAACGGCGTGGCGGCTGAACCCATTCGGGAAGCAACGATTGCTTCGACCGTGCAGAAGATGTTGACCGACATCGTTGCTGTCGGAGCCGATACAGAGTGGCAACCCGGTGGCTCGGGTCCGGTTTCGCTTGCGATCGCCGACGTCTCGATGAGCGGCGCATAGGTTCGTTCTACTTGATCACGACTCCGACGTTCCGATTGTCTCTGATGCGCGTACATCCCATTCGGCGACTGTTGACAGTGCTGTCTTTGGGAGCAGGCATCGCGATCCTGGCAACGACGCCCGCGGGTGCGACCGTCCTTCAGAACGAGGTGGTGGTCGAGCTCACAATTCTGCAAGCCATCATTCTCGGCCTTGTGGAAGGGCTCACCGAGTACCTCCCCGTGTCCTCGACGGGTCACCTGCTCGTGGCAAACGAATTGCTCGGTCTGAACGACACTCCCGAATCCGAGGCAGCGATCGAGACGTACGCAATCTGCATCCAGGTAGGCGCAATCATCGCCGTACTCTTCTTGTATTGGGAGCGGATTCGCCAGATGATCGAGGGCCTCGTCGGTCGGAGCGAGGAGGGGCGAAACATCCTGGGAGCTGTTCTCATCGCCTTCACGTTCACCGCAGTCATCGGGCTCGCATCTGAAGATGTCGTGAAGGAGCGCCTGTTCGGCGTTGCGCCGGTCGCCGCGGCATGGATCGTCGGAGGTCTGGTCATTTTGGTGCTCTCGAGAATCGGATGGTTCGACAAGGTTGGTAGAGAGTTGGGAACCCTCACGTGGCAGAACGCCATAGTGATCGGGATCATGCAGGCGATTGCGATGTGGCCCGGTGTTTCGCGGTCGATGATCACGATCATCGCGGCGGTTCTCGTGGGCCTTTCGCTTCGCGCTGCGGTCGAGTTCAGCTTCCTCCTCGGGCTCTTGACCTTGTCGGCTGCGACCGCCTATGAGGGTCTCCAAGGTGGCGAGGAGCTCATCGATACCTTCGGCATCCTGACTCCGGCAATCGGGTTGTTCGTTGCGTTCGTTTCAGCGATGGTGGCCGTGAAGTGGATGGTCAACTGGTTGAACGAAAAGGGGTTCGCAATCTTCGGCTGGTATCGCATCGCCGTCGGCCTTCTGGCATTCCTTCTTCTCGGGGCAGGAGTGATCGGCTAAGATCAGGACTGCGACTTCCCCCTCGCTGAGTTCCTGGGATGTGTCGTGTCATCGTTTTCTCCTCGCAGCTATCTGCGTCGACTTCGCCAGCCGTGGCGATGGTTGCCCTTCTCCGTGCGGCTTCGTATTGCCCGATTACGGTCGTGGCGTGTTCGGCACCGTGTGGTCGGTCGAGTGTTGGTTCTGTCGTCCCTCGCGCTGATCGTTACCCTCGTCGGGTCCGTCGTCGCCGATGCACGATCGGCCCGCGCGATGTGGGGCTCGACGATACCGATCGTTGTTGCAGGCGTTGATATCGAATTGGGCGCACCCATAGAACCCAACGAGCTCACCATCTCGCACCAACCCGCGGCATTCGTCGCAGATGATGCACTGACGCACGTACCCGATGGCATCGAGCATTCAGTCCGTCACCTTCGAGCAGGCGAGATCCTCACGCGTCGCGATTTGGTGTCCACCAGGGAAGGTATTGACGTGCCCGATGGTCATCGAGCGATCGGACTGCCCCTCGATCCCACGGTCCCGAAGCTCGTGGCGGGTGATTTCGTCGATCTGTTCGTCATCAGCGATGTCTTCGGCACGACAGGTTCGGCCCATCGAATCGACCATCCGGCCCGTGTCATCGAGGTCACTGACGAAGCGGTGATGCTGGCCGTCGAGGCGCGGAGTGTTGCCGAACTGGCGAACGCTGGTTCTGCGGGCCGTGTTGTCATTGCGCTCCGCTGAGCGGCGGCTTCTACTCTGACGAACTCGACGAACTCGACGAACTCGACGAACTCGACGAACTCGACTCGGACGAGGAGCTGCCTGACGTCGATGAAGCCGACGACGCGGGGGTCTTCTCGGTCTTGGTGTCCGAAGAGCTCGAGTCGGGCTTCGATGACGTGCTGGTCTTCTTGCCAGCTGAATCGTTCTTGTAGAAACCGCTTCCCTTGAAGCTGATGCCCACTTTCCCGAAGACCTTCGAGATGTTCTTCTTGGAACGTGTTCCGCAGGTGGGACACTTTGGGGTCGAATCATCGGAGAAGGACTGCACCTTCTCGAACTCGTCGGCACATTGTTTGCACCGGTATTGATATGTCGGCATCGGGATCGGGAGTCTTTCCGTTATTGGCAAAACAGCCTTGAAAGTATTGGACCGAAATTGGCGAACAACAACCTTCGCGCTCGGGTTCCACTGGTTGCGGTGGCGTAACATGACGTCGTGTCTGAAACGGTGGTCGGTTTGGCGTTGCTTCTCGCCGCCTATTTTGCGGGATCGTTCCCGACAGCGAGTGCAGTCGGGATGTTGTCTGGGCACGATCATTCGAAGGAAGGCTCAGGGAATCCCGGAGCCTCGAACGTGTACCGAACCTCCGGGGCTGCATACGGAATGGTCACCGTCGTCATCGACGTGATGAAGGGTTTCGTTCCAGTTCTCGCAACACTCCTAGTCCTCGATCGGCCGTGGGCAGCTGCGGTCTGGGCTACCGCCACCATTGGCCACGTGATCCCGTTCGCTCGGTGGCGAAACGGAGGAAAAGGCGTCGCCACGGGTGGAGGTGGATCGCTACCCCTCTATCCCTATCTCGGCTTGGCGCTCGTCGTTGTATTCATCGGAGTGGTCAAAGTCACCCGGAGGGCCTCTGTCGGATCGCTCGTGATCACCGTGCTGCTCGTGGTCGGAGTCATCATTCTCCACGAGCATCCGGTTGAGATCGTGGCCTCGGTCATCGTGGCTGGTCTGGTGATCTACCGTCACCGTTCGAACATCGGTCGTTTGATCTCTGGCGAGGAGCTTCGCGTTCGCTGAGCTCCGCTCTGATC
>CAJQNJ010000172.1 GCA_905479685.1 uncultured Acidimicrobiales bacterium
GTTCGATACCACGGACGATCCGTGCAACTGCATACCTGCCGCGGACAACCCCGACGTGCAACCAGCTGGCGAGGCCACATGGCTCGATGACGATGACGTGGTCTTCGGTGTTGTGATCAATGGTGAATCGCGTGCCTACCCAAGACAGATCATGGAAGTCCGCGAGATGGTCAATGACACGCTTGGCGGCCGGGACTTCGGGATGCCGTACTGCACGCTTTGTGGTTCGGCTCAGGTGTGGTTCACGGACGATCTTCCTGACGGTGTCGACCGGCCCGTGCTTCGAACCTCTGGACTGCTGACCAGATCGAACAAGGTGATGTTCGATCTGAACACCTTCTCGATATTCGACACCTTCCTCGGTACGGCGCAGTCCGGCCCCCTCGCCGAACAAGGCATCTCTCTCGACCAGCATTCGGTCGTGACGTCAACCTGGGTGGACTGGCGAGAAGCCCATCCCGAGACCACCGTCCTGATTGAAGAGCTTTCGCTCGACCGGGACTTCGACTTCAGAAACAACAGGGATGCCAACGGGCCGATCTTTCCAATCGGCGATGTTGATCCGCGATTGCCTGTTCAAGAAGATGTTCTGGGTGTGACGACTGCCGATGGTGTGCCGCTCGCATTTCATGTCGCTTCGGCGCGTGCTGCGCTTGACCAGGGCGAGTCCATAGAGGTCGATGGCATCACCCTGATCGTCGATGGGGGTGGGGTTCGAGCCGTCGATACGAACGGTGACGACGTCGGGGGACACCAAGCGTTCTGGTTTGCATGGTCACAGTTCCATCCCAATACCGAACTGTGGCCGAACTGAGCTTCAGGCGGGGGCGTCTTCTCGGTATCCGTCCGCATGTACTGCGAATCGACCGTCGGTCGCGCTGTGCACCGGGTCGTCGCTGGTCCATGGCCAGCCACCGAACTCGGTCTTTTGATAGTCGGTGAAGGCCTGTTCAATCTCGGCCCGAGTGTTCATGACGAACGGCCCATACTGCGCGACAGGTTCGCCAATAGGTGTGCCTTGCAGCAAAAGCAGTTCGATCGGCTGGTCGTCAGAGCGGATTTCGAGATCGATGTCGGCACGAAGTTGAACGCCGGTGCGTTCGTCGAACCGTTGCTCGTCAATCGTCAGTCCAGACCCATTGAATTGGTACAGCACCCGTGCACTCGATGTGTCACCCTTCGGGATTGTCCACGTCGATGCAGACGGCAATGAGATGTGCCACATGGCGACATCGGACTCCGCACGCGCAGCCCATGAGTTCGGGGGCGGGCTCGGTGGCTCGATGTCGCCCAATCGACCTGCGATCACCGTGACACTTCCTCCGTCGGGTAGTTCGAGGGTTGGTATGTCCTCTGACCACAACATCGTGAAGTACGGGTCGACGAGCTTGTCCTGTGCGGGCAGGTTGAGCCACACCTGAAAGAGTTCGGTGTGATTTGGCGAGTCGGTGTTGACGAGCGGAAACATCTCGGAATGCACGATGCCGGATCCGGCGGTCATCCACTGCACGTCGCCCTTCCCGAATCGAGCTGTTGCACCGAGGGAGTCAGAGTGGTCGATCAAGCCACGTCGGGCGAAGGTGATCGTTTCGAATCCACGATGTGGGTGTTGTGGAAACCCCGGAACCGCGCTCCCGTGGTACATCGACCAGCCGTCGGTCCCGCTGAAATCGGAACCGATGCTCCTCCCGTCGAGAGTTGCATCGGGTCCGAACGAACCGTTGCCGTTCGGATAGGCGTCTTCGTGATGTGCGCAGAACAGGAATGGGTCGAGTGTTTGCCATTGCGAGCCGAGAGAAATTGTTGCGATCACGGGCGATGCCGTTTGTCGTTCCATGGCTTGAGAGTACCGGGATCTAATGGGTACTCTGACTCACTTTTTGATCGATCTGGCCGACCGGCCACCTGTGAACCTCTTTGGGCGAAACGACGATACGCGGACGACGGAACCATCGCAGACACCGCTGAGCAACACACAGCGGACGATGTTGCGCGCCCGGGAGCAGTCCCGATCGAATGGGCGATGCGCGAAATTTCGCGAAGTGAGCGTCGAACTCGACGTGATCGAGGCGCGGCTGGCGAGCCTTCGGGAACATCAGGCGGCGTTTCTCTTCAAGGAAGCCGCCGTGAAGCCCCAGAAAGGCGGGGTTCAGACCGTCGATCTCCGAACTCTTGCCGAGGTGGACATCACGAACTCGCAACTCGACAGCGCAACTACGAAGCCGGACTCGCCCACGGCCACCGAGGACGACTTCGACAAACGCTTTGCAGCCTTCGCCGCTGGCGAAGAGAACGACGACCTTTCTCGACGCTGGCTCGACGGGTAGTCGGAATCGGGTAAGCGGCGTTGTGAGCCGGGTTGGTGTGATACGAAGGGAACATGACCCAAGATGAGGCTGATGACGAGGGCATAGGCCTCGACGACGCCTACGCACTCGAGACGCCAGATGACAGCCGACGCTTGTATGCCAAGTGGGCCGCCACGTACGACGAGGACTTCATCGCCCCTACCGGGTACGTGTACCACGAGAACGTGGTCGCAGCGTTCCTCGATGCAGGCGGATCTGCAGGCGGGGCAATTCTCGATGTTGGATGCGGTACCGGAATCGTCGGCGTCGCCCTTCGAGACGTCGGGGAGAAGATCGTTGATGGGATCGACATCTCGCCTGAGATGCTCGACGTTGCTCGAATGAAACGGTCGATCTTCGATGAGGTCGCCTACCGCTCACTCATGGTTGCCGATCTGAACAAGCCGCTCGATATGCCCGATGACAGCTACATGGGCATCGTGAGCGTGGGGACGTTCACCCACGGTCATCTGTCGCCCGAACCGATTCGCGAGCTCGTTCGAATTGCAGCCCCCAGCGCCGTTTGCGCGCTGGGTATCAACGCAGACCATTACACCGAGATGGGTTTCGAGGCGCTGTTCGGTGAACTCGTCACGGCGGGACTGATTACCAGCCCGGACAACATCGATGTGTCCATCTATGAAGCGATGCGAGGAGAACACGCCGGGACCCGGGCAAACGTGGCCCTGTTCCAGGTGCTTGCGTAACGGGGGATACAGCTACGTGCGTAACGGGGAATACAGCCTCGACGGCGAGCGCTGTACCACGTGATGGATGGCGCACAGACAGGTGCGATCACCATCGAGACGCGAAAGGATCGAACATGAGCGAACTACAGGATTCATGGAAGGACGTTGCCGACAAGGCGGAGTCGTTGGGATTGAAGCTGAAGCTTCACCTCGAGCAGGAACAAGATGCCGACGACGAGGAGCGTTCCACCGGTGAAACCAAGGCAATGGTCGATGAGCTCGGTCGAAAGCTGACCGATGCGTTCGACTCGGTCGGCAATGCCGCAAAGGACCCTGCGGTACACGAGGACGTCAAGGACATCGGCCGACTCCTTTGCGATGCGCTCGTCACCACGTTCAACACCGTGGGAGCTGAGGTTTCATCGCGTTCGAATACCGAGGCTTCGTCAACCGATGCTCCGCCACCGAGTGGCCCTCCGCGGGACGCTGTTGTCGAAGAGATGATCGAAGACAGCGGAGCAGGTGATGAGGCTGACGGTGGTGACGCCTGACGACGACCACACGTGTTCAGCAGTCGCAGGCTTCATTGGTCATGAGCGACCCTTGGGAATGACTTCATAGCCAGCCTCTTCCGGCTCGTCGTCGACCATCTCAGCGGGAAATCCTGGGGCAAGAATGCTCAAGCCGGTGGCCTCCTCGAGCCGCTTGATGATGTTGGGTGACCATTCGCGTTCTCCGAAACGTTCGGCTCCGTCGTTGAAAATGTCGATGAGCACAGGGCTTATCTCGAGCGGCACGTCATGACGATCAGCGATGGCTTGAAACAGGCCGATGTCTTTCTTCACGAGGTCCATCGTGAAATTGATGTCACGGCTACCGTTCAAAATGACCTGTCCTTCGGTCTCGTGCACGAACGAGTTGCCGCTCGAGATGGCGATGGCTTCGTAGGTCGTGTTGAGATCCATTCCTGCGGCGGCCGAGGTCACCAACGCTTCGCTGACCGTGAGGAGGTTCGCGGTGGCGAGATAGTTCGTCATGACCTTGAGCATCGACGCCGACCCGAGATCTCCGGTATGGAGAATTCTACGACCCATCGTTGTCAGGATGGGAAGAATCTTCTCGAAGGTTGGGCGCGTGCAACCCGCGAAGATCGCGATGTTTCCGGTAGCGGCTCGATGACATCCGCCCGAGACCGGACAGTCGACTGGTTCGGCGCCAACGGCGCGAACCTTTTCGCCGAGACGCTTGACTTCGGCCTCATCGGTGGTCGACATCTCCATCCAGATCTTGCCTGGTCCGAAGCCTGCGAGAAGGCCATCGGGGGCTTCGAGTACCGCAGCGCTCGCCGCAGGAGAGGGGAGGCAGGTGATGACAACGTCACAGTCCTGAGCCATTGCCTTGGGCGACTCGCCCCAGCCTGCTCCGGCGTCGAGCAAGGGCTGCGCTGCTGACCGGTCCAGGTCGCGCACGACGAGATCGAGGCCGTTTCTGAGGATCGACCCGGAGAGTTTTCCGCCCACGTTTCCGAGTCCGATGAAGCCGATTTTCATGTCTGACGTCCTTGCTGTTCAACCCGGCCAATCCGGGCTCCAAAATGAAACTTTCGAGAGTCTTCCACGTCTCTGATGTGAGCTGATCACATGGAAGTCAAGATTCAGCTGGTTTCCTGTAGGAGTGACGAACGCGCACCCCGAGCCAGATGTGGTCCCGGACGAACTCCAGCTCGAACAGGCCGCCGTTGCTCGTATCGAGGCTGCACATCACGCTCACGTCGAGTCAGCGCGCCGGTATGCCACAGGGTTGGCAGATGAGGCATCTTTCCTTTCCGAAGAAGGCCCGCGCGAGACCGAGGCCGAGGTTGGAGACGAGGATTCGGAGTCCGCTGTCGAAGCAGCGACAGCGCGCGCGGCATCTGCTCGCGCTGTGCTGGCATGGAAGCGAGTTCGAGAACTCGAAGCCGCTGGCGAAGCTCTTGCGTTTGGTCGAATCACCTCTGACGAGTTTGGTACGGACTACATCGGTCGTATGAGCGTGATCGACGGCGATGATGTCCATCTGATCGATTGGCGGGCTCGAGCAGCTGAGCCCTTCTACCGAGCTACGCCGCTCGAACCCTTGGGAGTTTCGCATCGACGTCATTTGCACTACACCGACGCCGAGCTGACCAACTACAGCGATGAAATCTTCGATGCCGACTCGATCCACGATCACCGATCGTTGCGAGGTGAAGCTGCGTTGTTGGCGACCTTGGCCGAACGAAGCGACGGCCGGATGCAATCGGTCGTGGCGACGATTCAAGCCGAACAGGATGCCGTCATCCGTGCATCGGCCAAAGGACCACTGCTCGTGCAGGGTGGACCCGGTACGGGCAAAACGGTTGTCGCCCTACACCGTGCTGCATATCTGCTGTACGCCGATCGAGCAGCCCTGGCCGAGACCGGCGTGTTGATCGTTGGGCCGAGTACCGAGTTCATTTCGTACATCAGCGACGTTTTGCCTTCACTCGGGGAGAGCGGCGTCGTTTCGATGACCGTGGACAGGTTGTTTCCGGGTGTGCTTGTCGACCCGGACTCGTCGAGCGAAGTCGCCGAGCTCAAAGGCAGCGAGATCATGGCCCCGCTCCTCGCGCGTGCGGTCTCCGACCGTCAGCGTCAACCGACCGAGTCCCTCACGGCCTGGCACGGCAGTCGGCGGATCTCCATCGGAGTCGCCGAGCTCGAGCAATTCACGGTCATCTCGAAGCGACAGGCAACCCACAACAGCGGCGCAGGAATGCTTCGGAGGTTGATCCTCGAGCACCTGATCGATGAGGTGCACGAGCCTGGTTTCGGTGCTCGCAGTGATGTTCGGGAGTCCCTGGAGGAATCTGCGGAGTTGTCGCTCTTTTTCGAACGACACTGGCCAGTGCTCACCCCAGAACAGGCCCTCAACGATCTCTTCGGTGCGAGTGCGCTGTTGGCGTCAGCCTGCGGTGCCGTCGGACTTGATTACACCGCGCAAAAATTGCTCGAGCGGCCTCGAGTCAAGGAGCGTGATCTTTGGCGTCGCCGTTGGTTCCACAGCGATGTTCCATTGCTCGATGAGCTGCTCTACCTGCTGGGTGATGTTTCGGAGGCCCTCGGGATCGATCTCGACATGGAGCACACCTTCGCAGACGAGGACGACGTCTTCACTGTCGATCAACAACGCGGTGAGATGCTCGACGAAGATCTCGAACCTGGAGAAACCGA
>CAJQNJ010000173.1 GCA_905479685.1 uncultured Acidimicrobiales bacterium
TCGTAAGCCACTTGAAGAGCTGTTGGAGGCATCGGAAGCGCGTCGCTGCGGTAGATGGGCTGCGACGCTTGAGCTGGTCGACGATGAAGCGCTCAAGATCTGCCGAGGTGATCTCGGCCAGATTGCCGTTGTGCCCAGATGCGAGCAGGAACTCCTCGAACGTTTGGGCTGCACCCACGTAGTTGATGACGGTGCGCGGGCTGCGGTTCTTGGCCAGGAGGTGCCGCTCGAAGCTGGGCAACAGGTCGGTGATTCGGTCTGGTCGAGGAGCCACATGACCAAAGTTATCTGCTCTTGTACCGCTGTGCTACTACTTTTCTTCTCTGTCGCGTGGCAAACTTTGTTGATTTTTCAACGTTTGAGCCCGAGAGCAGAATCGAACTGCTGACCTATTCATTACGAGTGAATTGCTCTACCAACTGAGCTACCCGGGCGTAGGCCAAAACGGTAGCAGCTGCATTCCCGGTTCCCGACCGTCGGCAGACTTACGCTGCGCCCAATTCTGGCCGATGATGAAACAATGTCTGAGATCGCGCTCGACCTGGTTCCCGAACCAGAGCCTGACCACAACGAATGGCTATTGGGCTTACGCGCATCTGTGGCCACCGACATCGCCGACGATCGACACAGTGATGTCGTCTTCTCAACTCTCACAGGTGCGCTCAACGATCGAATTCGTGGAGCCGTCAGCATCATCGTGACCGTGGGCGACCGCGACACGACGAACGTGCGGTCGTCCACGGCACCATCGCCCATCAATCGATTGGTTCACGGCAAACGCCGGCGCAACTGGTTCGGCTCGTGGGCGTCAGCCATGACGCGCCAGGCCGACGTCGTCGTCAGTGAACTGTCAGCCAGCAGCCTCTATCGAGACCATCACGCCACGTTCATCGAACATCGTGCACTTGCCTCGCGCTCGATCCCATTGTTCGGGCGGCACAACCTGATAGTGGGTGTCCTCGTGGTCTACCTCAGCGAACAACGAATCCTCGACCCTCACGAACTCGACATCTTCGAAGAAGTCGCCTCGCTCGCCGGACTCGCGATCCGCCACGATCAGGCTCGTCAAGAGCTCCTCGATCGCATCCGGCACGACCCGTTGACCGGACTCGAGAACCGAGACGGCCTCGAAGACCACCTGCGAGCCGCGCTCAATGCTGCGACCCCGCAGGGGGCATCGGTTGGCCTGCTGTTCGTCGATATCGACGACCTCACGCTCGTGAACGACTCGCTCGGCCACACCATCGGCGACCTCGTCATCGCCACGACCGCCGAACGCATCAGCCATCAGATCATGCGGTCGGACACCGTCGTCCGCTTCGGAGGTGACGAGTTCATCGTCGTGCTCGACCGAATCAACGGTGTCGAAGACGCACGCGCAGTAGCCGAACGCATACGAGAAGCAATCCGCCAACCGCTCGAGGTTGCTGGCACCACCCTCACGACAACGGTCTCGATTGGCATCAGCATTGGCCAGAGCGTCACTCCCCCGCTTCAATTGATCGACGAGGGCCACGCCGCCGTGGTGCGGGCCAAGCAGAACGGTCGAGGTTCGACGGCCGAGCACGACCGAGGCCTCGACACCGGAGCCGGCGATCGCCTTCTACGAGAGCACAAGCTCCGCGAGGGGCTCGAAAACGGCGAGTTCGTCATCTTCTGGCAGCCCAAGGTGGCGCTCGACAGCGGCACCGTCGTCGGCGCCGAAGCCCTAGTCCGATGGAACAACCCTGAGCTCGGCCTCATCGGGCCAGACCGATTCATCGCCACCGCCGAACGCGCGGGCATGATCGATGAGCTCAGTGACTGGATCTTGTTCCAGGCCATCCGAGAAGCACACGAGCTGACCACTTCGGTGGGACAGTTCAGCGCTGCCGTCAATCTCTCTGCCACCCAGATGAGTCGGCCCAACATGGTGTCAACAATCATCGACGCTCTCGAAACCCACCACCTCGAACCACATCGACTGATCATCGAGCTCACCGAGTCCGTACTCGCTGACCGCGCCGTCATCGACCGACTACACGAGTTGAGCGACGCCGGCGTCACGGTCGCCATCGACGATTTCGGCACCGGGTACTCATCGCTTGCCTACGTCCAACAACTCCCAGTCGGGATCGTCAAGGTCGACAAGGCATTCCTCGACGGCCTCACCGCGGATGGCGATGGCGCGCCCGTGCTCCGCGCAGCAGTGGCGATGGCACACGCACTCGGCATGACGACAACCGTCGAAGGGGTTGAGACAAAGGATCAGCTCGCCGGGCTACGCGCCCTCAACGTCGACTGGGCCCAGGGGTACCTCTTCGCCGAACCGGGCCCCGAGGCCAACCTCATCGAGCTGATGACAGGTGACGCTCGGTGGTGAGCGCCGACGATCAATAGGCAGCGACGAATAGCTCGTGCCAACGCTGTTCGAGCGCATGAAGAATCGCGGCAATGGAGGCGTCCAAGGCGGCTCGATCGACGTTGTGGTCCGTCGTGACGAACTCGTCAGCCTTCCAAATGAGAGCAACGCAGACTGATGCTGATGATGAAACCATGTTCATCTCGCAGGTGAACGTGCCAGGGGCCGCTTCATCGTCGGTCACCTCGGAGCGTACGACCTGGAACGCCGCATCGGCGTCGGCGACCTCGCGGCCCCACGCCACACTCAACCGCACGTGACGCCCAATCGGATCGCCCGCCGCATTGAGCGGGGACAACGGTGAGATCTCGAGTCGAACATGTCGCGAATCGTCATTGTGATCGAAGAGCGCCCGGTGGTCGCTGTCCCGGGTAGCCAGATCGAGCAGCACGAAGCCACTGTCGACCACCGCCGTAATGCATGCGCTCAACAAGAGCTCATCGACTCGAAGCGCCCAATCCAAGCGACGCTGACGCTCGATAGAGGACGTCACCATTTCGGCGAACCGTTCGTCGAGGTCGGGGACATCAACGACCTGCCAAGAGCCTGACTCGGATGCGGATTCGCGCTCGGGAGTGGGCTCGGGTTCACCGTCGAGGTCCTCGGTCGCGGGTGCCTCGAGATCCTCGGAGGCCCCAGCGTGCTGGCGCGGGCCGAGCTGTTGCCGCGCACGTGTGGCCGAAGTGAGGGCCTCAATGCGAGCCCCAACGGTCTCCAGCGATGACCGGACAGTCTCGCCAGTTTTCACACTTGCCGGCGGCCGGTCGGCACTGGCCAGGCCTGCGTCGGTGTGGGTCGGCGCTCCGAACAAGCCGCTCAGCCCACGAGAACGAAGAGGTGCATCGTCGCCGCCGGGTGCGATCGCCGCGAGATCTTCGAAGTCGCTGGACCGATCGGACGCATCGATTGGGTCCGCCTCGTGGACGGCTTCATCTTCTTCACCATCCTGTTCACCTTGGTCTTCGTTGGCTTGCTCCTCGACGTCGAGCCCCCATCTAGAACTTGGATGCATGGCCCGAGAGTCGCGGGCCAACATCACCCGAGCCTCATCCTCAGCGACCGGATCGAACTCAGGTGTCTCGAGCTCACGTTCCTCGTCGACATCGCCCTCGCCTTCATCCAAGAGGACAGGATCTTCGGCCGGAGGCGACGACGGTTGATTCGTCGCAGGGAGTTCTTGCAGCAACGCGCGCAAGTCGGCCTCCCCTCCGAACTGGACCCAATCAGGAGCACCCGCCCACCACACGAGAACATCGCGATCACGCTCACCAGACCGAATGCTGTCGATGATCGACCGAAGCGGCATCGGCCCCACAGGAGCACCTTCGTCGACGACAAACGACACGTCCTCATCAAGGTCAGGAAGTTCATTCGACACGTCGGCTTATCTTCTCCTCATCTCAACGGCACGCGCGTCATCAAACGGCGCGCTGCCCTCACGGTGATGTCTAGCAAACTTCCATAACCTGCAAGGGTGATTCCACTCATCTGCATCGACGTCGATGGAACGCTCGTCGGCTCATCGGGTGTCGTCACCGACGTAGTCTGGCATGCGGTCGACAGAGCGCTCAGGCGAGGACAACATCTCGCGCTGTCCACGGCCCGGGGCGCCTTCGCCTCCTCATTGGAGATGGCCCAGCGACTTGACCCATCGGGCTGGCACGTCTTTCATGCCGGCGGCGCAACCGTCCACACTGGCACCGGCGAAAGCCGTGGGCACCCGTTGTCTGGAGTGCAGATTGACGCTGCGCTTCGCATCGCTGACGAGCGTGATTGGGTTCTCGAGCTCTACTCCGCAGACGACTACGCCGTCGAATCGACAACCGACCTGGCTATCGAGCACGCCGCTCTCATTGGTGTTCCGTTCGAAGCGACCGAACTGGCGTCGTTCGTGAACGCCGATCACCCAATCGTGCGCGCACAATTCGTGGTCCCCGAATCAGACATTTCTCTCGTTCGCGCCGCGCTCGATGGATTGGAGCTCTCGATCACATCCGCGACCTCACCAATCATGCCGGGCGCCGCATTCGTGTCTGCAACGAGGGCCGGAATCACGAAGGCAAGCGGTATCTCCCAGATCTGCGGCGACCTCGACATCAACATCGCCCGAGTCATGATGATCGGTGATGGCCTCAACGACGTGCCCGCCATCGAGGCGGTCGGCCACCCGGTCGCGATGGGAAACGCCGCGCCAGAGGTCAAGGCATTGGCCCGACACCACGTGGCATCGGTTCACGAAGATGGCGTTGCAGAGGCGTTGGACTTGTCAGCGACGCTCTGAGCAAAATCACCCGATGGCAGAGGTTTCGCCCCAGGCCATAACGAGCAGGTTCGCAGCACCCCTCAACACCAAGCCACTCTCCCGAACTCCGCGACGTCTGGCAACTAGTGTTTTTGCCCATGGCTACCGACGATCCGACGCTTGGCGAAGCCATCAGGGGACCCGATCAGATGCCTGGATGGGTGCCTCGGGCCCTGATTCTGTTCTTCGCTGGAGTTGCGTCGCTCTGGTTGCTTCTGCAGCTGTTCGAAGACCTCTCTGGCTTCCTCGTGACGCTGCTGATCGCCTTCTTCTTCTCCTTTGCGCTCGAACCTGCGGTGAACTGGCTCGAACATCGCGGTGTCAGACGGGGCATCGGTACGCTCCTGATGTTTGGGATCGCCATCACGCTGCTCTCGGTCTTCGGATGGATCGTGGGCAGCGTGCTCGCAGAGCAGACGATCGACTTCGTCGACCGTGCACCAGGGCTGATCGACGATACCGAACTCTGGCTCCAGGACAATCTGGATGACAGCGTCGACCTCAACCGTTTGCGAGATCAGTTCCTCAGCGACAACGGCCTCGGTGAGCAGCTGACAGGGCTGGCCAACAACGTCGTGGGGCTGGGCGCCACCGTCGTTTCGCTGGTGTTCCAGCTGTTCACCGTCACGCTGTTCACCTACTACCTCACCGCAGACGGACCCAAACTCCGTCGCTCGATCTGCTCTCGACTCAAGCCTGAACGCCAGCGGCGCGTACTCGGTATCTGGGACCTCGCAATCCAAAAGACCGGTGGGTACATCCTTTCGCGAACGGTCCTGGCAAGTATTTCAGTGCTCGTCACGTGGATCGCGTTCACGATCATCGGCATCGAGTTCCCGTTGGCGCTCGCGGCTTGGGTTGGCGTGGTCAGCCAGTTCGTTCCTGTGGTGGGTGTGTATATCGCGGGTGCACTGCCGGTCGGGTTGACGCTGCTCGAATCACCCGGCAAAGCACTCTGGGCGCTCCTCTTCATGGTCGCGTACCAACAGTTCGAGAACTACCTGCTCGCCCCACGTATCGATTCCCAGACACTCAAAATCCACCCCGCCGTAGCCTTCGGCGCCGTGGTCGCCGGAGCATCGATTCTCGGTCCAGTCGGCGCGGTCCTCGCACTGCCAGCCGCAGCCACGGCGCAGGGCATCATCTCGGCAACCGGAGAACGGTACGCGATCGAGGAAGGACCACTCACCGCGCTCGCAAAACATCCGGCACACAGCAAGGAACAACCCCCGATCGTGCGAAAGACCTTGCCGGTACACAACCTCGAGAACGACGATGCCGAGGACGAGTCAAGAGACGACGAGACGACGTGAACTGATCAGCTGCCGCTGAGGGCTTCGACTCGCTCGAGAAGCCCCTGCGGACCAAGCGCCCCCACGTGTGCCTCCGCAGAGCCATCAGCAGAAACGAACACCACTGTCGGATTACTGGTGACTCGGTGCGCAACCCAGAACTCGTCGGGCTCCTCGAGTACATGGCTGACCTGGGTGCTCATGTTTCCGATGAACTCGAGTCGGTCATCATCGGACCCATCATCGATATTCGGGACACCGATGATCTCAACCCCGGTGTTCTGTCTCGTCACCCATGCGACCGCAGAGGATTCTTCGCGGCAGGTGCTTCAATGCGCGCCCCAGTACCAAAGCACATACGGCTCACCTTCGGTGTTGTTGGCAAGAATCGCTTCCCGACCCGTCCGCAGCGATTCTGGAGCGGAGGTCGTCGCCGATGCCACCGTCGTTTCGTTCGCGCTACCGCAGGCGGCTAACAAGACCGCAAGTACAACACATTGAACCGCGAAGCGTCGCATCACGTCGAGAGTAACCCGAGAGGTGGGAGGAACAATTCCGCCCCGGAGAACCGGCTGTCCCTCTGTGTGTCTCCAAAACGTGAACATCCCGGGGCTGATGCGCCCCGGGATGCTCCATTGATCGTCCTCAGCTCACGCCAAGGCAGTTCTTGCTGGACCGTAGGTCCAGGTCATCTATTGAATCTTGATCTCGATATCGACACCCGCCGCCAAGTCGAGACGCTGGAGCGAATCAACCGTCTTTGGCGACGGCTCGATGATGTCGAGAAGACGCTTGTGGATGCGCATCTCAAAGTGTTCGCGTGAGTCCTTGTCCTTGAAGGGACCCCGAACCACCGTGTAGCGATGCTTCTCGGTGGGAAGCGGGATCGGACCCCGAACCTCGGCCTGCGTACGACGCACGGTTTCGACGATCTGCTTGGTTGCTTGATCGATCTGAGTGTGGTCGTAGGCCTTGAGGCGAATACGAATCTTCTGTGATGCAGCGGCCATGAGATTACTTCGTGATCTTCGTGACGGCGCCAGCACCGACGGTACGGCCACCCTCGCGGATAGCGAATCGAAGACCTTCATCCATGGCGATCGGTGCGATGAGCTCAACGGTCATCTTTGTGTTGTCGCCCGGGAGACACATCTCGGTGCCTTCTGGAAGGTTGATCGTGCCGGTCACGTCAGTCGTACGGAAGTAGAACTGTGGACGGTAGTTCGAGAAGAACGGCTTGTGACGGCCACCCTCTTCCTTCGACAGCACGTATACCTCGGCCTCGAAATCGGTGTGCGGAGTGATCGAGCCAGGAGCCGCGAGCACCTGGCCACGCTGCACGTCCTCCTTGTCGATACCCCGGAGCAATGCGCCGATGTTGTCGCCAGCTTGACCCTCGTCGAGGAGCTTGCGGAACATTTCGACACCGGTGCACGTCGTCGTCTGGGTGTCCTTGAGACCAACGATCTCGATGGAGTCGCCCGTGTGGACGGCACCCTGTTCGACCTTGCCGGTCACCACGGTTCCACGACCGGTGATCGAGAAGACATCCTCGATCGGCATGAGGAACGGCTTGTCGACGTCACGCTCAGGAATTGGGATGTACTCATCGACGGCTTCCATCAACTCCATGACCTGGGCTGCTGCGTCAGCATCACCTTCGAGCGCCTTGAGGGCCGAAACCTTGATGACTGGGGTGTCGTCGCCGGGGAACTCGTACTTGTCGAGGAGCTCGCGCACCTCCATCTCGACGAGCTCGAGGAGCTCTTCGTCGTCGACCATGTCGACCTTGTTGAGCGCAACGATGATCTTTGGAACGCCAACCTGGCGAGCGAGCAGAAGGTGCTCACGGGTCTGGCTCATCGGGCCGTCAGTTGCAGCAACCACGAGGATCGCGCCGTCAACTTGGGCTGCACCCGTGATCATGTTCTTGATGTAATCGGCGTGGCCTGGCATGTCGACATGCGCGTAGTGGCGGTTTGCAGTCTCGTATTCGACGTGTGACACGTTGATCGTGATACCGCGTTCGCGCTCTTCTGGCGCCTTGTCGATGTCTTCGAAAGCGGTCGCGGTGGAGCCAGCGACGGTGTCGCCGAGAACCTTGGTGATCGCTGCGGTGAGCGTCGTCTTTCCATGGTCGATGTGTCCCATGGTGCCCACATTGACGTGGGGCTTGTTGCGCTCAAAGGTCTCTTTGGCCATGACTGGTTTCCTTTTGGTTTCTTTCTTCTCTTGGATTGTATTGTTTTGTTAAATCTTGGTTGCTGCTGCCGTTGCAAGCTCTGGCAGTTCCGTTCATTCGCCTCGAACGCGAGCGACAATCTCTTCCTGTACAGACGCTGGAGTCTGTTGGTACGAGTGGAATTGCATCGTGTACGTCGCGCGCCCTTGGGTACGCGAACGCAAGTCGGTACTGTATCCAAACATCTCAGACAACGGAACCAAGGCGTTGATCACTTGGCTGTTGCCGCGCTGCTCGGTTCCTTGCACCTGGCCACGACGTGAGTTCACGTCGCCGACCACGTCGCCCAGATAGTCGTCAGGTGTGACGACCTCAACGTCCATGACTGGCTCGAGGAGCACGGGTCCCGCGGTGCGGGCTGCCTCGCGAAACCATGCGTTACCAGCGATCTTGAACGCCATCTCCGAGGAGTCGACGTCGTGGGTCTTGCCGTCCTGCAACGTCACCTTCAAGTCGACGACCGGGAAGCCCGCGAGCGGGCCGTTGGTCAACGCCTGCTTGATGCCATCATCGACCGGCTTGATGTACTCCTTTGGAATACGACCACCAGAGATGTTGTCGTCGAACTGATAGCCGCCACCGGGGCCAGTGGGCTCGAGGTCGCAGCTGATCTCCGCGTACTGACCCGAACCACCCGACTGCTTCTTATGGGTGTACTTGTATGACTCGAGCGATTTGGTGATCGTCTCGCGGTACGCAACCTGAGGCTTGCCAACGGTTGCATCAACCTTGAACTCGCGCTTCATACGATCGACGAGGACTTCGAGATGCAACTCGCCCATTCCCGAAATGATCGTCTGTCCGGTCTGCTCATCGGACTCGACTCGGAAGGTTGGATCCTCTTCGCCAAGCGCCATGAGTGCTTTGCCGAGCTTGTCCTGGGCTTCTTTGTCCTTCGGCTCCACTGCAACGTGGATCACAGGCTCAGGGAACGTGAGCTCTTCGAGAATGATCGGATACTTCGGATCGGAGAGCGAGTCGCCGGTTCGGGTGCCCTTGAATCCGATACCCGCAGCAATATCACCTGTCTGAACGATGTCCCGGTCTTTTTGTTGGTTCGCGTGCATCTCGAGGAGACGGCCGATGCGCTCCTTGTTCTCTGTGCGGTTATTGAGCACGGTGCCGCCCTTTTCAAGGCTGCCCGAGTACACCCGGA
>CAJQNJ010000174.1 GCA_905479685.1 uncultured Acidimicrobiales bacterium
GCCAGCCGAAGAACACGCCGAACAGCGGGATCATGTACGCGGTCGATGCAGCAACCGTCGGCGTCGCTCGGCGCACGACTGTGGCGATGAGAGTGAACGTCAAGGCATTGGAAGGGATAGCGGCATAGAGGAGAGGTATGAGTAGACCCAACGACCAGTCGGTTTGGTCCGTTCCCTCGACGATCAGCGCAAAAGGTACGAGCATCGCCGCGGACATCACCAGCTGAACGCCGACCAGCATGATGGGGGAAACGCCACTGAAATCTTTCCATTTCATGTAGACGGTTCCGAACGCCCACGCCAAAGCGCTGACCAACAATGAAACGATCCCAACTGCGGCAGTTGCGCCGCCCAAGGAGGGAGCGGCGAGCACAGCGGCGCCGATGAACCCGACGATGAGACCCACCTGACCGAGCACACTCGTCCGACTCGCCAGCAAGAGGAGGCTCAGCACGGCCGTGAAGAGCGGCATCGTCGACGACATCAAGGACGCGACTCCAGCGGGAACACGATCCACGCCGTAGACCAGGAGTGCGCTCGACACGGTCGTGATGCTGAACCCCACCACCCATATGTTGATGAGGTCGATTCGACGCGTCGGAAGACGTTCACCTCGCAGCAGGGCCAGGGCAATCAAGAAACTCCCGCCGATCACCGTCCGCATGCTCGCCAGCAGAAAGGGCGTCGTGTGATCGAGAGCGAACTTGAGCGCCGAGAAGTTTGCGCCGATCAGCGCGGCGACCAGGACGACCGTTGCAAGCACGAGGCGGCGGC
The DNA here is from genome assembly GCA_905479685.1 of uncultured Acidimicrobiales bacterium. Lineage (GTDB taxonomy): Bacteria > Actinomycetota > Acidimicrobiia > Acidimicrobiales > SHLQ01 > SHLQ01. The sequence continues at coordinate 775 of CAJQNJ010000174.1, forward strand.
TCAAGCCAAGAACCCTACGCTGAGGCAGTGAGTAGCATTGTTGTTTCCGAACTCGACTACGCCCCTCCGGGCGCCGACTCGTTGTTCTTCGACATCAGTTTCGGAGTCTCTCCGGGAGATCACGCTGCGATCGTCGGAGCGAACGGAGTGGGGAAGAGCACAATTCTCCGGATTCTGTCTGGTGACGTCGACGCTGATGGCGGTGACTTCGCAGTCGGTGGAACCTTCCTCACCATGACCCAAGACGTTGGCATGGGCCGGCCTGGCGACACACTTCGACAGATGCTTCTGGAGGTCGCGCTTCCCGAGGTCAGAGCTGCTGGTCTCGACTTACTCGCTTCCGAACAAGCGATGGCCGACGGCAGCGACGATGGCATGCGATACGCCGAGGCGATCACGAGGTGGGGGGAACTCGGCGGGTATGAACTCGAATCGCAGTGGAGCGCTGCCGCCGAACGCAGTGTGAAGACACCGGTGGATGACTTCTCCACTCGTCTTGTCGGTGAGCTTTCTGGTGGAGAGCGAAAGCGTCTTGTCCTGGATTTGCTTCTGAACAGCGGCGTCGATGTACTTCTCCTCGACGAGCCGGACAACTACCTCGACATCCCGACACGCGAATGGCTCGAGGCGCAGATCCTGGCGTGCCCGAGCACGATCCTCATGGTGAGTCACGATCGATCGCTGCTCGAACGAGTCGCCACAAAGATCGTGGTGCTCGAAGGCAGCGGGTGTTGGGTCCATGGCGGCTCGTATGCCACGTATCCCGAGGCGCGCGAACATCGACAAGCCCTCCTTGGTGACGCCTTGAAACGCTGGAACGACGAGGAACGCCGCCTCCACGCCCACATGAAAGTGATGAAGGCTCGAGCCGCTCAGAACTTCAAGAACGCGACGAAAGCGAACGCGGCCGAGACCCGATGGGAGAAGTTCGTCAAGGCCGGCCCTCCTCCTCCACCGGTCTCCGACCAGCAGATTCACGTGAAGCTCCGAGGTGCCGATTCGGCCCGCCGAGTCTTGAACATGTCCGAGGTCGGCATCGGGGACCTGTTCTTCCCCTTCTCCGACGAGGTGCATTTCGGTGAACGAGTCGGCTTGATCGGTCCGAATGGCACGGGCAAGACACATCTACTCCGTGCACTTGCGGGCGAGCTCGATCCCGATGAAGGGTCAATCGGTCTCGGTCCACGCACGTCGGTGGGGACCTTCACCCAGATAAACGACCGTCCGGATTTTCTCGGCCGCGAGGCGGTCGAGATCGTGCGCGAGCGGTTGCACGACGAAGAGGGCGCGATGAGGGCACTGGCGCGCTATGGGTTGGCCGCACATGCACGCCAGGAGTTCGACACGCTGTCCGGCGGCCAGAAGGCCCGTTTGGAGGTGCTCTGTCTCGAGCTGGAGGGCCACAATGTTCTCCTCCTCGACGAGCCCACCGACAACCTCGACATCGAATCATCGGAGGCACTCGAGCGGGCACTCGATGGATTCCTCGGAACCGTCCTTGCGGTGAGCCACGACCGAACGTTTCTCCGCGGCCTTGACCGGTTCATTCTGGTCAACGACGACGGTGAAGTGTTCTCGCTTCCCGACTACGAGGTCGCCATGGCAGCGCTCGCTGCACCCGACCAGGTCGGCACTCTTCGGCTCGCAAAGCCTCTCACCAGCTGAGCGACGATCAGCCGCGTCGGAGGTTGCGGTCGAATAACGCGTGCAGACGCTCCCAATGCCGTTCGGAGGCCTGCTTGTCGTAGATCGCTCCCCGCTGCGCGAAGGTGAATCCGTGGTCTGTTCCCGGATACCACTCGACGCGACCGTGCGCGGTCGATGCTTCCAATGCCGCTTCGAAGGTAGCGACTTCAGCTGGCGTGATGTGCTGGTCGTGCTCGGCCGCCGCTACGTACACCTCGGCCTCCATCGCGTCGAGATGCCGATGCGGCGAATCAGCCGCATCGGTGGCCAACTTCACCCCGTGCATCGAGGCCGCGGCTTTCACTCGATCGTTGTATACGGCCGCAGTCATCAGCGCAAACGGCCCACTCATGCAATACCCGAGCGTCCCAACACGGCTCGCGTCTGCGGCAGGGTCTGCGTCGGCGAACGCGATCATCGCGCCTGCATCACTCGTGATCTTGTCGTTCGAGATCGCGGCCATGAGTTCCCCCAGCCGCTCACGAGTACCACCGAACTCGAACGTGTTGAACTCTCGTACCTGTCGGTAGTAGAGGTTGCTTGCGATCACGTAGTAGCCGACCGACGCGAGGCGCCTCGACATGTCGCGAATCTCTTCACGCATACCCGGAGCGTCCATGAGAAACAGGACCACCGGGTGCGGCCCATCTTCCTCGGGATGGACAACGAAGGAATTCATTGCGCCGTCAGCGGTGCTGATGTCTACAAAAGTTTCGATCATCTGGCGAAAGCTATCTTGCAGAAATCCCTGACGCTTGGAAACGGGTGTGGGGTTGCAGGCGAGGCAGCGAGTTGCCGGGCACGTTCGACTCGGCCGATGGCACTACTCAGGCGTCACATAGGCGGCCGTGAGTCCTCCATCGACGAGCAGATTTGCACCCGTCACGTATGAGGCCTCATCGGATGCGAGAAACAGCGCCACGTTCGCAACCTCGTCCGATTCCCCGAATCTTCCCATCGGCACGTGAACAAGCCTTCGGTCACGCTTTTCCTCGGTGTCGAGGAAATTCATGAGCAACTCGGTTCGGAGCGGCCCCGGTGACACCGCATTGACTCGGATCCCTTGTCGGGCATGTACGACGGCGAGCTCGCGGGTCATCGACAGCACCGCTCCTTTCGAGGCGGTGTAGGCGATCTGTGGCGTTGCGGCGCCCACCGATGCGACGAACGAGGCGGTGTTGATGATCGAGCCGCCTCCTCGCCGCTGCAGAGCCGGGACCCCGAATCGACAGCCGAGAAGCACACCTTTCACGTTGATGGCGAGGGTCTGGTCGATGATCGCCTCGGGGGTGTGTACCGCATCATCGTCACCGGGCAGCATGACGCCGGCGTTGTTGAAGAGGATGTCGAGCCCGCCGAACTCAGATTCTGCCGCCGCGACCATGGCCTCGACTTCGACGGCCCGGGTGACGTCGACCCGAATACCAACCGCTCGCCCGCCAGCGTCGAGGACCTGCTGCACCGTTGCCTCGTTGGCATCGTCGGCCACATCAGCGGCGATGATCGCTGCGCCCTCAGCTGCGAACCGAAGAGCTGTCGCCCGGCCAACTCCGCCACCTGCACCGGTGATGATCGCCACTTTGTTCTCGAGCCTCTGTGTCATGTCACGCCACCGTAGGCGCAGCGGAATCGAGAACTCGCACCGCTTCGTGATTGCTGTGACGCACCTGAAAGCATTTCCGAAGCACCCTCGAGATAGAGGAAAATTCCGCGCGATCCTGAATCTCGATCGCGTGGCATGGTCTCACGAAGACCTCCCGGTAGCGACGGGGACGGAAACCGCCTCGACTCCCGTCACTCGCGGGAGACCTGCTGGACAACTGGTGTCCACGCCCGCATCGGAACTCGAGGGCGCAAGAATATCCGCCGCTCCTCCTCGCCTCCGCAGTAACCACAACACGGGAAGCGACAGCGCCGTGGTAGCTCCGCCGACCACGTAGCCGGCGCTGTACGACCGGGCGTCTGCAATCGCACCAAGTCCGACCTGTCCTCCGACGCCACCGATCGAGGAAACCATTGCGTCGAACGAGACGACGGTCGCACGATTCTCACGTGCGGTTACTGCGTGCAGGTATGCCTGACGCACGGGGCTGATCACTCCCATGGCCGCCGAGATCACGAACAGCGACACCAGAGCCAGAGTGAATGACGAGGTCAGTCCGATCGCGATCCCCGACACGCTGCTCGCCGCTCCGGCTCCAATCAGCATGGTCGTCCGGCGAGCACAGCGACGACTCACCAGCTCCACGATCTGATTGCCGGCGATCGTTGCGAGAGACGCGCCCGCTGTGATCAGCCCCACGATCCAGACGGCATCTCGATCGAGGAGTTCGAGAAAATAGGGCTGCGACGCGTAGAACGCCCATCCCAAGAACACTCCTCGGACACTTGCCGAAATCATCAACAAGCGGAGGCTCTTGTCACCCCACCCGGCTCCTATGCCCACAGCCGCCTGTTTCCGCATCTGGGCCGGGATATCTCCGATGGAGAGGGGCCTCGGCTCGAATCCCATGTCGTGCATCAGCGTGAACGCAACGCCGAAGACGATCACGAGCACCGCCGTGCGAGCGATGAACGGTAGAGCCAAATCGACCTGTCCCAAGAAGCCACCAATGATTGTTCCAACGAACATCGCTGATCCACTCACCTGCTGACCACGCGCAAACACACTGTCCAGCGATCTCTCCGAGGCGACGCTGTGCAATCCGTCGACCACCCAGGCCTCGAGCGCCCCCGAATAGAACGTGAAACCCAGGCCCATGAAGATCGAGACCACGACAAACACCACAATGCCGGCGCCGACCTGTGCTGCCACGAGATAGAGCACCGTCGTCGCTGCCAGAATCACAACACTCAACAGGTACGAAACGCGCCGACCAAGCGTGTCGGCAACAACGCCGGTCGGTATTTCGAAGATGACCATACCTGCCGAGAACGCCGCGTTGGCCAGGAACACTTCGGTGATGCTGAGGCCAGACTCGAGCAAGAAAAGCGTGTTCACGCTCCAGATGAGCGACGCGGCAAGCGTGTACGTCCCGATCAGAACCATGTAGCTGCGCGTGATCCGCTCGGTCGTCATGGGTGCACTGTGTCATCAATTCGTCAGTAGGTTCCGGTGGTGGAGCCGAACCCGACCATCACCCCATAGTGGCGACCAGCAGCGAGAACCTCCGAGGGGCCGGATGGATGACCCTCAGCATGTTCGGGTACGTCGTGAACGACTCGCTGATCAAGCTAGCCGTCGAGGACGTACCGCTGTTCCAGGCAATCTTCGTTCGCGGCGTCTTCGTCATGCTGATTCTTGCCGCCACGGTCGTGAGAAGACGTCTTCTCCACAACGTGCGCGATTACGTGTCGGGTCCGCTGCTCCTCAGAATTTCCATGGAGGCCATCGGCACAGTCCTCTATCTGACGGCCCTTTCGAATGCGCCACTGGCCGGACTCACGGCCATGCTTCAGGTCGTCCCTGTCGCCGTGACGTTCGTCGCCGCCCGACTCCTTCGCGAACGGGTCAGCTGGAACCGGGTGTTCAGCGTCGTTGTGGGATTCGTCGGGGTACTCATCATCATTCGCCCCGGTTCCACCGACTTCAATCCTTGGTTCTTGGTCGGGCTCCTTGTTGTGATCACCATCGTCGTCCGCGAACTCGCGACGACCAAGATCCCGGCGGACACACCATCCGCGATCGTCTCGCTCGGCACAGCCATCGCGATCATGACAGTGGGTGGACTCGGTTCCGCTGCGCAGGGCTGGGGGACTGCCCGGGTGAACGACGTCGGGCTCCTCTTCGGAGCAGCGTGTTTTCTGACGCTGGGCTACATCGCGAGCGTCATCACCGTTCGAACCGGTGAGCTGAGTTTCAGCGCTCCATTCCGCTACACCGTCATGGTGTTCGCCATCGTGCTGCAGATCATCGTGTTCGACGACATCCCCGATGTGCTGACGTTCGTGGGAACGGCCCTGATCACCGCAGCGGGATTGTATGCATTCCGTACCGAGACAAGGGCCGTCCAATCGCCTCCGACCCGCCCGCAGTTGTCGCGTTGACGAGTCGAATGTCGAGATGGTGGGCGATCGGCTTCTCGTGATCACCCCTTGGCTGTTGCGCCAACCCGGTCGAGTTCGACGTCGGGGTCTATCGTTGGGGCGGTGTCGGCTGACGAGCCCATCGAGACTGCAATCACCAACTGGCGAGCGGCTGCCTCGACAGAGCACCTCCAGCGACAGTTCAGCGATCCCGACTTCGATGACAGCGATTGGATACCGATCACCGTCCCATCGCACTGGCAGACCAACCCCGCCTTTGCCGATTTCTCCGGAACACTTCTCTATCGCGCCGACATCACGGTCCCGACCCTCCAACCAGGACAGCGCCGCTGGCTTCGACTGAACGGGCTCTGCTACGCCGGAGACATTTTTCTCGACGGCGCATATGTCGGTCAGACCGAGGGGTACTTCAGCAACCATCGCTTCGAGATCACCGACCTCGTCGCATCAGCAGGTCGAGCGGTCCTGGCCGTCGAGGTTGCGGCTCCGCGCGTCGATGACGACGGCCCGAAACGAGACCTCACCGGCTGGTTCACCGACGGTCCCGGCATTCCCGCCAACTGGAACCCAGCAGGGATCTGGCAGGCCGTCGAACTCGTCGATACAGGACCGGTCGCCATTCGTCACTTCCGAGCATTGTGCACGGCCGCTGATGCACTTCGCGCCGAGGTGAGTCTTCGAGCCGTCCTTCTTGCATCCGAACCTGGCGAGGTCGAGTTGACCACCGACGTTGCCGGTGTCATCGAGACGGCCACGCACACGTTGGCCGCAGGCGAAAACCAAGTCGAGTGGCACGTCAGAATCGAGGAGCCCGAACTCTGGTGGCCAACGGGACGAGGAGATCAGCCCCTTTTCGACCTTCGCGTGACTGCACGGGTGCCTGGTCACGCGATCAGCGACCGGAAACATCGCAGGATCGGGTTTCGGTCCACCTCGATGCGCGACTTCATATTGCGGGTCAACAACCAGCGAACGTTCGTCCGCGGAATCAACGTCGCTCCGCTTGCGCTCGACATGACAAACGTGTCGAGAGAGACCATGCGCCGCGAGGTCCAGGACATTCGCGATGCCGGATTCAACATGGTGCGAATACGGAGCCACGTCACCCGTCGGGAGTTCATCGACGCCTGTGATGAGTTGGGTGTTCTCGTCTGGCAAGACCTCCCGATGGTCGGGGCATATGCACGTAGCGTCACCGCCCAAGCCGAACAACAAGCGCGCGACATGATCGATCTGTTGTCACATCATCCATCCGTGGTGGTGTGGGGAGGCCACATGCGACCCCACACAAACGAGCCGCGATCCAAAGCTTCACCCGACATCCGCCAACAGCAGATGCCGAGTTGGAACAGGACCGTGCTCGATCGAGCGATCCGTCGGACCTTCACGCGCAATGACCCCACCCGGACAGTCATTGCACACAGCGATGTGGCGCCCCACCTCCCACACCTTTCCGGGTCTGACGTCGGCCTATTCTTCGGATGGTTGGATGGTCATGCGTCCGACATCGCCGAATACGCAGCAACCATTCCGCGCCTCGTCAGGTTCGTCTCTGACATGGGGGCCCAAGCGCTTCCCCGAATCGTCGACCGTGACCTCGACGCCCTCCTCGACGTGCACGGCGCGGAGTCCGACGCGCTCCGTCTCCGGATTCCACCGACCACATATCCCGATGTCGATTCGTGGATCGAAGCCATGCGACACCACCAGGCAGACGTCATCAAGACGATGATCGAATCGTTGCGGGTCCTCAAGTATCAGCCGTGCGGGGGATTCTTTGCCGGCGTGTGGCGATCCACCGCTCCGGGCCTCACGCGTGCACTGAACGACGCCGACGGAACGCCGCGCCCGGCGCGCATCACCGCGAAACGAGCGCTACAACCGATCCTCGCGGTCCTCTACCCGGCAACCGCGACCATTCCTTCGAGAACCACCACGCGACTCGCGTTGCACCTCTGCAATGACAGTGCCAAGGATGCCGAGGTGACGATCGTTGCGCTCATCACCGACCAACGTGGACAGTCGACCCGGACATGGTCGGGAATCATCCCAGCCGACGACGTCGTCTTCATCGACGACGTCGCCATTCGGGGTGGGCGAGTCCGGGCCGAAGCCGAGGTGGTCATCGAAGTATCTGACAGCAGCGTCTCGCCGCACGAACATCTGTCGACCAATCGGTATGTGTTCGTTTCATCCTGATTCGTCAACTGAAGCAGAGCTCAACCGTTACACGATCTCTACATTGCGTCCGCCGTTCTTGGCTCGTATCCGGGCAAACTCTGTGTGGCCGGTGGCCGCACCACCTCACTAGGTTGTGGGGGCGGCCGATTGGCTCAAAAGAATTCTGCGAACAGGAGCGTCATGGCGCAGGCAATGCCCAACCTTCGGGATCCACAGCCGATCAGAACCCGGAGAGAACCCCTCCCATTCCCACTCAACATCTGGCAGTCAGCGGTGGGAAGAAAATGGATCATGGCCGTCACCGGACTCGGCCTTCTCGGCTTCGTCCTCGCACACATGATCGGCAATCTTCACGTCTACGAAGGGCCCGTCGAACTCCACGAATATGCAGAAGCCCTGCGGGAACTTGGCGGCCACATCATCCCTCGCACGGTCTTGTTGTGGGTGCTGCGCCTCGGTCTGATCGCAATGTTCGGCCTGCACATCGCGGCGGCGTACACCACCAAGGAAATCAGCCGTCGCGCCAGTGACGACGCGAACTTCATCGACGGGCAGAAGAACTACCCAGGTGGACGTGACTACATCGCCGCGAGCTACGCAAGCCGGACCATGCGCTGGACCGGTCCAATCATCTTGTTGTACCTGATCTTCCACCTCGCCGATCTCACGTGGGGCCTCCTCCCGCACACCGACTACGTCCGGGGCGATCCGTTCCACAACCTGTCGACCAGCCTTTCGAACCTGCCGGTTGCGATCATCTACATCGTTGCGAACGTGGCACTCGCGGTGCACATCTTTCATGGAACGTGGTCCATGTTCCAAAGTCTGGGTCTCAACAACCCACGCTTCAATGACGCCCGAAGGATCCTCGCCGCCGGACTCGCCGGTGTCATCCTTGTAGGGAATCTGACATTTCCGATCCTCACCCAAGTCGGTGTGATCGACCCAGACGACAACCCATGCGAGGGCTCGGGGAGCGAAGCGGCAGCGCTTGAATGCTTCGAGGCCGAGATCGAGAAGGCAGAGGCGTAATGACTGCAACGATGAACTCCCGGACGACGAGTCCTGCACTCGATTCCAAGGTGCCAGACGGAGACAATGCGACCCTGTGGGAAAACCACAAGTTCTCGATGAAGCTGGTGAACCCGAGCAACAAACGCAAGTTCACCGTCATCGTCGTGGGCACCGGCTTGGCCGGTGCGTCGGCTGCGGCGACCATGGCCGAACTCGGCTACAAGGTGAAGGCATTCACGTTCCACGACAGCCCACGCCGCGCACACTCGATCGCCGCCCAGGGCGGTATCAACGCCGCGAAGAACTACCCGAACGATGGCGACTCGGTGCACCGCCTCTTCTACGACACGGTCAAGGGCGGTGACTATCGCTCACGAGAAGCCAATGTGCATCGCCTTGCCGAGGTTTCGGTCAACATCATCGACCAGTGTGTGGCCCAAGGTGTTCCGTTCGCACGTGACTATGGCGGCCTGCTCGACAACCGATCGTTCGGTGGCGCCCAGGTTTCGCGCACCTTTTACGCCCGTGGCCAGACCGGCCAGCAGCTTCTGCTCGGCGCCTACTCGGCCCTCAACCGCCAGATCAACCTCGGCGCAGTCGAGATGCACAACCGCAAGGAAATGCTCGACGTGGTCACCAAGGACGGAGAGACCGCCGGCATCGTCACTCGCGATCTGCTGACCGGTGAGGTCGAGTCTCATTCTGCGCACGCTGTCGTGCTGGCAACGGGCGGCTACGGCAACATCTACTACCTGTCGACGAACGCGATGATGAGCAATGTCACCGCCGCGTGGCGAGCCCATCGGCGTGGCGCCTTCTTCGCCAACCCGTGCTACACGCAGATCCACCCGACATGTATCCCCGCATCTGCCGATCACCAGTCGAAACTCACGCTCATGTCGGAGTCCCTCCGCAACGATGGCCGGATCTGGGTCCCCACGGCCTTCGACGACAACCGGCTTGCAAGTGAGATCCCAGAGGACGAGCGCGATTACTTCCTCGAGCGCAAGTATCCGGCGTTTGGCAACCTGGTCCCCCGAGACGTCGCATCTCGCAATTCCAAGACTGTCGTCGACGAAGGTCGCGGCGTCGGTCCATTGAAGAACGGCGTGTTCCTCGATTTTGCTGAAGCGATCGCTCGTGACGGCAAGGCAACGATCGAGGCCAAGTACGGAAACCTGTTCGATATGTACGCCAACATCACGGGTGAAGATCCGTACAAGCGACCGATGCGCATCTACCCAGCCACGCACTACACGATGGGCGGGCTGTGGGTCGATTATCACCTGATGACAACGATCCCGGGCACCTACGCCATCGGCGAGGCCAACTTCTCTGACCACGGCGCCAACCGGCTCGGTGCGTCAGCACTCATGCAGGGACTGGCCGACGGATACTTCGTCTTGCCCTACACGATCGGCGACTACCTCGCCGGCAAGCTTGGAGAGGGCGTTGTCCCGACCGATGATCCAGTCTTCAAGGCAGCCGAGGCCGAGGTTGCCGACCAGACAAGCAAGTGGCTCTCGGTGAAAGGCACGAAGTCGCCAGAGCACTTTCACCGAGAGCTCGGCAAAATCGTGTGGGAACGTATCGGTATGGCCCGCGACAAGAACGGTCTCGAGAAAGCTCAGGATGAGATCGCGTCCCTCGAATCGGAGTTCAAGACGAACGTTCGCGTGAAGGGTGATTCCAGCTCGATGAACACTGAACTCGAAAAAGTTGGTCGAATCGCCGACTTCTTCGAGCTTGCCAAGCTGAAGGCACGAGACGCACTTGTTCGAGAGGAATCGTGCGGCGGACACTTCCGGGTCGAGAGTCAGACCGAGGAAGGCGAAGCCTTGCGCGACGACGAGAACTTCAAACATGTCGCCGCTTGGGAATGGAACGGCGAAGACACCGCACAGACCAAACACGAAGAGCAACTCGAGTTCAACGACGTGCCGCTCTCGCAGCGCAGCTACAAGTGAGTAGGTAGAACAAACAATGAGCGAGAACACCATCAATCTCACCCTCGAGGTGTGGCGGCAGAACGGCCCGACCGAAAAGGGGCGATTCGAGACCTACGAGGCAAAGGGCATCAGCCCGGACGCATCGTTCCTCGAGATGCTCGACGAGGTCAACGAACGGCTCATCGACGACGACAAGGTTCCTGTCACCTTCGAGAGCGACTGTCGAGAGGGCATCTGTGGCACCTGTTCGCTGATGATCAACGGGCAGGCACACGGTCCGAACAAGGGACAATCGACGTGCCAACTACATATGCGCACATTCTCCGACGGCGACCACATCACCATAGAACCGTTCCGTGCCACGTCCTTCCCGATCATCAAGGACCTTGCGGTAAGCCGGGCAGCGATGGACACGATCCAGCAAGCGGGCGGATACATCTCGGTCACCACCGGCAGCGCCCCCGACGCCAACATGATTCCAGTTCCCAAGCCAGCGGCCGACCTCGCAATGGATGCAGCAGCGTGTATCGGTTGCGGCGCGTGTGTTGCAGCTTGCCCGAACTCGGCTGCACAGCTCTTCACGTCGGCCAAGATCCAACAGTTCAACCTCCTTCCGCAAGGGCAACCAGAACGTTGGAAGCGCACTGAAGCAATGGTTGACACCATGGAAGATTTCTTCGGTACCTGCACGAACCACGGTGAGTGCTTCGAGGCGTGCCCCAAGGAGATCAGTCTCGACTTCATCGCGTTCATGAACCGCGACTACGTCAAGGCCAAGGTGAAGAACCGCAATCTCTCCGGCCAGAAGAGTTAGCTGATCGTTTCAGCTGGCCGGCAGATCGACCTTGAACATCGAGTTGCCGCCCTGGGCAAAGACAACGTCGTTGTCCGCGTAGAGCATCCACGGGAAGCCGGGGCGATTGCCCCCGCCCATGTCCTCGCGCCAACGTTCTTCGCCAGTGCGCGCGTCGATAGCTGTCACCCGCGACGAGTCGAGGTGAATCAGCTGCGAGCCATCAAGGGTGAATCGCACTGCTGCCTCATCGTCGACTCGAAATCGGAGGGCAAGGATCTCGGTCCACTCGCCAGTGTCAATATCGATCGCCGTCACCGTGGAACCGATCAGGAGCAACATTGCTCGGCCGGTGATCAACGGTTCGGCCCGTACCGAAAGCAAGCTGAGCACATCGATTTCATCTGGAACGGGAAGCCGAACCGGACCGTTCGAGCTCTGGGGATCCGAGACGACCAAAGCAGACTGGCCAGCGTCATCGAAGTCCAGGAATTCCACACACGCGGACTTGTCGAGCCAGAGAGGTCTCGAGAAGTCGATCGCCACAACGGTTCCATCCTGTGCGATCGAAGGTTGGACGAGTAGGGAGTTCGCGTCAGCAAGGTGTTGGGTCGTGAGGCCGCGATGGGCCACCCAGAACGAGGAGTCGCTTGCTCCATTCTGACTGAGAAACACCGCGCACTCGCGCAGGAGCCCGAAGCGATCGGGGTCGATCGTGTCGGCCGCATCGAGCAGCACGATGTCGCCAGACGTGCAGAAGTTCAGCGACAGACCGCCATCGGCTTGTGCGTCGGCCCAGCACACGCCGTCAAGATCCACGCCGTCAGCGACCTGCTCATCGAGAAGTTCCTCGAGGGGTATGTTCACCGGCGACGTCGGCTGCGCGAGATACACGAACGAGTTCGCACCGTGCGAAACAACCCGGGGGAAGCCGTCCACGACGTCCACCGGTTCAAACGATGAGTCGGTGCTCCAGAGGGCCCCATCGGGTGAGGTCAGCCTCTCTATGCGAACCGCCGATGGCGAAAGATCTCCATCGGATTGGACCCAAACCGTGGTCATCAGGAGCGCGTAGCCGTCGTCCGTACGAATCAACTGCTCAAATATCCGCTCGAATTTTCCTTCTATTCGCGCCCGAGCGTTCGAATCATCAAGCACGACGTCGACGGCCGACCAATCGACCCCATCGGCAGAACGCACAACGTTGGGAAGTTGCTGAGCGCTCTGATCCCATGACAAACCGAGGAACCCGCCCGGCGCACGAATGACGGACTGCAATTGCGAGGTGCCCGAGGTCTGTTCGAACAGATCGGCTGAGATTTCGACGTCTGCGCTCATCGCGACGGATTCTGCCACAGTGGTCGATGGCGGTACCGCCGACGTTGTGCCTTCGGCTGCTGGTTCATCAGTTCGTAGCGCGAGCACCATCAAGAACGCGACGAGTCCCAACCCGACCGCGCCCGAGGCAATGCCAACCTTTGATCGGTTGGCCGATGTCTCCACCTCTGGAGCCTCCGCGGTCCAGCCGGACTCAGGCTCCACCTCGACCCGTACCGAACGAAGATCGGGGTCTTCCGTCATTGCTCCATTGTTACCAGCATGGCGACGAGTTGGCGGCTACGTTCACCTCATGCACATTCTCGAGAACGGTACGAAACTGCCTTCGATCATGGGCGTCGACCACGAGGGCAACGCTGGCGACATGGTCGCCCGTGCCGCTGGCTCTTGGGCCGCGGTCCTGCTCTATCGAGGTCATTGGTGACCATATTGCCGTCAACAGTTGGTTGACTTCGCAATCCATGGCATGCCCCTGATGGAGCTCGGCATCAAGGTTGTTGCCGGTTCCGTCGACTCTGTCGAGCAGACGGCCGAGCTGCGAACCAGTTTGCGCATCGGATTTCCGATGTACGGCGAACTCGATGCTGCGACCGTTTCTGCAGACACCGGGGCGGCCTTCCAGACCGGCGACAGGACCAACCTGCATGGAACCGGCTGGTTGCTGAATCCCGATGGGGAGATCAACACGTCGGTGTATTCAACCGGCCCGATTGGTCGCTTCACGGCCAGCGACATCATCCGCAAGACACTCTTCGAACAGAAGCACTAGTCACCCAAAACCGCCGTCTAGGGTCAAGTCCCAGCGGTCTGCGCAGAACGCGCGCGTTTCGAGGAGTCTCCGATGAGTGACATCACTGACACGCAGAACAGTTGGCTGGCCGACGATGAGATTGCCACCATGCGCGGCAAGATGCCCATCATCTACATCAATGCGATTCCGGTGATCACCGATGACCTGGGAATCGTGACCCACATCGGCCTGCTCCTGCGTCTTGGCGCTGATGGTGATGTGAACCGGGAGATCGTATCGGGTCGAATTCTTTACGGCGAGCGGGTCCGTGATGCCCTGCTACGCCACCTCGAGAAGGACCTGGGGCCACTTGCCCTTCCTCAGATTCCGGCGTCGCCGCAGCCGTTCACCGTTGTCGAGTACTTCCCCAATCCTGATATCACCGGCTTTCACGATCCACGGCAGCACGCGGTGAGCCTCGCTTATGTCGTGCCCGTCGAGGGTGACTGCGAACCAAGCCAGGATTCACTGGACCTCGTATGGCTGCGTCCAGACGAGGTCACGAGTCCAACCGTGGCCGCAGAGTTGTCACCCGGTCACGAAAAACTGGTCCGACGCGCACTGGCCTACGTCGGCCGCCTGCCTTAACACGTCGGGACTTCCGCCCGACATCCCCACTCAGCCGACACGGTCGATCGCCTCCGGCTCACTCCCCCCGCAACGACGCACCGGGACTTCCGCCCGACATCCCCACTCAGCCGACACGGTGGCTCACCAGTCAAGCAGTTGAGCGCGGAGGCCGTGGGAGCGAAGGGCCTCGAGAACACGATCTGCGTGGTCGCTGTCCAGGGTGTCGATTCGAAGCTCGAGAACAGTGCTTCGGGCACCGGTCGATCCAAGGCCATCATGATCGACTTGGACGACGTTGGCAGCAGCGTCCGCAATCAACTGCGAAACCAGGGCGAGCCTTCCCGGCGTGTCATCGAGTTCGACACGAATGCGGCTCAGTCGGCCTTGATTCGCCAAGCCCCGAAGCGTGACCACGGCAAGGGTGCGCGGGTCGATGTTTCCGCCACAAAGCACAACTCCAACCTTCTTGCCAGCAAAGACGTCTGGGTACTCCATCATCGCTGCGAACCCCGCTGCCCCAGCACCTTCGACGACTGTCTTTTCGATCTCGAGGAGCATGGCGATTGCCTCCTCGATGGCAAATTCAGTGACCACGAGCATTTCGATGTCATGCTCGGAGAGGATCGCCGTCGTCAACTCCCCTGGTTCGGAAACCGCAATGCCATCTGCGATCGTCGATCCGCCAATTGCCGTCGAGGGCCGCGATTCCAAGCGGTCAGCCATCGAGGGGTAACGCTCGGTCTGTACGCCAATCACGTCAACCGGACGGTCATGATCTCTCGCAACGACAGCGGCGCCCGAGGCCAGTCCGCCGCCGCCGACAGCCACCACGATCGTGTCCAGGTCAGGCTCATCCTCGAGCATCTCGCAGAAGATGGTGCCCTGGCCGCTGATGACCGCAGGGTCATCAAAGGGATGAATGAACTCGAGATCGCGCTCCAGCGCAAGCTCGCGTGCGCGCACCGCAGATTCCATGACATCAGCCCCCACGAGTTCAACGTTTGCGCCCAGATCTCGCGTGCGAGCCACCTTCACGAACGGCGTGTTCTCCGGCATGACGATCGTCGTCTCGAGACCCAGGAGTGCACCGTGGTGCGCCACCCCCTGCGCATGGTTTCCCGCCGACATGGCAATCACGCCTCGGCCTGGCTCGACGTCGAGCAGCCTGTTGCGCGCCCCTCGACCCTTGAACGAGCCGGTGTATTGCAGATTCTCGAATTTGAGGAATACCTCGGCTCCAACGATCGATGACAACGTGAACGACTTCGTGAATGGCGTCCGAATCAATACCCCTTCGATGCGCGATCGTGCGGCCCGGATCGTATCGATCGTCACCGATCCAGGGTCAACGGGAGTCGGACGCATCCAGGGACACTAGCTCTGCGGTGTCGCGCAGTTTGCGCTGCACACGGACCTTGATTCGAGCAACGTCGAGCAGGGCAGTCGCGTACGCACCAGGTCGCACACGCGAATCGTCTCGATGTTCCCACGTGACCGGCACTTCGAGGATGTGGTATCCGAGTCCTCGAGCCAGTGCAAGAGCCTCGACATCGAAGGCCCAACCGTTGCTCGTGCAGCGTCGAAAAACCGCATCGCTCGCATCGCCAGTGAAGACCTTGAAGCCTCGCTGCGTATCTTCGATGCCAGGGAGCACCAATCGTTGAATGACCCGGTTGCCGATACGACCGAGCGTCGCCCGCATCCCCGGTTGGCGAACTGCCACAACCGAACCGTCAACGGCCACCGAGCCGATCACGACCGCTGGTTCGATCGGTTCCTCCGCGGCTGCGGCCATCAACCGATCGAACTCCCGAACGTTGGTTGAGTTGTCGGCATCGAGGAACAGACGCTGTCGTCCTGTCCCGGTCAGCATCCCTTTTCGGACTGCATGGCCCTTCCCCAAGTTCCTGGGCGACTCGAGCACGACCAGACGGCGAAATCTCGGCTTGTACGACTCGACCACTGCGATGGTGTCGTCCAGTGAACCGTCGTCCACCACGATCACCTCATCATCGAGCCGACGCTCTGCGAGGAACTCGGCGATCGAATCGAGGGTCTCACCAATGCGCTCGGCCTCGTTGTAGGCGGGGATGATGATCGAGAGGTCGCGCATCAGGTTGCTCCAGTTGGTGAGGAATCGATCGATGGAGTGCGCGTGTTGCTCATGGACAACGTGCGCCAGACAAACGCGCCGAAACAGATGAAGACAATGAGCGCGAGCGGTGTTGCTCCAAAGCCATCGGCGGCAATGTGCAGCAATGCGGCTGCCCAAACCAGAGCGAGGGTCTTCAGCGCGCCATCGACTGATCGTTGCTCTTCGGAACTGTGGCCGCCAGCGAGAATCGCAGTGCCGGCCAGAATCATCAGACTGGCGTCATAGAACATGGTGTGCGGACTGATCAGGAGCACCCCGATTGCCAACGCACCCATCCGATTGGCAAGAGAGAAGCGCTCTGGTTGGGACCACAACCACATCAGCGTGACGACAACCGCCGCTGCCCCGATGGCACCCACGACGACGGCGGGACGTTCATCTGCGCCCCATGCTGCCTGTAGAAATCCGAGAATTGACACCGAGTTCGAAGCATTCACGTCGGCATCTCGCTCGACGAATGGCACGACCTCGCCAAACCAGGCCGATACCCAATCAGCGCCAAGGAACACTGCAGTCGCGCTCCATGTAACGACTCCAACCACCATTGCCCATACAACCGCTTTCCTCTGACGCGCCAGGAGCAAGAGTCCGATCACTGGCAGCGCATACTGCGGGCGATACAGCAACAACCCTGCAGCGATGCCGGCCAGCGCGCCTCGATCCTCATCGAGTGCGCGCCAGATGACCGCCAGCAACAGCAGCGTCAGTGGAGCATTCTGGCCTCCACCCACAGCGGTGAAGAGCGGATAGAAGGTGAACCCAGCGGCCAGAATCGGCCATCTCCAGCGTCGCAAGATCGGAACCGGCTTCGAGAGGATCTCGATGGAAGCCACGAACGCTGCCGCCATGAGAATCGTGTGGAACAGATAGGCGGTGCGGAAGTCCAGTAATGAAAGCGGCGCATATGCAGCAGCGACATGAGGTGGGTAGGCAAACGCGAGATACCCGTCGAGGCCGAGCTCGACCTGCTCGATCTCCTGGCGGGCAGGATCGTAGAGCGAACCACCATCTCCGGACCGGACGATCGAACCTGCTGCGTAGAACGCCGGAAAGTCGCCACCCAGCCGACCGCCATCAACCGCGGATGCCGAGCGAGCGTTGGCGTCCCCGAGCCCCGCTCCAGCGACAACCGCGAATCCGACGGCAAGTCCGAGCGCGAGCAAGACCGCACGCGCCAGCCGGCCAACACGTGCCTCGATTTCGCTCAACGGTGAATCAAATTGCGTTCGACCACCAATGAACGAATCCTCTGTGGAGGCGACACTCGTCGAGGTATCCATTACCAAACTGATCGGTGAATAGGCCGAACCGCCCAGGGGCCAGATGGCCCTATTCGAACACGCTGGTCAGTCCATCCGTCGGCGAACTCGGCTTTCTGGGTCACCGGCGCGTTGGATCACTCGGGGAATCCGGCGACACTCAATCAATGGACTTCGCACCGATGCATCGACGCGAAACAGGTCTTCTCAGCAGAGTGCTATCAAAGGCATCACCGGCGGTCGAACGGATCGAGATGCAACGAGCACCGCGTGCCGACTTCTGGGATGCATGGAATGCCGATGCTGCAACGTCCGACGGACCGCTGTGGGTTGCTCTCGGGGACTCGACGTCGCAGGGGATCGGTGCAGCTGATCCACTCGACGGCTGGATTCCCAGACTTCTGGATCGCTTGCGATCGGCAACCTCGGACCCGTGGCGCGTCATCAACCTCAGCATCACCGGTGCCCAGTTCAGTGACATCATCGAACACCAGTTACCGCGGCTCGAGGACGTGCAGCGTGCCGGTCAGGCACCAGCCTTGGTGACACACCTCGCCGGAGCGAACAACCTGATGGCGCCTGCCAGTTGGTCCAGGACTCTGCGAGACGTCCGCACGATTCTCGACGCACTTCCCGAGCACTCCGTGGTGGCCCGAGTCGGCGTTTCTTCCCGGTTCAACAGCGTGATGGCCCGTCAGATCAACGGGGTGATCGAGGATCGAGCGAGAACGCGCCCCTTCCATCTCTTCTGGCCATGGGACTGGCCTTCGCGCGATGGCATCGGCGAGGACAAGTGGCATCCGGGGCCGAAGGGGTACGGCTACATGACCGACGTGATCTTCGAGCAGGTACGGACATCACTTGCTCGCTCGAGCCGCTGAGCCTAGCTACCCACGGATCGACACAATTCTTCGAGCGCTTCTCGGTCTCGGACGACCTGCATGACGGGTTCGATCACCCGAGTTGTCGCATGTCCACGAACCTGGTGCTCGATCGCCTTCTGGGCCCGCCGACCCCTGCGCCGTGATGCCACTGCCAGCGGCACACGCATGAGAAGACCAAAAAGCAAGCCAAGCAGCACACCACCGAGCAGCAACGCCGAGGGAAGTGGTATCCAGTCGGCGCCAGGTGTGGGTGGCAACAACGGGTCGGTGGCGAGTTTGAAGAAACCACCGAGAACGGCAACGACGATGAGCCAGCCGAGTCCAACGACAGCGGCCCCTGCAAAGACTCGCTGAAGCCAAGCCACCGCGCTCCACCATCTGGAGCGAGCTCCAGCCGCCAAGGCTTCTCGGCCGACGCTGCGACGGAGATCATCGAGGAGTGCGTCTCGATGTTGGCTCACGGCGCTGCGAAGAGCGCCCGGCCATGGGGCCTCTGCATCGCCGGCCACATCCTCGGCATAGTCGCGTAGGGCGAGATCTGCTCGGGGCTCCGCGGCACTGTGACGGCCAGGACCAGGAAGGTCGGCCAACGGTTTGCGGGCCAGGCGACGCAAGAAACGTGTGAACGGCCAGCCCATCGCCAGGCTGCCCTGGCGTTTGTGGTGGTTGGCCGCAACCCGTGCTGCTTCGGCCGAGCCGGCGGCTTCGGACAGACCAGCAACCAACCGCTCCTCCGCTTCCCCAGCGGACCGCATCGCGCCGCTTCGACCGAAGCCCGCTGCGGCATCGGCGAGATCGACTTCGACGCGTTCGAGCATGGCAGTCCGTTCTGCAATCGCGCGGGCGAGAACCGCCTCCAGCTGTCCGAACCCATCGCCTGTCAGCGCGGAGACGGCGATGATCTCCGCGTTCGGGATTCCGTCATCGTCCAACAATCGTGCGAGGTCCGCGGCAACCGCGGAACCCCCGTCACCAAGGCGATCGATCTGGTTGAGAACGAATCGAAGCATGCCTGCATGTGTGGCGAGCGGCTGAATGTATCCATGGTGCAGCGCCGCATCGGCGTACTTCTGTGGATCCGTCACCCACACGACCACATCCACGAGCTCGACCAGTCGATCAACCTCGAGTCGGTGCTCGACCGCCGTCGAGTCGTGATCGGGTAGATCGAGGACCACAAGCCCATCGAAGTCCGCGTGTTGCATCTCGATCTGATGGCGACGAGAGATCTCGAGCCAATCGAGGAGGGGACCCGCGTCGGCTGCACCCCATATGACCGCATGTGTTGCCGACGTCGTCGGACGACGGACCGAAGCTTCGCTCAGGTTCGAACCGGCGAGTCGATTCACGATGGAGGATTTTCCGGACCCCGTGGCGCCCGCGATCGCGACGACCGTATTGGCCGTTCCGTGTCGTAGGCGTGATCGAACCTTTACACGCACGAGGTCGAGTCCCTCGACGTCGACAGCTGCGAAGTACTGCGCAGCGATCTCGCGAGCCTCGTCGAGTGCGTCGAGTCGACTCAACAGAACAGAATCGACCACCTCCACGCCTGAATCCTTCACCGCTGGCCCATCGCACCACGCAGCTCGCCGGCAAGACCTCGAAGCGGATCTCCCGACGGCGTCATGTCGCCCAGAAGCCGGTCGAATCGGGTGCGATCTTGGTGCAGCAATCGTTCGAGCCGTTCGATCAGGTTCATTCGTGCATCACGTGCGAGATCGCGGACAGCTTGTTCGCCGAAGACGGCGGTCAGCACCGCCTGAGAGACCGCAGCTGTCCCAGTGGCCACGACGGCCTCTCCACCTGTGATGCCGCCCGTTTGACTGAACACGGCAACCATCAGGGCCACCCCCACACCATTGATGCCGGTGGAGAGCGTCCGTGCCAGTGCGACCTTGTCACCGGACTGATCCCGTATGAGGTCCAGAACGTATTCTTCCCATGCCTTCAGCTCGTGTTCGATTCGTTCGGTCAGTTCTTTGGACGCGCGCTCGATGCCACGTGGTGCATTTGCGAGAGCTTGCGAACCAGCAGGGCGACCCTCCCACTGCTCGACGACATCGATCGCTGCTCGATCGACTGCGTCGCGAGTGACGATCACCAGGTTCGATTCGAGCTGTCCAGCAGCCTGTTGGTCTGGTGTCGGTCCCGGCCGAAAAATGCTTCGGATCGAATCGCGAACACGGCTGACCCCCGACTCGAGCTTCGACATCAACGCACCGGTTCCGACGAACTCACGCCATTGATCGAGCACCTCACCGCGCAACAGGGTTCCACGATCGAGCTCGATATCGATGTCGACGAGCGCTTGGGCGTACCGCCGGGTCGCTACTTCTCGTAACGACTCGATGCGTTCTGCTTGCTGATCGAGTGCGAGCGACACGCGCTCGACTCGCTCGGGGATCGAAGCGAGCGCTCCGTCAAGAGTCCCACGGACGAGCTGCTGTCGCTCGCTGCTGTCGGCCGCAAGACCATGGAGCCACTGCCGAACAGGGTCGAGCTCGGCACCGATCCGGCCGTCAACGAGTTGGCCCTCGCGAACACGAAACACCGTGGTCTCGCCGAGGCCTCGCTCGCGAAGCATCTCGCCGAAATGGTCCGCGACCTCGTCCTCGGAACCGGGAGGAATCCGATTGATCAGCACGGCCAATGCCGCCGACCGCTCCTGGGCCAAGGTCAGGTACTCCCACGGCACAGCGTCTGCATATCGAGCTGCCGTTGTGACGAACAGCCAAAGGTCTGCCGCACCGAGTAGCTGCGCTGCGAGATCGTGGTTGGCCAGCTCGACCGAGTCGATGTCGGGTGCATCGAGGATCGCGAGCCCAGGATCCATGTGGGCAGAGGTGACGAGCCGAAGTCCGACCGTTCCAACCTGCCGCTCGCTCGTCCACCGAGGGAGACCGGACAACACGCCATCTGGATCGACGAACCACTCGAGATCATCTTCGTGACAGACGAGCACCGGAGCCCTCGTCGTGGGCCGGAGAATTCCTGACAGGGTGACGTCGGCGCCAACGAGACTGTTGGTGATGGTGGACTTGCCTGCTCCGGTTGATCCGCCCAGCACTGCCAGAAGGGGCGCGTCGAGCCGACGGAGCCGAGGCAAGAGATAGTCGTCGATCTGGTCGATCAGCTCGACTCGTTCGCGTCGCGCACCGTCACTCCCCGGCAGGTCGAGCGACAGGTCCGCTGCCGCCAACTCGTCTCGAAGTCGCTCGATGACGTCCGCCGCATCAGGCGAACGTGTCATCGAGCACGTTCCATGAACACCGCGTTCATCGATCTCGAAGTTCGCGGCGAAGGATCTTCCCCGATGCCGACTTGGGGATCTGGTCGATGAACTCGAGCAAACGAATCTGCTTGAATGTTGCGACCTGCCCCGCCACGAACTCCTGGATCTCTTCGGCAGTGGCCTCTGCTCCCGGCTTCAACGTGATGAAGGCCTTGGGTATCTCACCTGCTTCGTCATCGGGGACGCCGATCACCGCCGCATCAGCCACCGCTGGGTGCGTGAGCAAGAGTCCTTCGAGTTCTGCCGGTGGCACCTGAAAGCCCTTGTATTTGATGAGCTCCTTGATCCGATCCACGATGAAGATGTGGCTGTCGTCATCGAAGTGTGCAACGTCGCCGGTGTGCAACCATCCGTCGGGGTCGATCGTTGCCGCGGTCGCCTCGGCGTTGTTGAGATATCCCTGCATGACCTGTGGACCGCGAATCCACAATTCCCCGTCTTCGTTCACCCCGAGATCGTTGCCCTCGAGGTCGACGATGCGGCATTCGGTGTTCGAGATGGTGATACCTGACGAACCTGGTTTGCCTTCTCCCACGATCGTTGCGTGCGAGACCGGAGACATCTCGGTCATGCCATACCCCTGGATCACGTCGCAGCCGAGCCGCGCGGCCGCCTCGTCACCGAGCTCTCCCGAAAGTGGAGCTGCGCCCGAGAAGATGACCTTGATCGAGCTCGTGTCGTACTGATCGACCAGTGGATGTTTTGCCATGGCCAGGACGATCGGTGGAACTGCGAAGAACCACGACACCTTGTGCTCCTGCACGATCGACAACGCCTCCTCGAGATCGAACCGAGGCATCGTCACGATCGTCACACCATTTGCAAGCAGACCGTTCATCAGAACCTGCATGCCGTAGATGTGAAAGAACGGCAGGATCGCCAGGGCGACGTCGTCGACGCCGTACGACAAGATGTGTCGACATTGCTCGATGTTGGCGGTCAGATTGTCGTGGGACAACACAACACCCTTGCTCCGTCCCGTGGTGCCCGAAGAGTACGGGAGGACGACGGGAACCGAGCTCGTGTCGACCGGCACCTGTTCGGTCAGAGGTGGGCTGGTCAGCAGGTCGAACATCGACGGCAACCCCTCGACGGGATCGATTGTGAAGATCTCCTCGACCGAGGTCCCTTCGCTCGCTTCTCGAGCGACATCGAGGAACATCGAAATCGTCACGAGGATCGTTGCGCCGGAGTCGTTCAGCTGGTTACGTACCTCGCCCGCGGTATACGTCGGATTGATCGTGGTCACGGTTCCACCGGCGTAGGCGGCACCGTGAAAGAACGATGCGTACTCGGGGATGTTTGGTGCCATCAGACCGAGCGTTGAGCCTGGCCCGAAGCCACGCGCTGCGAGGCCTCCCGCAATCAACTGAATCCCGCTGCGAACCTCGCTGAACGTCTGGGTGCGTCCGCTGGGCCCATCGATGATGGCTGGTCGATCCCCGAGTTCGTCGACCATTCGAAGTGTGTAGTCCGTGATCGATATCCCCGTAGGGAGCTCGACGTCGGGCAGAGGCGAGGTGAACACCATTTTGTAGTCTTTCGTTTGGTGGATCAGGACAGCTGATCGATCTTCGACGACAGCGAGTGTAGACCTGATCCCGCAGTGCACGGGTAGCAAATCGGACCCGACTTGGCGGTCCGCGCCGTGCTCAGATGTTCTTCTGCCCGCTCGAGCTTGACGAAGTGTGCTCGTTGGTGCAAAGTGACAGGTGTCACCAACCGTGACGGAGGTCACAACTGCTGCCACGTCAGAACAAACAACCACAAGACCTCGACTGGGTCACGAGCCATTTCCCTCAAGTTCCCTCACCATCGGCAACAACACTGCCAAACGGAACAGCATGAGATTGACTCAAGTATCCGTCGACGAGAGGCCCGCCCCGATCACCTTGGGCGGGTCTCTTGCTTTTCCGCTGACTGTGGTTCACTGACTGGAACGAGCACGTTCGCGAAGCCGCGCGAACAAGTCGACCAACTGCGGGACGAATCGCGCGGGCAGTTCGTGACCCAGGCCTTCGATGAGGGTGAGACTGGCCCGCTCGAGCTGTTCGGCAAGCGCCTGACCATGCGCAACTGGGTACACCGGGTCAGCAGTTCCATGGACGACCATCGACTTCGCGGTGATGAGCGGTAGTTCGTCGAATCGGTCTTCGGCCTCGACCACAGCATGTCCGTGGCCGTTCGGTCCGCGCCACATCTCGGAGACCTCGGCAAACACCGCCCGCGCGGCTACGACCCGATCGAAGTCGAATAGTGGCCCAGAGAACCACTCGAGCTGATCGATCACCCACTCCACCCGTTCGACGACGCCCTCGGGCGGGTCGCCGTACAACCGCTCGGTCATCAGTTCGACCAGCCACCGCTCGGGTAAACCGAACTCTTCACGCCGACCCGGGGTGCTCGAGAACAGCGATAGTGAGGTCACGCGTTCGGGCGAATCCATAGCCAGGCGCTGCGCGACGATTCCGCCCATCGAGCGTCCAAAGATATGTGCGGACGCAACATCGAAGGAGTCGAGAACGAAACGAGCGTCAGCTACGAGGTCGTCCATTCCATACGGTTCCTCGAGCCAGCTACTTCGACCGATGTCTCGCGTGTCGAAGCGGATCACCGCACACCCCAGGGCTGCAAGCCCTTCGATGAAACTCTCTGGCCAGCGCGTGCTCGGGGCCTCGGCCTCGGACAGGAGCAGCACGACATCACCCGCAGGTGCTGCTGCTGCGCGCAGATCAACGAAAAGCTCAACCCCACCGTTGTCGATGCGGCCAGAGGTATTCGAGAGAAACGGCACAGTGCCACCATTGTTCCAAGCAGAGGTCATGACCCCAACGCACTCGGCCGATAGATTCTCCATGATGCTGTCGCGCCTGTTCACTCAATTCGCTCGTGGTTTCACAATGGGCGCATCCGACGTTGTTCCAGGCGTATCTGGCGGAACCGTTGCCCTCATCCTCGGCATCTACAACGACTTGATCAGCAACATTGGCATTGGGTCCAAGGCGCTTGGTCGACTGGTCCGAGGTGACTTCTCCGGCTTCATCGACCGGCTACGAACTGTGGATTGGCTCTTTCTCGTTCCTCTGCTCGCTGGCATCGGTGCGGCCGTTGCCGTATTGGCCGGAGTCATCGAATCCGCCCTCCGTGAATACCCAGAAGCCATGGCTGGCCTGTTCTTCGGGCTCGTCATCGGGTCCATCTACGTCGCACGGAATCTCCTTCAATCAGCCAACTCCACGCATGCTGCCATCGCGGCGGGCGTTGGCCTACTCACGTTCTTCCTTCTCGGCTTCCAATCCGGTCCGATCGCCGACCCAAATCCCATCATGCTCGTATCTGCTGGAGCGCTCGCCATCTGCGCAATGATCCTTCCAGGGATCTCGGGGTCGTTCGTCTTGTTGATGATCGGTATGTATGCCTCGGTCCTCGATGCCGTCAATGACCGAAATTTCGGACAGATCGCGTTGATCGGCTTCGGAGCGGTCATTGGCCTGGCGTTGTTCTCATCTGCACTCAACCACCTCCTGGAACGCCACCACGACGTCGTGATGAGCTGTCTCATCGGTCTCATGCTCGGCTCACTTCGTGTGCTGTGGCCCTGGCCGAACGGCGTCGGGATCATCGATCACGACGAAACGATCTCTGGCACGGGGCTCGACCTACCGAACGGCGCACCCTGGATTGCTTCGGTTCTACTCGCCGTTGCTGCGGCAGTCGCCGTGATCGCGATCTCTGCCCTGGCCCAACGGGGCCCTGAGCCAGCAGAACGAGCACGGCCGGTACAAAGCAACACGCCTCGCTAACGCACGATCTCGAGCCAGCCGCCACCACGCTCGTCGACCAGCATGGCTCGGGCATGTCGACGACCACCACCGCCCGCAGGCGCCCATCCCGCCACCGTCAGTCCAGGATGAACTTCACCAACGGGCAAGCTGTGCACAATCGCATCGATATCGAGTGTGAGCGGACCGCCGTCGCTGTTCACGACAGCACCGTCGAGGCCAGCCCAGGCTCGCCAACGAGCCGAACCGTCTGGCACACCCCACCAATGATCGCGAACACCGACACCTTCGAGCTCCCATCGCTCCTCGTCGATGAGGACCTCGCCATGCATCTGCCCGACAAGCCGGTAGCCCGTGGTGCCCGCAACCGGCGAGGGGCCAGGCGTGCCTTCGGTGTCCCAGTCGAGCTCCAGGCCAACGGCAACGCGATCACCGAATGCGCCCGCCCACACGTCGGTCGGTGAGTCGATGGCAACCCCGAACGCCTCGAGGTCTGTCGTCAGATGCTCGAACGGACGAAGGACCGTCGTCTCGGTCCACAATCCAGAGGATCGCAGCTCCATCGAGCCACCAGACGGAAGTGGCAGGTCGTCAGCCAACACGGTGATCAGCGGGCGGCCGAGCCCCACGACCGATGCCCAGTACCAGGCAACTCCATCGAAGGGTCGAATCGTCAGCGTGACATAGCCACCGACACGGTCCTCGGGGATCACGAACCAGTTGTCCCACACCTCGACCCAGCCAGGATCGCCATTGCTCTCATGGAGAGTCTCGGAACCGACGGGAAGCGAGTTGGACACACGTGCAGTGTCGCAGCGTGGTGGGCAGACTGTGAACATGAATGAGTTCGCCACGCACGCGGCCAACACCCTCTCCACCCTGGCAACTGACGCAGTTCCCCCGGACGTCCACCTCACCATCGAACAACGAATCGTCGACGGCGATCGCATGATCGATCAGTTTCATGTGCGATTTGCCAATGGCACCGTCGAAGTCACCCCAGGGCCCGCGGCCGAGCCCGACCTGACGATCCAGCAGGATGTCGAGACAGCGCGGGCCCTCCGAGCGGGCGAAATCCATGCACAGCGAGCCTTTCTCACCGGTCGGCTCTCGATCGATGGAGACATAGATTCGTTGCTGACACACGGCGAACTTCTTGCGGACCTCCTCCGGGGTGGAGATGCCTGAGATCGGGGAGATCACTGCGCACGCCGAGCGCATCGATGCCGAATGGTCGGGCAAGACCCTCGAGAGGTTTCGGCCTATCACCTTCTACGTACTCAAGACGTTCTCACCCGATCCGAGCACGGCCCACGGCGAGACGCTTCGACGGGTCACCACGCGAGGTAAGTACCTGCAGCTCTGGTTCGACAGTGTGGTCTTCATCATCCATCTCATGCAGGGGGGCAGGCTACGTCCCGACGAGAAACAGACCGCCAAACCAAGGGGCGGACAAGCGCGATGGATCTTTGCTGACGGGACCGCACTTCTCCTCACCGAAGCCGGCACTGACAAGCGGGCTGGCGTGTGGGTGATGCCAGTCGATGCGGACTTCGACGCGGAGGGTCCGCTCGACCAACTCGGTCCCGATGTCGACGGACTGGACCTCGACGCGCTTCGCGAGATACTCGACCAACACTCGATGCGGCTTCACGGACTCTTGCGCCGCCAGACCATCATCGCCGGCATCGGACGGCGACTTGCCAACGACGTCTGCCACGAAGCGATGATCTCGCCGTTCGCATCGACGTCGAAGCTGAGCGAAGATCAGGTTCGCAACCTCTTGCACGCGATCGAGAGCTGTGTGTCATCGTCTCTCGAATTCGAACGAGCGCAGTCCGAGATCGTCGCGAGTGCCAAACGCCCCTCCGCCGTGCACAACCGGACCGGCCAAGCGTGTCCCCGCTGTAGCGACACCATTCGTGAGGTCGCGTACAACAAATACACCGTTCACTACTGCCCAACCTGCCAAACGAACGGCAAGGTCCTCGCTGACAACACCACGTCGAAGTTCCTGAAATAGGCGCGAGCCGACGGCGTCGTGACGTCATCACGTCACGACGCCTACTGAATCGTGTTGATCAGATCAGACCAAGCTCGGCGACCGTGTCTCGCTCGGACACCAGCTCGGCCGTCGATGCATCGATCCTGCCGCGACTGAAGCCGTCGATCTCGAGCCCCTGCACGATCGAGTATTCACCGTCAGCGCAGGTCACGGGAAAGGAGCTGATGATGCCTTCGGGCACGCCATAACTCCCGTCAGACGGGATGCCCATCGACACCCAATCGCCTTCGGGCGTACCGTGCGTCCAGTCGCGCATGTGACCGATAGCGGCGTTCGCCGCCGATGCTGCCGAAGACAGCCCGCGAGCCTTGATGACCGCCGCACCACGCTTTTGAACAGTGGGAATGAACTCGTTTTCGAGCCATGCCTGATCATCGATCATCGCCGCAGCGTTCGTTCCGTTGACGTTTGCGCGGAAGATGTCGGGGTACTGCGTCGCCGAGTGGTTGCCCCAGATCGTCATGTTGGTGACGTCGTTGACCGTGGTAGCGGTCTTTTGCGCAACCTGCGTCTTGGCTCGGTTGTGATCGAGACGCATCATCGCCGTGAACTGTTTGGGATCGAGATCAGGAGCCGCCGACTGCGCAATGAGGGCATTCGTGTTGGCCGGATTTCCGACGACGAGGATTTTGACATCCTTGCTCGCATTGTCGTTGATCGCTTTACCCTGCGGTCCGAAGATCCCACCGTTGGCTTGCAGCAGATCGGCTCGCTCCATGCCGTCCTTGCGGGGCATCGCTCCGACGAGCAATCCGTAATCGGCATCGCCGAATGCAGCGTTTGCGTCATCGGTGCGCACCATGCCGGCCAGAAGCGGAAACGCGCAGTCGTCGAGCTCCATAGCGACACCCTCGAGCGCTCCGAGCGCTGGTGTGATCTCGAGCATCTGCAGGATCACCGGCTGATCATCGCCAAGCATCTCACCGCTGGCGATTCGGAACAACAAGCTGTATCCGATCTGTCCGGCTGCTCCGGTGACTGCGATGCGTACTGGGTCCTTCACGGTGACTCCTCAGGGGTGGTTCGACCGGTCCCACGATACCCCCGCAGCGGCGATGGGGTCGCTTCACGCGACCTACCGAACACGACGATCTTTCGGTTCGTTCTGTGGAACGGCGGAGACCTCAGCCTGGTCGAAGCCAGCCCTGCTTGATCGCGAACCACATGATTCCAGCGCCAACAATTGCAGCGACGATGACGCTGAGAATTGGGTCGTCAGCGAGGCCCTGAAAAAGGACGCTCACGACCAAGTTCGAGAGGATTCCGAGGCCAATGGTCTTGGGAAGACCGATGTCCTGACCCCCTGGAAGGATCGCCCGTGCACCGTATCCGATGATGGCTCCAACGATGATGGCTCCGATGATTGCACCAATCATGTGGCAGCTCCTTCTGTTGGTGGGGTTCGGTGGGTGACGAACGCAGGCAACGTGTTAGCAGTGTCGCCATCGATCAGGCGAGTCAGCTCACGCTTGTTGCGTGTTTCCGACCCAATCGCGATGAAGTGCGGCATATATGCCACCTTGCGTGACCAGATCACGGTGTGGTCCCGATTCCACGATTCGACCGTCATCCATCACGATGACCAGATCCGCGCGTTCGGCTGTCGACAGCCGATGTGCGATCGACACCGTTGTCCTGCCCCTGCTGAGACGTTCGAGCGCTGCCGCCATGCGTACCTCGGTCTCGGGGTCCACGGCGCTCGTTGCCTCATCAAGGATCAACAGACCGGCGTCGGCCAATTGCGCACGAATGAGCGCAACGAGCTGCCTCTCGCCAACAGACACTCCTTCACCACGCTCACCGGCCGCAGTGTCGAGCCCTTCGGGCAACGAACCCATCCAGTCACCGAGCCCGAGTGAATCGACGGCGGCGTCGATGTCGATGTCGGAGGCACCTGGTCGACCAAATCGGATGTTCTCGCGAAGCGTTGTGTCGAACAGAAACCCATCTTGGGGGACCATTCGGATCGTTTGATTCCTGCTCGACGTCGAGACCTCCCGAAGATCCACGCCAGCTACGAGGACCGATCCATCGGTTGGGTCAGCCAGCCGCGTGAGGAGCTTTGCCATTGTCGTTTTGCCGCTTCCAGTTTCGCCGACGATGGCAACCGATGCTCCCGAGGCGATCACGACCGACACATCGTGAAGAACCTGGTCTCCCGTGCGATAGGTGAAATCGACGTTTCGGAGCTCGACTTCGGGAGCCCCGTAGTCGAGGGCCACGCCGGGCGATGGCTCGACGACATCGATCGGCACATCGATCATCTGGAGGATCTTCCACCATCCCGCCAATGCCGTTTGTGTCTGGTCGAGCACCTCACCGAGCTGCGATATGGGCTGTATCAGGATCGTGACGAGGAAGAGAAATGCCGTGGCTTCACCGACGGTCAAGGTGTCCGGCCCGAGCAGCACACCGACAACAGCGACCGCGCCGGTCGCGACTCCGCCGAAGAAATCCATCGTCGGAGCGAGAACCGAGAAGAACTTGTGTGCGTGCGTTTGTGCGGTGACGAGTTCTCGATTTGCTTCCTCGAGCCGATCCCCGACTTCTTCTTGATATCCATAGGCACGAATTGTTGCTGCACCAGCCACTGCCTCAGAGGTACGTCCGAGTGTCTCAGCGGTCTTGGTACGCACATCGTTGTAGGCACGTAGCTGGCGACCCTGGATGGCTCGAAGAATCGGGAGCAGTGGGATGTACACCACGATGGTCAACAGTGCGAGTTGCCAGCTGTAGAACGCCATGACTGCGAGCGTCCCCACGATCAGCGACGAGTCGACAACCCACGCCAATGCTCCCCATTGGGCGAACTGGGCGAGCGTTTCGACGTCGCTCGTCACCCGTGCCGTCAGAATGCCTTTTCGACTCGAGGTGTGCTCGGCCAGGCTGAGATGCTGAATGTGTGTGAACGTTCGAAGCCGTAGCGCGAGCAGGGTGTTCTCGGCAGTCTCGATGACTCGGCGATACGTCAACGTGGTGAGCACGTAGATCACACAAATCAGACCGCCCGCCGCCAAGGCCGTGCGTACGACAAACGTGACGTCGACGTTGCCTTCATCGAACCCACCGTCGAGCGTCTGTTGAATCAAAACTGGAAGAACGAGGCGAGCCACTGCGCTGAGCAACGCAAACACCACGGTGACGCGCAAGCCCCGCCGGAGCTCCGGACTCTCCCGCAGCCCACGCCGCAAGATGCCGAGTGCCGGCGGCTGCTCTTCCTCGATCAGCTCCAATCCCCCGAGCATCACTGTCCTCGACATTTCCGGCCGAGCACTGCGGCACCCGACACGATCGCTGGGAGAACTCCGCTACACATCACGCTTCCTCGTATGCCTGGACGAGGGTTCGATAACCGTCTAGTCCGAGTAACTCGTTGTGGGTCCCCGTGGCCACGATCTTGCCCTCGTCAAGAAAGGCGATGCGGTCAGCAAGCGCAATGGTCGAAAGTCGATGGGCGACCATGAGAATCGTCATCGGTCGACCATCGAGTCCACGAAGAATTTCGGCCTCGACGCTCGGATCGAGCGCCGAGGTCGCATCGTCCAGCAGCAGCAACGAGGGGGCCCGAAACAGCGCTCGGGCCAACGCGACGCGCTGTCGTTGTCCTCCCGACAACGTCACACCTCGTTCCCCAACAACGGTGTCGTAGCCATCGGGTGTTTCGAGAATGAAAGCGTGTGCGTTGCTCGCTCGCGCCGCCTCGAAGACTGCATCATCATGTGCAGGATCGCCCATCGTGATGTTCTCTCGAATGGACTCGGCGAACAGAAACGTCTCTTGGAAGACCACGCCGAGTCGAGCCGCCCTTGCGAGCGGCAACAGATCGTCCTGACCGACCCCGCCAAGCGCGATCGTTCCCCGATTTGGCGAAATCAAACCAGCTGTGAGCTCGAGCAAGGTCGTCTTGCCACTCCCTGTGGCCCCGACGAGTGCAAGGGTCTCGCCAGCTCCGATCTCGAGGTCGAGTTCATCCAGAACGATGTTGGCTCCGTGCGCGAACGACACGCCATCGAACCGGAGCGGCAACGGACCCTCCGGTAGCGCGTCGACGTTGCCATGGTGGGCCTCTGGAAACGGCAGGTCGAGTACACCATCGATCCGTTCCAGGGCGACGACGGACGCTGGCATCGACTGCAAGAAGAATCCGACAATCCTGATGGGAAGAGAAAGCACCGAGAACAACGACATCGCGCCCACAACATCTCCGACGCTGATGGTTCCGTCGTCGACCAACCGTGCGCCGAGGAGCAGAATGACCACAACACCCAGGCTCGGAAGCGTCTCGAGCAGTGGTTCGAATATGGCACGCAAGCCTCCCACACGAAGTCGTTTGGACCGCAGGTCTTCGGAGGCTTCACGCATGCGTGCAACCTCGTCGTCAGTACGACCAAGCGTCTTGACGACCATGATTCCGTCGAAGCTCTCGTGGGCAACATTGGTGACCTCGGCTACCGCCTGTTGCACCTCGGCGGCAGGACCTGCCACTCGAGACGAGTACGCCTGATTGATGATCATCAAGATGGGCAGAAGCACGACAGCCACGACGCCGAAGAGAGGGTGGACCAAGGCCAGACTGATGATGGCAAGAAAGGCCAACACAACGGTCGCAACCGCAAATGCCAGAGGCTTGAGAACAATCCCCGCCACCACCAGATCATTGTCGGCATGTGCCAGCAGCTGCCCCGTCGGGGTCGAGCGGTGAAACGAGAGTGGCTGTCGAAGGTACTGTGCGTACAGCTGCGCCCGCCATGTTCCGCCGGTGCGATACTCCGCCATTGCAAGGTAGTACCGGCGCACGACCGCACCTGCGCCACGAACCAGCGCGATGAGCAAGATGATGAGGAAACCGGTGAGCAACTGCTGGTTACTTACGCCATCGCCGCCGAGACCGGGCACGATCAGCTCGTCTGTCACCCAAGCAATTGCTCGGCTCAGCGCCACAACCGATACGGCGAACAGGATCGCTCCGGTGATCGCAATTGCGTGAGGAATCGGGTGCGCACGAAAACTTCGGCCGATCAGCCGCATGCCCCTTCGGAAGATTGTTGCGTCGTTCAGGGGTGCGCCCGTTCGGCAGCGGCAACCGTGTTTGCGAGCAGCATCGCCACGGTGAGCGGCCCAACGCCGCCAAGGCGCGGCGTGATCCAAGAGGCCACCTCTCCGACGTCCTCGTTGACATCTGGAAGAAGTTTCTTTCCTTCCCAGCTGATGCCTCCGCTCACGACGACAGCACCCGGCTTGACCATGTCCTTCGTGATCGTTCCGGGACGGCCGACCGCTGCGATCACGATGTCGGCCTCGCGCGTGTACTTCGCGATATCGGGAACACCCGTGTGAACAACGGTTGTCGCCGCGTTTGCTCCGGCCTGCTTGGTGGTCATGAGCAGCGCCATCGGTCGTCCAAGGGTCGTGCCTCGGCCGACGACGACCACGTTCTTGCCGGCGACATCGATCTCGTAGAACTTGAGCATTTCGATGATCCCCGCCGGTGTACAGGGGAGCGGACCAGGCTCTTGCAGTACGAGCTTGCCGAGGTTCTCGGGGTGAAGACCGTCGGCGTCCTTCAGCGGATCGATCAATGCGAGCGCTGCGCTTGCATTGAACCCGTCGGGCAGCGGCAGTTGGAGGATGTATCCGTGCACGGTTGGGTCGTTGTTGAACTCGTGCAGCGCAGCGATCAGGGCAGCTTGGCCAGCCTCGGCGGGAATCGCCTTGTGATGTGACGTGATACCCACCTGCTCACACGTCTCATGCTTCTTCTTCACGTACGACGCAGACGGCCCGTCGTCACCAACAAGAATCGTGCCGAGTCCGACAGTCACACCCTTCGCTCGGAGCGCTGCAGCGCGTGACTGGACATCGGCAAGTACGGCTTCGGCCACTGGGCCACCGGCAAGAAACTGTGCGGTCATCCCGCAAACGCTAGTGGACAACGTGGCGTTCCCAATCCCTGTCCAGCGCGGCCAACTGAACTGCGCTCGCGTGTCCACACAGGATCCCCAAGGCCTATAGACGCTCGATGCGGCCGACGTGAGATACTGGAAGCCAACCGCACTGCGAGCTGACACCCAGGACCATGACCACCTCGACGAAGAATCGACTGCCATTTCTTGCCATGGCGCTTCCGATCACGGGCGTCGTTGCCACCGTCCTCACCTGGCAAGTACACGTCCGATCGGGCGATGAAACGTTCGTGTGCGACGGCGAGACCTGTGTGCTCGGCTCGGGCGCGAGTTGGTTGTTGACCGGCATCACGGTGCTCGGCCCATTCGTCGCGCTGATGGGTTTCCTGTGGACACGCCGACTTCACGACCGCGATCGCCTCGGCCCGTTTGCGCGCTGGGCAATTCCCGATGGTGAAGAGATCTTCGAAGTGCTCTCGGTCCTCGCAGCTGGCTTGGCCACGTACTGGCTCGTTCGAAACGGGCCGTCGATCGAGGCCGTCGATGTGGGTCGCCCCAACAGTTGGGTTCTCGAACTGCGGGAGTGGACCGTCGACGACGGAGTGACGGCCAGCCCGCTCGTACCGAGTCGCGCGACCTGGTTCGCCGTCGGGGCAATCCTCTCGGCACCATTTGCCTTGAGCCTCGGCTCGATGCTCGGCCGAGAGTGGTACGGGCGGCAGCGGCGAATCGAACAAGACGCCGCTGATGCGAACAAGGACATGATCGATCTGACCGAGCTCGATGCGCCTGCGGTCATCGACCTGCGAGAAGCAACGCCGCAGAAGACCGAGATCGACGAGACCTGACCGCAACTCCACAACACGGTTCTGTGCAGGTTGAGATGCCGATATGGCCGCTCCCACTGCACAGATCCGATTGATGTATGGATCAGATGGCGTCGATGATGGCGTTGAATGTTGCGCTCGGGCGCATCTCAGCCGTCGCCTTGTCGATATCTGGCTCGTAGTATCCGTTGATGTCAACCGGGCGTCCCTGGACGCCAATGAGCTCGGACACGATGTCTTGCTCAGCGTTCCCGAGCGACTCGGCCACAGAACTGAACACTTCAGCCAGACCGAGATCATCGGATTGTGCAGCGACTGCCTGAGCCCAGTAGAGCGCGAGATAGAAGTGGCTTCCACGATTGTCGAGTTCGTGGACTTTGCGCGATGGGGACTTTCCATTGTCGAGTAGTTTCTCGGTCGCCAGATCAAGGGCATCTCCAAGAATCTTCGCTGTGGCATTCCCGGTTGCCTCCGAGAGGAAGTCGAGCGAAGCCGCCAGCGCAAGGAACTCGCCGAGCGAATCCCATCTGAGATGGTTCTCGGCTTCGAACTGTTGGACGTGCTTGGGCGCAGAGCCACCCGCCCCTGTCTCGAACATTCCACCGCCATCCATGAGCGGGACAATCGACAACATCTTCGCACTCGTGCCGACCTCGAGAATCGGGAACAGGTCGGTGAGGTAATCGCGAAGGACGTTGCCGGTGACCGAGACAGTGCTTTCCCCGGCCTTCACACGCTCGAGTGAGAACCGGGTCGCTTGAGCGACGTTCATGATCTGGATATCAAGTCCCTCGGTGTCGTGCTCGGGCAGGTACGCATGCACCTTCTTGATCAGCTCGGCGTCATGTGCGCGATTCTGATCGAGCCAAAAGATCGTCGGCCAGCCTGTCGCGCGGGCCCGCTTCACACCGAGCTTCACCCAATCGCGAATTGGCGCATCCTTGGCCTGGCACATTCGCCAGATGTCTCCGACACCAACGTTGTGTTCCGAAACCACTGACCCGTCGTTCGAGACCACCCGGACGACACCTTCGGACTCGATCTCGAAGGTCTTGTCGTGCGAGCCATACTCTTCGGCCTTCTGCGCCATCAGTCCGACATTCGGTACGGTGCCCATGGTCGTTGGATCGAACGCGCCGTGTTCCTTGTGAAACGCGATCGTCTCTTCGTATAGATCGGCGTAGCTGCTTTCCGGAATGACCGCCTTGGTGTCCTGTTGTTCGCCCGCAGCGTTCCACATCTGCCCAGAGGTGCGGATCATCGCAGGCATGGACGCGTCGACGATCACATCACTCGGAACGTGCAGGTTCGTGATTCCCTTGTCCGAGTTGACCATGGCAAGACTCGGTCCGTTCTCGAACGCCGCCGCGATGTCGGCCTCGATGGCAGCACGGGTCGCGTCGGGAAGTCCGTCGAGTGCACCGAGGAGGTTTCCGAATCCGTTGTTGGGATTCACGCCCGCCTCGGCGAGGACGTCGCCGTGGTTCTCGAACACGTTCGCGAAGAATGCGCGCACGGCGTGGCCGAAGATGATGGGGTCGGACACCTTCATCATCGTTGCCTTCACGTGAACGGAGAACAGGACATCCTTCGCCTTCGCGTCGGTCAGCTGTTCGGTCAAGAACGCACGGAGGGCCGCAGCGCTCATGAAGGTCGTGTCTACGACTTCGCCGGCCAGTACGGGAACCGACTCCTTCAGGACCGTGACCTGACCATCGAGCCCAACGTGTTCGATGCGCAGCGTCCCATCTGCATCCATGGTCGATGACACCTCGTTCGATGCGAAATCACCATCGGCCATCGTGGAGACGTGTGACTTCGACGTGCTCGACCACGCTCCCATCGAGTGGGGATTCTTCTGTGCGTACTTCTTGACCGCACCCGGCGCCCGACGGTCCGAGTTGCCCTCACGGAGAACAGGGTTCACAGCTGAACCCTTCACCTTGTCGTACCGTGCCTTGGCATCGGCCTCGGCATCATTCGATGGCTCATCGGGGTAATCCGGAATATCGAATCCCTTCGCCTGCAACTCTTCTATCGCGGCCTTCATCTGTGGCACCGAAGCGCTGATGTTGGGAAGCTTGATGATGTTGGCTTCAGGGGTCTTTGCGAGCTCGCCGAGTTGCGTCAGGTAGTCGGGAACCTGTTGGTCGGCGGGAAGTCGATCAGGGAACGAAGCGAGAAGGCGGCCAGCAAGTGAGATGTCGGCCGTGTCGACCTCGATTCCCGCCAGTGACGTGAAGGACTGCACGATTGGGAGCAGTGACAAGGTCGCAAGTGCGGGTGCTTCATCGGTCCAGGTGTAGATGATCTTGGATGCATCGCTCATTGATTCGTGTGCCTCGTTCGGTCGAGTTGACGACACAGACCGGTGCCCCGTGTCGACTAGAGGTTATCGAGCTGCGAAGCCACTGATCAGCATCTCGGTGAAGTCGATCGATCAACTCGCGTAGCGGCGCAGTGGAGCCACCGCTCCCCTGTTCGGGATCCGGCGATGGACGCCAGAGGTCCGCCAACTCCCGTCAGGTTTAC
Organism: uncultured Acidimicrobiales bacterium; assembly: GCA_905479685.1. Lineage (GTDB taxonomy): Bacteria > Actinomycetota > Acidimicrobiia > Acidimicrobiales > SHLQ01 > SHLQ01. Next base: position 37,845 of record CAJQNJ010000174.1, read on the forward strand.
AACTCCCAGCTCGTCACATCATTCTGGCCGTTCCAACATCGGACCCGATGCGGCGTGATCTCGATCACCTCATGGGTTCCCGCTCGTTCGTTCGCCGGGTCCCACTCGTACTTGGACACGAAGAGACCCCGGACAACGTCGAGAGATGCCGGCGTTTCCATCGCCCACCCGTCGACGATGACCACATCGAGCGGGTCAGGGATGGCGAGGACAACATTTGGATTCGATCGAATGTTCGCCAACTTCTGTGACGAATTCGGAGTCACCAGGTAGATGCGATTGCCATGCACGACATGCCACATCGGAACCGCGTGAGGTCGTGTATCGGCTCGGACGGTCGACAACCACGAACAGGGTTCAGCGGCGAGCCGCGATATCGCGGCACGAAGATCGGGATCATCAGGGACCTGTAACGGTCCACTTGCCACCGATGGCCGATCGAACCAGTCGCCAGACTCGATCCTCGGAGCCTCGCTCGTCTGAGTAATGGGCGCCCAGTACACCCACGCATCGACGGGCGCCCCGGATGCGAGCCGGACGGTCTCGAGTCGTCGAGCGTAGAAGTTCGGGTGGCCTTCGATCCGATCGGCTTCATCCAGCGCATCGACGAGCAACTCGAAAACTTCACCGATCACCGAACCGTTACCTCTCGCGACGCCCGGATAGGGGCCGAAGTCGTGAAGTGAAGCGTTGTCCAGATGCGCTGGTTCGGCCGACAGCACGGACTCGGCGATCTGTTGGTGGTAGTGCGTGTCCGCCGCTGGTCCGCCTGCGGGCCTACGCAACGTGCCATAGACGAACAGCTTCACCGTGTCAGCCACGCGGGTAGTACATCCTGCGCACGATCTGCTTTGACTCCGAGGGGTCGTCACGGTGCCCAGCCCACGCACCCGCGAACTGCGCTACCCGAAAGGAAGCCGCTGAAGGAATCGCCCCGAACCGTCGGGCGCGTAATGCAGCCCGGACGTCAGACGTGATGCTCGCCAACGCAAGTCCGGTCGCACTCGACATACTCATCTTCTGCGCGCCGAAGATGTTTCGGTACGCGATCGCCTCACGTCGGTACCGGTTGAAGGTTTGGCGGGCCACCTCTTCATGCACATGGGCGATTCGCGCGCTCGGTACGTAGGCGATCCGATGCCCGTCGGCACGAATGTTGCGTGCAAACGCCATGTCTTCGAGACCGGAGAGCGATTCGTCATAGGGGGTCGACTCCCACAACGAACGACGGACGGCACAATTCGCGTTGTTGCAGAATGGGTTCTTCTGATCGGTGGTCCCGCCATCATCGGGGAACCACCGTTTGAGCAGTTGGATCTCGGCAAAGTTGCTCCGGTGGTCACCGGTCTGGCCCCCATAGCTCAGTCCGACGAGTCCATCTGAGAACGGCCCGACGAGCTCGACCAACCAGGTGTCGTCGAGTGCGTAGACGTGTGCCGACACAAAGATGAGCACGTCTCCCTTCGCGGCCTCGCACCCCCAGTTCAGGGCTCTACCAAAGGTGAAATCACCCGGCGGGATGTGCACGATCTGGGCCCCACGCGACTCGGCGATGGCGACTGTTCTGTCGGTGGATCCGCTGTCGACGAGGACCACCTCGTCGGGTTGTTGGGTCTGGCGTTCAATCGAGTCGAACAGCGCGTCGAGGTGTTCGGCTTCGTTGAGCGCACGGATGACGATGGACGTCGTCGGAGAAGCCATGTCGCAGACACTATTCGCGTAGCGGCGATGCATGACGCCATAGACGTGTAGAACGATTCGTTGGCATCGACTCACCGCCAACTACATTGGCCTCGCCCTCTCTCACCGACCCCAAGAGGAATGATGACCCGAATTGCAGCGCTCGTTCCGATGCGTCACTCGAGCGAACGTGTTCCTGGCAAGAACTATCGGATGTTCGGGGACGCACCCTTGTTCCATCACATCGTTCGAACCTTGCTTTCGTGCGACCTGATCGATGAGCTGATCATCGATACAGACAGTCCTACGATCGCGGAGCAATGCGCGGAGTTCTTCCCCGAGGTGATCGTCATCGAGCGTCCGGAAGATCTTCGTGATGGTGAGATTCCGATGAACCGAATCATCGAACACGACCTCCAGTTCACGGACGCAGATGTGATCGTGCAAACACACTCGACGAACCCGTTGCTCGAGATCGAAGCGATCGAGAAGGCGATCCGCACATTCCTGGACGAGGACTGCGATTCGGTCTTCACGGTCACACGTCTCCAGCAGCGCTTGTGGAGCGAGGACGCCAAACCCGTCAACCATGACCCAACCGAGTTGCTGAGGACTCAGGATCTCCCGCCGCTCTACATCGAGAACTCGTGCGCATTCGTGTTCAGCCGCGAGCTGATCTTGTCGACCGGTTCACGGATTGGTTCGAATCCGCGGATGATCGAGACCGATCCGACCGGATCACTCGACATCGATGAGGAGCCCGACTTCCTTCTTGCTGAGGCGATGTGGAAGGTCAAGAACCCCGATCAGGCGAGGAGCTGAACATGAAAGCTGCGGTGACATGCACACACCTGATCCGAGACATCGACCGATACCGGCAACATTTCGAAGATGCGGGTCTCGAGCTCGTCGTGTGCGACGTCCCGGGTCAAGAGCTCGCCGGGGACCCACTCGTGGAGGCGATGGACGGGGTCGTCGGAGTCGTTGCAGGCGATGACCAGTTCACCGATGAGGTCATGGCCCGGCTACCGGACCTTCGAATGATCTCCAAATGGGGCATCGGCCTCGACGGCATCGATCTCCCGAAGGCAGCGGAGCGTGGCGTCACGGTGACGAATACTCCGGGCATGTTCGGCAACGAGGTCGCTGAGCAGGGTCTCGCGTATCTCTTCGCGCTTGTCCGTGGAACGCTCGACGTAGACCGCCAGGTTCGGGCGGGCGGCTGGCCCAAGCCGGTCGGTCGATCGATCGGCTCGCTCAACGCGACGGTGCTCGGTCTCGGCGACATCGGTAGGACATTGGTGATGAAGCTCAGGGCACTCGGCGTGACCGTTTCGGGGTCCGACCCTTCTCCTGAGGCAGCCGAATGGGCCAACGAGCATGGCGTGATCATCGGCGATGCAGCAGAACTTTCGAGCGACGTTGATGTACTGATGATCACCGCTCCCCTCAACTCGGCTACCCGCGGAATGGTCGACGCCACGTTCATCAACGGGATGCGTCAGGGTTCCTGGTTGATCAACGTCGGTCGCGGCCCGATCGTCGTCGGTTCGGCTGTCGCTGATGCGCTCGAGGCCGGACATCTCGCTGGTGCGGCGCTCGACGTGTTCGAGGAAGAGCCACTGGTCGATGAACGCATCCGTCACGCACCGAACTGCATCCTCGGATCGCACAACGCGAGCAACACCTACGAGGCCTGTCACCGTACCCACGAGCAAGCGATCAAGAATCTGATCGACGGACTGGGCGCGTTCTGACCTACGGTCTGTTCAATGTCGATCGATGTGACCGCCGCCGTCAATCTGCATCGAGAAGGTAGCGCAGCGCTTCCATCGATGATCAGCGCATGGCGTTCGGTGGAACACGCAAGAGCACATGGGATCAACGCCGAGCTCTTACTCGTTCTCGATCGATCAGATGATTCGACGACGAGGGTCGCCGATCGTTGGACGTCACGAGGAGCGCGCGTCGTTCATGTGGATGTGGGCGACCTCGGAGCGGCTCGAAACAGAGCAGTCGCCACCTGCGGCGACAGCGAGTGGATTGCGTTTCTCGATGCCGATGACCTCTGGGGCGAATATTGGCTCACTGCTGCACACACCGCTGTATTAGAAAGCGGCGGCGAATCGCAGCACGACGTCTGGCACCCTGCCGTCAACATCATCTTCGGCGATCATCATTCTCTACTGCATCACGTCGACTCATCTGACGCATCGTTCTCATGGGCTCGGTTTCGATTGCACAATCAATGGACTGCGCTGTCGTTCGTTCGACGGTCGACCATCGAGGACATTCCGTACCCACGCAACGATCTCGCGTCTGGGTTCGGGTTCGAGGATTGGAGTTGGAACGAGGAGGTTCTCCGACGCGGTGGCAGACACCGAGTCGTGGCCGACACGTGTCATTTCATCCACCGATCTTCGAACCCCTCCCTCCTGTCGCAATCACAACATGCGCTCCGAACTCCGTACACGTCGGACAACACAACGGAATTCAGACGACCCACTCCAGCTGCACGGACTGAAGTGCCGGGAACGTCCGAAACGCACCGAATCGCCGAGATCGAATTGGGGGAAGCCGTCCGAGCCCAGATTCGGTTGGGCGCCACGATCGAGCCGCGGATTTTGCAGACCGTGCGACCCGACGTTGACCACCAGACACTTCCCCAGAACTTTCAAATGCACGTCACGCCGGCGCATCTCGCCCTGGAGGAACTCAATGGCATCGCCGCGAATACGTCACCCACCATGAGCGTCGGCGATCTCCTCGACGCATCTACTCGCCTCCCCAACCTGCCATCTGAACAACGGGTCCGTGTCGTCGCCGAGGTGCTCCTCGATCCCGAGCTGTCCGATCGCCAGCGCGGCGATTCGCCCTTGATCTCCGAAGCGGTCGAACACTTTCCGCAGCTCGGCTGATGACCAACTGATCAACCTGCCCCCAAGGAGGGCGTCCGTGGCTTAACATCTCGCCCGGAACCTCTGCCGAAAGTGGATCTCATGACCCAGCGTTGGGTGCTCATCACCGGAGTGTGTGGAGGAATCGGTCGCGCATCCGCGGCAGCGTTCAAGACGGCGGGATGGAACGTCATCGGCGCAGATCATGCTGAACCAATCGAACCCCTCGACATAGACAGATTCGAATTGGTCGACGTTTCACAGTCCCAAGAGATCGCGGATCTCTTCACTCGGTTGAACGCCGACATGAGCGGTCTCCATGCGCTGGTGAACAACGCAGCGATCCAGATCAACAAACCAATCGTCGACACCGAAGACGCCGACTGGGAATTGGTCATCAACACCAATGTTCGATCCGCGTTCCAATGCATCCGGGGTGCACATCCACTGCTCGCCGCTGTTCGCGGTGCAGTCGTGAACGTCAGCTCCGTGCACGCCATCGCGACCTCGATGAACGTCGCGGTCTACGCCATCTCCAAGGGAGCGCTGGTCGCGTTGACTCGGTCTGCAGCTCTGGAACTGGCCGCCGATGGGATTCGCTGTAACGCAGTCCTGCCCGGAGCGATCGACACCAAGATGCTTCGAGATGGGCTCGATCGTCGACCGCATCCCGAGGGTTCCAAAGGAAATCTCATGATCATGGCAGAACGAACTCCGCTCGGCTTCGTCGCCTCCGCTGAGGACATAGCGCCAAGCATTCTCCATCTCGCGGACAACGATCAATCGAAGTACACGACCGGCCAGATGCTGGTGCTCGACGGTGGAGCAACGATTCGGTTGTCGACAGAGTGACGAAAATGATTCCGACGGAGATACTGAAACGAGTGGGACGCAAGGCCAAGCGCATCTTCCGGCCAGTGCCGCCCACACCGCCGACCGAGTCAGCCAGGACAGAAGAGGCGCGCCCCGAACCCCCAACGCCGACTCGCCCTCCCATCTTCGATACGTACACCGAGCCAGGAGACATCTCCGATCTTGGCGTGTTGTTCATGCCGCTCGCCGAATATCACGGCAAGGAGCTCGGTGCGATCGCCAACGAGCTCGGTGCCCTCGGAAGGCAATGCAGCTTTCTCGTCCAGGAGCAGTTGGTCGAATCGGTGGATCGCCACCTCGGAGACCACCGGCGGGTGCTTGCGTCGGCAGGGTACGACAAACACGACCTCGGTGTGTTCGACGTCTTCGTTGCGATGAATGACTGGGGCGAGCCATCGCGAGAGATCTACCACCTCGCTCGGACACGCGGTGTTCCATCGGTCGCCAAGGTCGAGGGCGTGCAGGACTTCACCGATGTTGACACCGGGCGAATTCGCCTCCCGTATCTGGCCGCCGACCATGTTCTCGTCCAGGGTCCAAACGACATCGATGCGCTCGATCGGAAGAACCTTCACTTGGTCGGAAACGCGAACATGGAGGCCGCGTGGGCGGCCGGTCCGGCGGAGAACGAGCGCAACGGTGAGATCGTCGTCAACTCGAACTTCACCTACGGCGTCCTCACCGACGTACGGGACGACTTCCTGCGTGCGGCAATCGATGCCATCACGCAACTCGGTTTCACCGCAGTGATCTCGCAGCACCCTGCAGACCGTGGTCTCCCCGCCGAACTCGCCCAGCATCGAACCGAACGTTCGATGTCGTCGATGCTTCCGGTGTGCGAGGCCGTCGTCACGCGATTCAGCACGGTCCCGTTCGAGGCGATCGCCTACGGCACCCCCTTCGTCTACTTCAACCCACATCGCGAGCTGGTTCCTACCTTCTCATCACCATCGGATGCATTCGACCACGTGTATTCGATCGATGATCTGCGTGACGCATTGGAGCGGGCGATCGCGAATCGAGGAGGATATCGAAACCGCGCGGAGGGCTACTTTCGCAGACAGATCGACATGACGGACACCTCGAGTGCCACACGCGCGGCAAAAGCAATCGCGGAGATCGCTGATTCTTAGCGAGCTTCGGCGATCACGCGCCTGAGGGTCGCCTCCATCGCTGCGAGATCGGGCTCGATCGTTTTCATTCCGACTCTCGAGCGCGCGTCAAGTGCTCGCTCCAGTTGTGTTCTGGTTCTGGCGTGATCACTATTTGGTTCGGACGGATCGAAGACCACGATCGGCGCCAATGCCATCAAGAGATCAAGGTCGTCACACCGTGGCGCGACGATCATCGACGCTGACCGCAGCCGGTCGATCGACGGCAATTCGCTTCGATACCCGCCGAGCGAAGACCGAATACGTGGATCGGCGATGACCGTGGGTACTTCTCCGCGATCGGCCAGAGCATGCAACGCAGTGGACAGCCAGGCATCGAGCGCTGGGTATCCTTCGAGCTCTTTTGCGACATATACACACGCGGGCGGGTCATGAACAGGTCGTGGCCACAGAAGGTTTGCGCCGTGGACGATCCGCTGCGCGCATTGGTCCGGAGTCGTCTGCCACGTCGAGAGATCGACCAGTGTGACGCCGTCCTCGCGTGCCTGCACGTGATCAGCGTCGACTGGCTCGATCCCTGCCAAAGCGAGTGGCCAATTGTCGAACCACGCCGCTGGTTCAGGGGAGACGACAGCAACTTCGACGTCGATGCTGCGACCCACGTCAACCAGCGCTACCGCCTCGAGCGTCTGCGCCAGCGTCGACGCCACGACGCAAACCTCACCAGAAGCTCTCGGTGCCGCTCGCCAGAACGACGGTGACACACCGAGTCCAGAGGACTCGAGGTTGGTCATGAAGTCGCCCAAATCGTCTGCGGCAGCCAACGGGCTCTCGCCGATCTCCGCGCTGACCGACCGTGCGCCGAGGGCGCCCCCGAAGTTCCCGAGGATCGATGGAACAGTCCAGGACATTCGCCCATAGGGCCGTGGATCACGGTCATCGAGCCACGCTTCGAGCGCCCCGCCGTCGGCGATCGAAACGCCGACGCTGGCGACCCAATCGTTGATGACGCGCACATGATCGGCCATCACCACGAGCCCATCGCCTCGCAGCATCGAGTCGGGTCGCTGTCGATAGGTCGACACGACCTGATGGACGGGGACGAAGACTCCCCCCGCTGCGATCATCCGGGCCCACAGCGCAAAGTCCTCGAGCATCCGTAGCCCTTCCGGGAACCCACCGGCGGCAACGACGGCGTCTCGCTGCACCAGTGGTGCCGA
>CAJQNJ010000175.1 GCA_905479685.1 uncultured Acidimicrobiales bacterium
GATGCGATGTGGCAGACCGATACGTTCATCGACATTCTCGCGACGAGTACGAGTCTCATCTCCAACCAATCGAAGCTCGCCGAGGACCTGGAGATATGGGCCAGCCAAGAGTTCGACTACATCGACCTCGCCGGCCCATACACCAGGTCATCTGTGCTCATGCCGCAGAAACGTAACCCCTATGCGCTCACGATCGCTCGCGGCGCAGGAGGGGTGTTGATCGGAAGACTCACCGGATTCCTTGCCGTAGTGAAGAGTCCATCAGCACGTAGCGACAACCTCATCTTTGCGTACGGCGAGATACCCAGGGCCCTGGAATTGTCGTCGAAGATAAGCGCGCTCATGTCCGGGGTTGTTCGCACCATGACGGTCAACGCAGACCGCATGTGGGAAGAACTCGAGGGTGGGTTCAGCCAGGCCACAGATCTTGCCGAGTACGTGATGTTGGCTACCGGCATCGATTACCGGACTGCATACCGCGTCGTTGGAGATACGGTCCGGGCCGCCAGCCAGCAGGGGCTCCGTGGCGTGGATATCACGACAGAGCTCCTCGATGACGTTGCGGAGGACGTGTGTGGACAGCGATTCGCTCTCGACCAGGGGATGCTCGCCGAGGTTCTCGACCCCCGAAACATCGTTGCGACTCGAACTGCAGCAGGTGGAGCTGCACCTGCAGTCGTTGCTGAGATGTCGGAACGACACGGCGTTCAGGCCGACGCCTTGATCGACGATTCCAACGCTCAGCTCGCAGCATTTGCGACAGCGGAGGACGAGCTCGTGGCTCGCGCTCGCGGCCTTGTCGAGAGGGCGAGTTGAGGCGATCGGCATAACGTTGCAGCGACGAGCACGCGCGCCGCGTGGCCTCGACGTTCAGGCCGGACGGAGCGCCATCCACACGGCTTTGGCCGGCCGCTTCGTTGGGTTTGCCCAACGATGCTCTCGATCGGTTCGGAAATGCACGGAGTCGCCAGCGTTGAGGCGAATCCTTTGCTCACCGACTTCAACTTCGAGTGATCCCGACAACAGGTAGATGAGTTCTTCACCAGGATGTCGAAGTGGATTGTCTCCGCTTGTCGCTCCCGGCTCGACTTCAGCGATTGCCGACGCGACGAAATACTGGCCGTAGGGACCTGAGATTCCAGCAAGGTCAATACCGGTGTGTGAAGTGAAGACCTTCTTGCGTTCCTTGGCTCGGGTGACCACGACGTAAGAAGGAACTGCCTCTTCTTCGTCAACGAAGTAGGACACTGGTCGGTCGAGGGCTGCAGCGAGCTTGAGAAGGGTCGTGATGGTCGGCACCATGTTTCCCTGCTCGACTTTGTGAATCGCCGCTGGCGAGACATCGGAACGATCGGACAGTTGCTGCAGCGAAAGACCGTTGACGTCGCGCAGCTCACGGAGTTTTGGGCCAATCGAATTCACGACATCATCGAGCTCGACTTCAGACATCGTCGAGGGCTTTTCGGTCTTCCATGCAAGCGTCGGAGCCCCGCGCTTGGCCGTTGCGGACATCGACGTCTCGGCTCGGGCTCTGCGCGTCATCGATCGCAAGGGTACTGGAGCCTCTCAGGGCTGCGGCCACTGCTCGGGACTGCCCGCTGACGATTTCGCACACGTCCGAACCATACACTTTCCGACTCAATCCGTCTCCAATAGTTGACAGTCGTTCGGAGAGCAGATCAGAATGCCAAGGTCACTTCATCACGAAACGAGATTCAAGTGGACGGTATTCACGACATGGGCGGCGAGCAGGGTTGGGGGTCGGTCGGTATCGACCCGAACGAAAAAGTGTTCGCCGAGGAGTGGGAGGGACGGGCCTTCGCGCTCGGCGCGATGTCGGGAGGCTTGTCGGGCACAAACCTCGATGCTTTCCGCCATTCCCTCGAACGGCTTCACCCTCTGGCCTATCTCCAGGACGGCTACTACGGGCGATGGTTGGCATGCGCGGAGCTGCTCCTCGTCGACAGCGGGATCATCGCAGAGGGCGCCGTTGACGCCCGTGCAAACAATCTGCTTGGCAACGAGACCCCCGAACCTGCAGATCCCGAAGTGAACAAACCACAATACGAACGGGGTGGAGGCGGCTCACTTCGCGAGATCGACGATGCACCAAAGTTCAACGTCGGCGACCCGATACGCGCCCGCGACATGCATGTCCTTGGACACACCCGAATGCCCGCGTACATCCGAGGTCGATCCGGCACGGTGAAGGCGCACCGCCCTGCCGCTGTACTCCCCGACTCCACAGCCCACTTCACCGGCGAAGACGCCCAGCACGTGTACACCGTGACCTTCGACGCCACCGAGCTCTGGGGTCCCGAAGCCGAACCAGCAACCCTCAACATCGACTTGTTCGAAAGCTACATGGAGCCCCGCTCATGACCGCAATGCCAGATGCACGTCCACCAGCACCCATACGAACCGAGGCGCTCGAAGCACTTCTCACCGAACGAGGCCTGGTCAACGCCGATGCCATCAACGGACTGATCAACCGCTTCGTGAACGACGTTGGACCCATGAACGGCGCCAAGGTGGTTGCGCGTGCGTGGACGGATCCAGACTACAAAGAGCGGCTGCTCACCGACGGAACCGCTGCAGTCGGCGAGTTCGGCTTTTCTGGTCCACAGGGCGAGCACATCGTCGTGGTCGAGAACCAAGAAGACATGCACAACGTCGTCGTCTGCACGCTCTGTTCGTGCTATCCGTGGCCACTTCTCGGGCTACCGCCTGATTGGTACAAGGACCCCGCCTATCGATCACGCATCGTGCGTGAGCCACGGACCGTACTCAACGAAATGGGTCTTGCGCTCGACGATTCGGTCGACATCACCGTCTGGGACTCCAGCGCAGAGAACCGCTACTTCATCCTGCCTCAGCGTCCCGCAGGCACCGAAGAGCTGTCAGAAGATGAGCTCGCCGCTCTCGTGACCCGGGAGGCCATGGTCGGGGTCGCACAGGTTGGCGCACCCGGATGACCGATACCACCGCACTCCTTGGTGAACTCCCCGCCGATGGCCCAGCAGCACCGCCGAGGTCGAACGGCGAATTGGTCTTCGCCGCGCCATGGGAAGGCCGAGCATTCGGCTTGATGCTCGCACTGACCGAACAGGGTGTCTTCACGCTGTCGGACTTTCAGGCCGCGTTGATCAACTCCATTGCGCGGTGGGACGAACTCCAGCGACCCGTCGAGGAGTACCACTACTACGAGTGCTGGCTCGCAGCCCTAGAAACATTGGTTGTCGAGAAGACGCCAGTCACCAACCCCGAGATCGATGCACTGACCTCGCACTACCTGACGCGGCCCGCAGGCCACGACCACGACCACGACCACGACCATCATCACTAGTGCCAACTGAGCGGACGGTTCAGGGCGTCTGGTTAGGAGCGTGGCGCTGCGACGTGAGCGCTGGCGACTTCAACCTCAAGATCGACGAGCCTGAGTCGGTTGTCGGCGGAACAAACCAGGGTCCGCAACCGACCGACCTGCTCTTGGCGTCGATCTCGTCGTGCTTCACGCTCGCTCTGGCGCACACGGCGAGAAAACGATCACTGGACGTGCAGGAGATACGCGTCGACGTCACGGGACAATACGATGGCCCTAGTTTCTCGCGTATCGACATCAACGCGTTCGTCGACTGCGACGCCGCAGATCTGCCGCGACTGCTCTCGGGTGCCGAGCGCGTGTGTTACGTCACCAACACGCTTCGCGGGGGCGTCGAGCTCGTGGTCACGGGATCACCGGTTGTCGACGTGTGCGATAGTTGAGACTCCTTCCCGTCATGGTTGACGAGCTTCTCTCTGGCGTTTAGTTTCCGACATAGACGTTTCGTATTAGAAATGTCTTCGGTTCAGATTTCAGGGGGACAAGAGTGAAGATCGTCGTCGTCGGTGGGGGTGCTGCAGGAATTGGAGCGGCGGGAGCGGCCCAAGGAGCAAGTCCTGACGCTGAGATCGTCGTCTACACCGAGTTCGAAGACGTGGCGTACAGCCCGTGTGGCATCCCGTTCGTGCACGGCAAGGACATCGAGTCCTTCGACAACCTTTTTCTCGCCACGAAAGAGCAGTACGTCCAGTCCGGAATCGACGTGCGCTACGAGACGACCGTCGAGTCGATCGACACCGACGCGAAGACGATTCAGGTGACTGGCGAAGGCACGGTCGCCTATGACCGACTCATCATCGCGACCGGCTGGCTCTATGCCGATCCTGGCGTACCCGGCGGTGACCTCGGCGGCCTCTACCGGGTGAAGGACATCCGACGCGCCATGGAGTGGGACAAGATCCTCGACACGACGAAGAAGGCGGTCATCGTTGAGTCGGGATTCATCGCGATGGAGATGACAACCGCACTCCGCCATCGCAACATCGACGTCACACTCGTCGATCCAGGCCCTTGGCCAATGTCCGATGTAGCCGACCCCGAGATCGTCGAACCCGTTCGTCAGAGCTGGGAAGAGTTGAACGTCGACATGCAATGGGGCAACAAGGTCACAGCCTTTCGCGGATCGAGTTCCCTCACGCACGTCGAGACCGAGCAGGGCGACGTCGAAGCCGATCTTGCCATCATCGGCACGCACAAAGTCCCGAACAACCCGCTCGCAGAAGAAGCGGGTATCAAGCTCGGATCGACCGGCGGAATCATCGTCGACTCACACATGCAGACCTCGGCACCCGATGTCTTCGCTGCAGGGGACTGCACGGAAATCCCCCACGGTGTCTCAAACGTGCCATTGCAGGGACTGTCTGGTAGCCACGCGTACGCACAGGGCAAGACCGCCGGCGTGAATGCAGGCGGAGGCGAGCGGCAATACCGCCCGGTCTACGTGCCTTGGGGCATGCTTGCGGGCGAGTGGATGCTGGGCGGCGTCTCGTTCGGCGAGACGACAGCCTCAGCACTCGGGCTCGACTTCGTCACAGGCACCGCGAACGGCATCACCCGGGCCCGCTACTACCCAGGGGTGAAACCAATCACCGTGAAGCTGCTCGCCGATCCCGAGTCACGCCGCCTGATCGGTGCGCAGATGGTGGGTGGCGAAGGTATCAAGGAACGAGCTGACTTCCTGTCGATGATGACTCGAACCGGCATCACCGTCGACGAAATCGCAACGATGGAGAACGTCTACTCCCCCGCTATCGGCGCATTGAACGAACCGATAGCGGTAGCCGCCCAGAACCTCGTCTCGAAGCTGTAGAGCTGACATGTCGTTCTCTCACTGGCTGCGATCAAACTCCGAGCACTACCTCCTCCAGGACTCACAGGCTCGAATTGCAAAGAGGCACGGTATCGACGGGCCGCGTCCTCCCAAGTCGCTGAAGGATCGCTTCTGGCGTCAGGTCTTCGCGCCGACGTATCGCCTCCTGCCCTGGAGTGTGCGGAAACGAACCATTCAGGCAATCCCGGGTAGCCATCGCAAGGACTGGCCCGAGCCCAACTACGAGTCTCGAAAGCCCGCTATCTGACCCGCCGTCCAGGCATCGGGAAGGCTCGCGGACGAGAAGCAACAAGGCAAGCAACCAATCAACCAAGAAACAGGCAACAAGGAGCCGGCATGTCAAGAGTGACCATCGATCCGCCAAAGGAAGGCGACGTCATCGTCAACGTCGAGGAGAAGATCTTCCCCGACCACCAAGCAGAACCAGGCGAAAAGGCCTACGTGTTCATGCACACGGTTCCATTCGAAGGGTCGGTGGGCCTCGTCAACATGTTGACGGCGACCCGCCTCCAACGAAAGGGATTCGACCTCACATTCGTGTTGTACGGGCCAGGCGTGCTCATGGCGTCGGCAACTCGTGGCTTCCCCTCGGTCGGCCAAGAAGCATTTCCGGGAAACCTCGGCTTCAATCGGCAACTGCAGACCCTGATGGACGAGGGCGCCACGATCTACGCGTGCCGCTTCGCAATGGCCGCGCTCTATGGCATGCGCGAAGACGACGTCATGCCCGGCGTCGTGCCGTTCAGCCCACTGGATGTGCTCGACGCAACCATCCAGGCATGGCGTGACAAGGCGCTGGTCATCACGACCTGGACGCTGTAGACACATCAAGCCCAACGTGACACGTCTAGCTCGGACAGGGTCGTCCCACGAGTGGTCGACCCTGTCTCGAGCTCGATAACTGGCCGAAGAGCGATTCGTACGACAGTGCCTCGAGGGGTCCGCGTCTTCAGCTCGCCAACATCTACGCCCCACAGAGCGCTGGCCCTTAGCTGTGCCAGAATTCATCGACTTCGAGCATGGTGAAAGGCGTCCAGAATGACTTCTGTATTCAACGATCTCAGTCACGGATCGCGAGGCGGTCGTTTGAACACAACAGTCGCCTCCTCGACGGCCGCATGTGATACGAACAACGCCACGGGACAATGAAGGCCAACTCAATCCCGCAGAGTGACCCAGAATTCCAGGGCGTGGTCAACGAACTGGCCACCGAGTCGGCTCCTGTGAGACCTGAGATCAGCTATCCGCCCGGAGGAGCCCCCAATGTGGTCGTCGTGATGCTCGACGACGTCGGTTTCGGGGCGCCCGGCACATTCGGCGGTCCGATCCCCACGCCGGCGCTCGACCGCGTTGCCTCGCAAGGGTTGCGGTACGACCAGTTCCACACGACGGCGCTCTGCTCGCCCACCCGGGCCGCTCTCCTTACCGGCAGGAATCACCACAGTGCTCACATGGGCGGGATCAGCGAGATCGCCTATGGCTTCCCGGGCTACGACGGAATTCTGCCTCGCAGCGCCGCGACAGTCGCGGAGACCCTCCGTCTCAATGGGTACGGCACCTCGGTGTTCGGGAAGGTCCACGTCACTCCGATGTGGGAAACCAGCCCGGCTGGACCCTTTGATCGTTGGCCCAGCGGGCTCGGATTCGATCGCTTCTACGGGTTCCTCGGTGGCGAAGCGTCGCAGTGGGAACCTGCCCTCTACGACCAGACGACACCAATCAGCCCACATAACGATCGCGACGACTACCACCTCACCGAGGATCTCGCCGACAAGGCAATCGAGTGGATGCGACTCCAGAAGACATCGGCGCCCGACAAACCGTTCTTCATGTACTTCGCACCCGGCGCCTGCCACGCGCCCCATCATGTCTGGCCCGAATGGATCGAGAAGTTCCGAGGTCGCTTCGATGACGGGTGGGATCGGCTCCGCGAAGAGATCCACCAACGACAGCTCGACATGGGCGTGATCCCACCGGGGACAGCACTGACCACACGGCCGCCACAACTACCGGCATGGGACGACTACGACGATCGATACAAGCCGGTCGCCACCCGCCTGATGGAATGCTTCGCAGGCTTTCTGGCACACACCGATGCACAGGTCGGCCGCCTGATCGACGAGCTCGAACAGCTCGGCGAATGGGAGAACACCCTGTTCATCTACCTCAGCGGCGACAACGGAGCGTCTGCCGAGGGAACTCTCAACGGCGTGTGGAGCGCTCCATCGATGCAGAACGGCCTTCCCGAAGACCCCGAATGGCTGCTCGAACACATCGACGACTTCGGTTCGGTGCGGTGCGAGAACCACTTCAACGCAGCGTGGGCCTGGGCGCTGGACGCACCGTTCCAGTGGACCAAACAAGTCGCCTCCCACTTCGGTGGCACCCGCAACGGCCTCGCCATGTCGTGGCCAGCGGGGATTGATGCCGCAGGCGAACAGCGTCCGCAGTTTCACCACGTGATCGATCTGGCACCGACGATCCTCGACGCTGCCGGGATCGCCGAACCGACCGCCGTCAACGGCATTGAACAACGGCCGATCGAGGGTGTCAGCATGCGGTACAGCTTCGTCGACGCCAGTGCGCCCAGCACCCGGACCACCCAATACTTCGAGATCCTCGGGAACCGGGCGATCTACCACGAAGGCTGGATCGCGAGTTGCTTCCACGGCCGTGTGCCATGGATACGCAGCGCCGCATTGCCGTTCGGTGGCGAGGAGAAATGGGAGCTCTACAACATCGAGGACGACTTCAGCCAAGCCGTTGATCTGGCCGACCGGTTCCCCGACAAGCTCCGTGAGATGCAGGAGATCTTCGACCGGGAAGCCCGAGCCCACCACGTGTACCCCTTGAGCGATCAAACCCTGATGCGGGCCCTGCCCCACAATCGACCGAGCTTCCTCGAGGGCAAGACACACCACGTGCTGTACCGCGAGAACGTTCGTATGCCCGAGATGGCGACCGTGAACCTCAAGAACACATCGTTCGAATTACGCGCTCATATCACCGCGGTCGGCGCGGAGACGGAAGGTGTGATCATCTGCCAAGGTGGATCCATGGCCGGCTGGTCATTGTTCGTCACGGACGGTTTGGCTGGCTACGCGTACAACTACATGGGGCACGAACTCACAACCGTCATGGCAACCGAGCCAATGATCGAGGGGTCCTGCGAACTTGGCATCTCCTTCGACTACGACGGTGGCGGAGTCGGAAAGGGTGGCGTCGTCCACCTCCTGATCGACGGCGCCGAAGTGGCGAACGCCCGAATCGACCACACGGTGCCCTTCGTGTTCTCGATGAGCGGCGAGACGCTCGACGTCGGGATCGATACGGGCTCACCCGTTGGCCCATACGAGACCGAGTTCCCGTTCAACGGCGACATCTCTCGGATCGAAATCGACCTCGATCCAACGCTCTCGTCACAGCATCGCGAGCAGCAGGCCGATGGTCAGTTCAGGGCAGCGGTGTCGAGCCAGTGATGCTGTAGCGCAGCGATGGTCACGAAGCCGCTCCCATGAGCAAGGCCGTGGCGACAGCCACGGCCACCAATGCGACGGCTTCTCCGGTGATGACGTTGCGTAACCGGCGCGAAAGATCCGCGTCGTCTGGGGCTGCGTCCAGCGCAGGGATCAGCACCTTGTGGTTGTACCCCCCTGCTACTGCAGCAATCCCGACGAAGGTGGTCTTAGCGATGAGGATGCGACCCCAGTCGGTGCTCCACAGTTCCGACGGGCTGTCGAGCACGATGATGGCCAACACCACTCCAGCCAGACCGACCGCAACCAACGCCGCCGTCGCCACCACCGAGAACCGCATGGCGAGTTGCCGAGCTCGCAGCTCTCGACCTTCGCGATGTCGATGCCACAAGACAGCCGCAAGCATCAGGACGCCGCCAGCCCAGATGGCGCTTCCGGCCACGTGAATGATGTCGACGGCACCGGTGAGGAGCCGGTTTCCCTTGGTGACAGTGTGACCGTCGAAGAGGTGAGCGGCCAGGATCGCAAGAGCACCGAGGCCTGCACCAGCCGAATCGTGGCCGGCCCGCCAGGCCTGATCACCGGGCCGCACCAGCGGATCTTCGTTCGGTTGAGGCATTCCGTCTTGGCCGGTGTCGATCTCCCAGAACCCGGCACCGGTATCGGCGCCGGCTGATCCGGTCCTCACAAGTTGGCGCACAGCCACGACCGGGTCCCTGATCTCGGAAGCCGCGATCGTGTCGAGTCGCGCTCCACTGACCAATGCGATGCCTCCGACAATTCGTAGTCCGGTCGCAATGCCGAATGTCGAGGCGATGACACCGCCGACCGCCGACGGAGACCACAGTGCTGACCAGTTCCCGACGTCCTCGGTCGCAACCTGCGCTATGAACTCGATGAGTGCGCCAGCAACCACTGCGAGCCCAGCCCGGCGAACCCAGAACAGCACGTATCGAACATCGCGTCGTCGACCCCGCATCGCAGTAGCAGCGAACACGAGACCGCCGATGCCGACGAGGGTTCCGAGAAGGGTGATGAAACGGCCAGCAGCACCTACCCGACCCGGTGCTGCGGATACGTCATCGCCGGCGTCGAGGAATTCCTCGAGCGCCAGTACCTGCTCCACTGGCGCCGCGGCAGGTGGAACGCTCTCGCTGTCGACAGACGCTGCTTCTTGCTCGGTTCCGGCCGATGGTTCGTCGAGTTGCGGGGCCACTGATGCCGCTGCGTCTTGGTCGAGTGGGCCATTGGCCGAAAGCGTCGTGTCCGGTGCTGCGTCCACTGCGCGTGGTTCTTCGAAGGGCGGGACTGGTGTTGCAGGGGTGGAGAAGCTGAACGCGCCGTCGATGGGGTGAGCGTCGGGAGCCTTCACCATCCAACGCACACCGACCGATCCGCCGCTGATGGGAGGATCGAATAGCAGTACCCACGTCCGTCCATCCGCAGTAGACGCCTCGGTCGGTTCGCGGACCGTACCGTCAGGGTCGAGGAGTTGGAATCCGTCGCCGGTTGGTTCCGCATCGCCGGTGAACACCAATGTGATCGCATCGACCGGCCCGCTCGTCACCGATCCGTCAGCGGGATCCGATGACTCGAATCCGGTATGGGCTGCGGCCGGAGGAGCCCATATTGCGAAGGCGAGAGACAAGGCCAGACATGCCGCGGTCATTTGACGAATGGGTTTCATCAATACCTCGGATCAGTCGGATGGTTGCGGCTCGAGGTACTGATGCCTCGGGTCTTCCAGAACCGCCACCCAGTCTACTGACGTCCTCGTCGACAGTGGCGACGCCCGGACACATCTGTGTCCCGTTCGCGACTTCCGACTGCATGGCAGGTGTGGCGCGTTGGTCAGCCGACCTCCCCACCCCTTTCGTTCGGCAGAGACGCCCATGATCATCAACGAACACACACCATGAGGCTCGCGACCACCACTCGCCTGTGGAGAGCTGTGCCACCGGTGTTCTGCGGGCTGAGTGACTGTCGGCAGTGCCATGGAGAGCCTCGATCAGCAAACCAACAACGGCGAACTCTCGAAGAAATCCCAAACGTGACTTGCGGCAGAGGCAGCGTCATGCATTATGTTTCGTCTTGCTGCTGCGAAGACTGAGCGCTCGAGGCAAACGAATAGGCACGGTGGCGAAATGAACCCGGAATCAAGCCAATGAAAGGCAAGGTTCTCGTCAAAGGCGGGACGGTGCTGTCCAGCGATCGTTCTGTTGGGAACATGGTCGGCGCCGACGTCTTGATCGAGGACGGCCTCATCGTCGAGGTAGGCGCAGCACTACGATCGCGCGGCGCTGAAATAATCGACGCATCCGACACAATCGTCATGCCGGGATTCGTTGACGCTCATCGTCACGTTTGGCAGTCGCTCACACGCAACTTGGGCACAACCGCCAGCCCAACGGTCGGCGACAGCTACACCCCCGATGATGTCTACGCTGCGACATTCGCCGGCCTACTCGGAGCAGTCGCGGCGGGCATCACCACCGTTGTGGACTGGTGCGACATCCCAGGCACCGCGGGACACCTCGAGGCCGCCGTGGCTGGCCACGCTGACTCCGGGGTGCGTTCGGTCCTGGTGACTACTCAATCGGACACCGAGCCCGACGCGACCGATCGCCTCACCGTTGCCTCCGCTTCTCTCGACGTCGTCGAGGCGAATATGCAATCGATTGTATCCAGTTGGACGAAGATTCGAGCGGCGGGGCGCCGCATCCACGCTCGTGCGGGAACCCGGTCAGCCTCAGGCGGAGAAGTGGCCGAGCTCGGTCGTCGCGGTGCACTCGGGCCCGACGTCACGTTGTCGCATTGCTGCCACCTGAACGCTGACGACTTCGATGCCATCGCAGAGTCGTCGACGCGCGTGGCGCTCGTGCCGTCGAGCGACATGGCCGCCGGTGCCGGATCGCCACCGATGCAACAGCTCATCGATCGGAGTATCCGACCTGGCTTGGGAATCGGCGAGGAACGCCTCGCTCCCGGCGACGCGTTTGCGCAGATGCGTGCCGCCATCTCGGTACAACATGCGGTGCTGTTCGAGAGCAAGTTGGCTGGAAAAGGCGCAGTCCCGAATCTTCTCAACACGCGCGATGTCCTGCGTTATGCGACCATCGACGGAGCCTTGGTCGCTGGACTCCCCACGATCACCGGTTCGTTGACTCCGGGCAAACACGCCGATGTCTTGGTCTTGCGTGCCGATAGTCCCAACATCGCGCCGATCAACGACCCGATCGGTGCCGTCGTGTGGGGTATGGACACCTCCAACGTCGACTGGGTATTGGTCGATGGCGTGGCCGTCGTCGAACACGGTGAGCTCACCGCCGATGTGCAGCGTGCCATGGACTTGGCCACCGCAGCTCAACGACGACTGGCAGCTGCCGCTGGCGATCTTGCCGGCTCAGGAGCTGATGTTTCATGACGACGGCTACCGCGAAGTCGGTCTCCCCCACATCTCCATCTTCTGCGCTGACCAAGTTCGTCGTTGCGTCGCGATACATGCCGGTTTATCTGGCAATGATTCTCCTCATCATCGTGTCATCGATCTGGGTGCCCGAGACCCTGAGCGGCGTCGCGCTTTCAGCGATTGCCCCCTTCGGCGCCCTACTCGCGATCACCGCGCTGGGCCAGATGTTGGTGATCATGACCGGAGGAATCGACCTCAGCACACCCGGCACCTTGACGTTGGCGGCCATGATCATGGCCGGTGTTGGACAGCAGTCCGACGGACGAATCGGGCTATCAATCCTCACCGCGATTGGGGTCGCCGCACTCATCGGCTTGGTCAACGGGATTCTCATCGGTGGCCTGAAACTCAACGCGCTGATCGTGACACTGGCAACCGGACAGATCGTGGTCGGAATCGTGAGTCGATACGTCCGTACCTTCCCTGTGCAGAGCGCAGTTCCACGAGGGTTTTCTGACTGGACGGCAACACGCATCCTTGGGGTTTCCCCGATCTTTTGGATTGGCGTTGCGGTGACGATGTTTTTTGTCGTCGGTCTGCGCTACACCTCGGTTGGTCGCCGCTTTCAGATTGTTGGCGCCAACCCGGTTTCGGCAAACGTGATGGGCGTCCGGGTGGTGGCCAACCAGATTCTGGTGTACGTGGTGGCGTCGGTGCTTTACGCGGTTGCCGGCGTGGCGCTCGCAGGCTTGTTGCGCAATCCGGGAGTCAATATCGGGTCGCCGTACCTCCTTGGTCCAATTGCGGCGGTGGTCATCGGCGGAGCATCCCTGACGGGAGGCCTGGCCAGCCCGTTTTCGACGTTCGTCGCCGCGCTATTCCTCACTGGTCTGAACCAGATGATGCTTGCGCTGGGTCTGGCAACGTCGCTTCAGTTCTTGGTCTTCGGTCTTGTGATCATCGGCGGAATGCTGATCTCTGGAGATCGAATCATCAAGGGCGTTGAACAGGTGTTGCGCGAGCGGCGAAAGCCCGACCGCACGAAACCAGACCGAAATGACGACTCGTTAGAGGACGCCAGTTCGCATGGTTGACAGCTAAGCGAGAAAGAACCATCAGTCCAAAGAATCCAAACAACAAACGCGACCCTTGTGGCCACGGAGAGAGGACGTTATGAAAATATTCAGGAGTATTGCGTTCATCGCAATTCTTGCAATCACAGCCGCAGCGTGCGGTTCCGACTCGAGTTCTGATGCTGATGCGGATACAACAACCGCAGCACCCGAGGACAGCTCGACAGACGACAGCGGCGACTCCGAAGCACCCGAAGATGAGCCGAGTGACGAGCCCGAAGATGAGCCAAGTGATGAGCCAAGTGATGAGCCAAGTGAAACACCCAGCGGAGAGCTGAGTGAGTTCGGCGAGGATCCATCGGCAGCTGACCCAGCGCTTGTGGCGAAAGCTCTCGGCGACGTGGAACCATCAGATGAGGGCAGCTGGAACATTGTGCTGTCTGCCATTGCCAGAGCCGATCAGGACCTCGACCAAGCCACGATCGACAAGGCATTGGAGTGCTGGAGCAACCAGCGCTGTGACACCGGAACCGGCGGCGAGCTCGTGTTCGGCTGGGCCGATGGCGGCGGCGACACGGTCAACGTCTGGCGTTCGGTGAGCCATATGGAAGCCATCCTGCAAGCGCTCACGTACCCAGAGATCGGGTCCATCGTGTCAACGGCAGCCAACTTCGATGCAGATCCCGAGGTCCATGCCAATGACATCAGATTCCTCATCCAGAACGATGTCGACTTCATCGTTGGCTATCCCGACGTAGGCATTGCTCTGGCAAGTGCGGTTTCGGAGGCCGAGGCAGCAGGTATTCCCTACATCTCGTTCTCTGCCGGCTACGTCGGACTTCCAGGCCAGGAGGGTGCACTCACCCCGGGCGAGGACTACACCGCCGTGGTCGGTGAAGACCTGTGTGCCTTGGGCGAAAGCCAAGCTGGGATCTTGAACGCCGAAGTTGGGGACGGCCAGGTTGCGATGCTCGGCGGATCGCCCGGCAATGCGCTGACACTTGGTTGGCAGCGTTGTGCTGTGGAGACCCTCGAGGGTGAACTCGTGAACCCGCCGGCGAATTCCGACTCGACAACCGGTGACACCTATTGGGTCAACACCTTCGCCCTCGACGCGGCCCGCGGCTTGCTCACCACCAATCCCGAGATCAGAGGTTGGACCTATGAGTATTCCGACGGAATGTTCACGGCGCTGCAGGCCTACGACGAGCTGAACATCCCTGTCGAAAACCTGACGCTGGCGATGCGAACCGACGAGCAGACCCTGTTCTGCGACTGGGCCGAGCGCGCTGAGCCGACATACAACATCTGGTACTCAGCCGGGGGCAACTTCCAGTCCCGCGTGTCGGTAACCGCGTCGATGCTCACACTCCAGGGCGCTGAGGTCCCCGGAGAAATCATCGTTCCTCATGCGATGCGTCAGGTCACCGAGGACGACTGCGACCCGAACCGAGTGAACCCCGTTGTATCGGGCACCTCGCTCGTGCCCAGCGAAGTGCTCGCGGCGATGTTCGCCGGCTGACCGAGCGCACTCCAAAGAGACCGAACTCCTGAGGGGAGTCGATGATGAACGAACTAGCACTCGAGATGGATGGCGTGTCCCGACAGTTCGGGGCCGTCCGCGCCCTGAGCGCCGTCGACTTCGAGTGTCGCCCGGGTGAGATTCACGCTCTCGTGGGCGAAAACGGTTCGGGAAAATCGACTCTCCTCGGAGTTGCGTCTGGTTTTGTGAAACCACAGCGCGGCGCGGTCCGAATCGGGGGCAAGCGTTTGCCCCGCGATTCGCCCGCGCTGTCGCGGAAACTCGGCTTGGCCATGGCCTACCAAGACGGCTCGGCTGTCGGAGCAGAGCCGGTCAAGAACAACCTGTACAACGCCGCCCGGGAAGGGCGCCCTCCCTACTACCAGCGAAAGAAGTGGGCTCGGCGGGTCCTCGGTGAATTCGATCTCGACTTCGAACTCTTCCCGGATGCACCGGTGGGGGCTCTCACGCTGGCCGAACGCCAGTTGTTCGAGGTCGCGAAGGCTCTGGTGACCGATCCCGTAGTGCTACTGCTCGACGAGCCGACCACCGCACTGGGCCCTGAGGAGGTCGAAGCACTCCACCGGACCGTGGTGGCCTGTAAGAACCGTGGTGTCGGCGTGGTGTATGTGAGTCATCGACTGCCCGAAGTTCTCGAGGTCGCCGACCGGATCACTGTTCTGCGCGACGGCCTGAATCAAGGAACATTCGATGCGAAGACCACGTCGGAGC
Organism: uncultured Acidimicrobiales bacterium; assembly: GCA_905479685.1. GTDB lineage: Bacteria > Actinomycetota > Acidimicrobiia > Acidimicrobiales > SHLQ01 > SHLQ01. The sequence goes on from CAJQNJ010000175.1 coordinate 15,426, forward strand.
CAGAACTGGTTGAGCTCATCGTGGGCCGCCCGTTCGAGGCGGCATTTCCCCCTCCAGTGCCCGTCGCCGACGGGGCCGAAGAAGTGCTCGTCATCGACAGCCTCCAGGGGCAGACGTTTGGTCCGGTCAGCTTCACATTGACTCGCGGCGAAGTGGTGGGCATCGCTGGCGCCGAGGGCAATGGCCAATCGCAACTGTTCGACACGCTCGCCGGCCGGATTCCGCCTCGTGCCGGCAAGGTCACCTGTTCGGGCAAGGAGCTCACTCTGGTGACGACCCGCGAGGCAGTGAACGCCGACATCATGCTGCTACCCGGCGATCGAAAAAACGAAGCGCTGATGGGCGTCTTGGGGGTGAAGGTGAATACCACCGTCCAGTCGCTGCGGCGCTTCACCAGGCTGGGGCTATTGCGCCGGCGGGCCGAAACCATTGCGGTGAAGGGACTCATCGCTCAACTCGAGATCCGCACCCCATCCCTTGATCAACCCGTTGAGTTCTTGTCGGGCGGCAACCAGCAGAAGGTATCGGTCTCACGTTCGTTCCTTCGCGAACCTTCGGTGATCCTCGCCTATGAGCCGACCCAGGGAGTCGACGTTGGTTCGCGCATAGACATCTACAAGTCCCTTCGTGATCGGGTCGGCTCTGGTGCCGCATTGCTCGTGAAGTCGAGTGACCCGATTGAGCTGTCAGGTCTCTGTGACCGCGTGCTCGTCATGTCCCGCGGAACCATCGTCGAAGAGATTCCAGGCGATGAGCTCAATGAAGTTCGCATCGTCGGCGCAATCGTCCGGAGCCCCGGGGCGTCGCACGCCGCCAGCTCACCCCTTGGTGTTGCCATGCCGAAAGCCGCATCGACAGAAGCTGCGCCCGAGGAGTCCCAGTGACAACC
>CAJQNJ010000176.1 GCA_905479685.1 uncultured Acidimicrobiales bacterium
CTCGCGTGATCACGTGGGCGGACTCGTGGAAGGCGAAACATGTGTCTCGACTTGGCTTGGCTCAGGCAGCGATCTGCTCGGTAGACGGTGGCCGATGGCTCACCCTGAGCGGGACGGCGTCGGTCACTTCAGATGATGCCGCAGTCGCTGAGGGGGTGCGGCGATATGCCGAGAGATACCGTCAGCCCAAAGAACGGCCAGATCGAGTGGTGATCGAATTGGCGGTACGCAGCATTGTCGGCCGCGCATGAACGGCGCTCGACTCCGTCGAAATGGGTGGAGCTCGAGACGATGCAGTTCAACGACCTCACGTGCTGGGTCGTGACGCAACAGTGATCATCAACTGGCGGTCCACGGGACCGCAGGACGTCCTGCCTCGGCGAAGTGGTCCACCAGATCGGGAAGGCACCTCGGGTACACCGGCCACTGCTCCTGGCGCATCTCGGCAGAAGTTCGCCAGACGAAGCCGATGATCGCGTCGAGCTCGAGTGCACTCAAGCCGTCTGGAGCTGCCTCGAACGTGTCTGGAACCTCAACGATGAAGAACGACTCCGTTTGACGGATTCGGCGGCCACCGAAGTCGAACTCGGCGACCCGTTCGAGTACGACGGGACCAAGGTCATCGACGGACAAGCCGATCTCCTCTTCGAGTTCTCGACGGGTGCCTTCAACGAGGGACTCGCCGCCGTCTATGCCCCCACCAGGGGTCCAATAGAAACGTCCACGATCTGGCTCATGGGGATCGTGGCCAAGAATGAGAAGCGTCGAACGGTCGTGTGCGACGATGAGGACCCGACCTGCAGTTCGCTCGTGAATCATCGTGGGTGAGTCTGCCGGAATTGCAGACAAAACCGGGTTCAGGCCGCTTTGACTTGGCTCGGTATCTCGACGGCCGTGCACAGTTGCACACCTACGATGTCGTAGGGGGCACCGTTGATGCTGTCCTTCTCCGATGCTGCGTGGACGGCCACGCCGCCATTCGGCAGGTCCTGCAGTTCGATCACCTCGAACCACCCACGGGCGTCCACGTGGTTCTTGTTCACGATGTCGCCAATGTGGAGATCGGACATTCGAACTTGCATGACTTGGACAATCGAACGGTGCATTTGTGCCTATCGGCTCGGGAAGCAACGTCGTGAGCCCCACAAGGGCGGTACTGTCAGGTGATGACGACGATTATCATCACCGTTCTGGGGGACGACAAGGCTGGTCTCGTCGACCGCTTGAGCGGCGCAATCGCACAGCACCATGGCAACTGGGTTCGCAGCCACATGGCAGAGCTGGCGGGGAAATTTGCCGGGGTGGTGGAAGCAACGGTGTCTGACATCGAGGCCGATGGATTGATTGCGACGCTCGATCAGATCGAAGCCACTGGACTTCTCCATATCACCGCCCACCGAGCCGACACCGCCCTGGAACCATCGAATGGACATCGTCTCGAGCTTCATTTGGTGGGTCAGGACCATCCAGGCATCGTTCATCAGGTCGCACGCGTCCTTGCTCGGCATCACATCAGCATCGACCAGATCGAGACAGAGATCGTTCCGGCACCTCAGGGCGGTCATCTGTTCCGTGCGGATGCGATCCTCGAGTTACCGGCAGGCTTTGACGTCGACAGACTCGAGACCGACCTCGAAGCAATCGCCTACGATCTGATGATCGACCTCGAGATGGCTGACGGCTGAGACACACACCGTCCGGGGTTCTATGGCCGTCGAAATGGCGACGGAACGAACCGTGGAACGGTGCTCGCGTATGCGTCGTATTCTGGATAGCGCACCCGAAGCTGGGCTTCTTCCCACCGGGCCTTCACGCTGAAGAATCCGACAATGACCAGCCCGAGCAGCAGTGCGGCGACGCTCGAAGACCCGATGACCATTCCAATGACGATCATGAGCACACCTGTGTAGATCGGGTGCCGAACGAGCCGATACAAACCCGTCGTGGTCAAGTGACCGTGCTCGGTCGGTACAGGGGTGGGCGTCAGCGACGACCCGAGGCCGCGAGCAGCGACCAAGAGGACGACCCCGCCGCCTGCGCCGATCATCCATGCGAGACCGGTGAGCCAGGGTGCGTCGGACCAATCTGCGCGCTCGGGCAGTGCGATGAGGGCAACGAGCAGGATGAGTTGTACCGCTACGAAGCTCCACCCGATGTATCGACGATTCACGTAACGATCATCGCACCTCGGGTACGTTGGTCCCCTCATCTGGGAAGCCTGTGGGCCGACACGATGAGCGGGGATGGTAGTGGGCTAGAGGAGAAGCTGTGAGAATTGACGCGATACCGATCGGCCAGAATCCGCCTGATGACATCAACGTCATCATCGAGGTGCCGGTTGGAGGCGAGCCGATCAAGTACGAACTCGACAAGTTGTCGGGCACGTTGTTCGTCGACCGGTTCCTCTACACGCCCATGCGCTACCCCGGGAACTATGGCTTCGTGCCGCACACACTTTCCGAGGATGGTGACCCAATCGACGTCCTGGTCTGCAACACACGCGTGATCGTGCCTGGTGCGGTGATCAACTGTCGCCCGATCGGGGTCCTCGTGATGGAGGACGACGCCGGCCTCGATGAAAAGGTGCTCGCCGTGCCATCGGACCACGTCTCGAAGAGATACTCGGGCGTCTCGAATCACACCGACCTCCCGCAGATCACCACCGATCAGATCCAACACTTCTTCGCGCACTACAAGGATCTCGAACCTGAGAAGTGGGTACGAATCGGGCACTGGGGGGATGTGGCAGAGGCCAAGAAGATGATCGTCGAAGCGATCGAACGAGATACGGCAGGCGGCCGCTAACGCTGCTCAATCGCCACGTCGGTCACCAGCGCGCCAGTTTCGTCGAATGTCAGCTCGAGTGTGATGGTCGAACCCTCGACGAGGGGCTCGGTCACACCGAGACACATGACATGGAGGCCCATCGGTTCGAGGTCCATGGATTCGCCTGGCGAGAGTTGGGTTTCGGCAGGATCAGCGGGTCCCATCGAGATGATTTCGTCTTCGAGCGTGGAGTTATGGATTTCGATCTCATCACACACCTTCGAATAGCCCGCCTCGAGCGTGATGTCTTGGTCGCTGTTGTTGGTGATGGTGCCGTAGAACGCTGCGTTCGTGGCATCTGGGGCCGTTGGGCGAGCCCACATGTCGCTGGTGGTCACCGGTTCGTCGGACGCACAGGATGCCAGAAAGGCCAACCCGATTACCACGAGTGTTGGGCGTAGGAATTGCATCATTGTTTCAGTAGCTCCTTGATGTCGTCGTGAAGTTGGTTTGCGGTGACTGTGGGGGACCAGACGACGCGAAGAGACCCGCCACCATCGATGGCAAGCATCGTCGCCGTGTGATCGACGAGGTAGCCACTCTCGGGCGTTCCCTCGCCGATCTCGTAGAAGACGCCATATTGCGAGGCCGCTCGGTCGATGTCTTCACTCGAACCACTGAGGCTGCGGAAGCTCGGATCGAAGAACTCGACGTACCGCTGTAGCTCGGGCTGCGTGTCTCGCGCGGGGTCTACCGTGATCATCACGAGATTCACTCGTTCTCGCTCATCTGCATCGAGTTGACGAACTGCCGTTGCCGCGCCCGCGAGCGCTGTCGGGCAAACATCGGGGCAGTTGGTGTAGCCGAAGTAGAGAAGCACGAGCTCATCGTCAAACGCAGTCAGATCGGCTGGTGTCCCGTCCGAGAACGCCAGGCCGTCGAGCGTGGGTGCCGGCGACGAATCCTGCAGGACCGTGCCGGTGTAGAGATGTGGCGTGACAGCGCTGGCAACGAGTCGTCCTGCTCCGAACAACAGGACGGCCACGAGACCTCCGGCGACGAGGATACGTTTCACGTTGAGACGTTTCATAGGTGCTCGTTTCACGGATAACAGAGGAACAGGTGAGCTGCTTCGTAGGCGACAGCGGCCGAACCATTGGCGTATTTCAGCTCGGAGGCGAGAACGCCGACGTGCCGCACGAGTTTGTCGGCGTCGTCGGCCAGCGTTTGATAGCGGTAGTCGCCACGGATGACTCCAGCACCGTCGACAAGAACGAAGCCAGGGTCGAACCGCACGCTGGAATCTTCGGGATCAACCTCGAAGAATCTTCCGAAGCCAGAACCCACGACGGTTTGCAGTTCGCCTGCTTCGCCTCCGACAACGGTCCAGGTCATACCGTCGGCTCCAACGCGTCGCGCTGTTGCAGCGAGCTGCTGCACAGAGGGGTCTCCGTCGAGGACGATGGTCACGAGTCGAAAATCTGTGTCACCCAGATCGATTTCGTTCGCCACTCGCTCTTGTACGACCTGCATCGTCTCCTCCTGCTGTTCGCACTCGTTGTCGCAGCCGAGCGAGGCGAAGGTGTACAGCGTCACTGAGCCGCGAACGGTTTCGCTCGTGAAACTCGACCCAGCCTGGTCGTCGAGCGAATACCCGGGCGCCAACCGCAACCGCGGCAGAACCTGGATTGGTTCGAAGACAGCGAAGGCGATCGCAGCCACGATGATCGTGGTGAACAGAGCGGCCAGTCCCTTCAACCATCTGGGGATCACAAACTCTGTCCCCTCCATCTCGTTGCGCGGATCCATAGACTCCGCCACGTGGACGTTCGAAAGCTGGTCCTGTGGATCGTAGGAATCGGAGCCTTTGGACTGATGCTCTACACCTGCGCGTTGCCCGGCGACCTCCCCGCTGATGGCGCTCGCACCGGTTTCGCTGGCACCTACACCGTCAACGGTGTCGACCCGCTCGACGTCGAGTACTCGGGCACCGTCATCATCAGTGAGACCAGCAATAGCTCCCGCTACGACGTCGAATGGATCGTGACGGGCGGGATCCATCGCGGTGCCGGAACGCGTAGCGGCAATGAGTTCATGGTCGATTGGTCCGCTGTGTCCTCGGGAGGGGGCACCGGTAGCGGGACGGCCGTCTACGTCATCGAGTCCGACGGACGCCTCATCGGTACCAAGTCGGTCGACGGGTTCGAACTCGTCGGGACCGAGGAGATCGTCCCTGCGCCCTGAATGGTGACCATGTCGATCAAAGCCTTCAGTCGTCATGTCGACTCCAGAAGGTATGCCACGATCGAGTCGATCTGATCGGCTGACAAGATCTCGCCATAGTTATCGGGCATCTTGGGACCCTCGAAGGTATCGACGATGTGGTCGGTCGGATCAACGATGGACCGTTCGAGATATTCCGCGGCGTCCATACCGGCCACCCGTCCGTCAGCACGGGCGGCGACCCCAGCCAGTGAGGGGCCGACGAGGACATAGTCGGGTGTGAGTGAATGGCAGGTGACACACCCGGGACTGCTTCCCAGCGCCTTTGCCGAGAACAGCTCGGAGCCATCGTTGGTCGTCGGGGCAGGAGCCCTCGAGCCTGGCGCCGAACAACTCGCGAGCGCTACGACGAGCAAGAACGCAGCGATCGTGTGGAGGATTCTGAGGCGCAGCATCAGCCTGTCTCCGCTGTCAAGGTCTCGAGGTACGTGATGAGCGCGTTCAGATCTTCCTCGGTCAGTCGTTCGCGATAGATCGGCAACATCTGGCCGCTCGGCCATCCATCGACGATGTGCTGATCGGGCAGGAGAATCGATTGCCGCACGTACTGCTCGGTTGACAATCCCGGCACGGTCGAGCCCGCACGATCAGCGAGCCCGTAGAGGCTGGGGCCAACACCGTCTCGTCCTTCGTGGACCGAGTGACACACCGCGCACCCTGCCGATCGCGAATTGAAGACGCGGCGGCCATCTTCGCGGCTCGGGTCAGGTGGAACGTCGGTAGCAGTGATGATGAGCCGCTCGCGAGCATCGAGTACTACATCTTCGGAGAACAATGCCTGACGATCTCCGCTTGAATCCACGAGTCGAACATCGATCCGATGTGGTCCGGGGGAGATCGCCCAGTCGGTGAAGCCGATGCTGTGATCATCCGCCCCGCCTATGCTCTGCGTGTCGCGGCGTTGCCCATCCACGATAAGAGCAACAGCATCGATCTCTGGCGATGAAATCCCGAGTTCGACAACCTCGGCTCCCGAGAGGTGATCGACAACGACGCGAATCGCAGCAACCTCGGACTCAGTCCGAAACGGCGTTCGCGTGGCCGCCACGACGACGAGAAGCGACAACAGCACGAGCAGTCCGGGAGCGGTCAGCTGGGAACGATTCGGCGTGGTGTCTTCATCGTCGTCATCAGCCGATGAGCTACGACGAGCGACCTCGTTGGGGCTCACCCACGAGGTGGACACATCGCGTGCATACCGACGGGGCGGGTGCGGGACGCGTTCTCCCGCAAGTCGCTCGCTTGCCAGCGTATTTCCGATGCCGTACCGGCAGTCTGATGGAGCGCAGCCGATCAGTTCCACGCTGGTCGCACCTCGCTCTGTGAAACCGCGCACGGCATTGGGAGCGAACATACCAGCACAGTTGACCCATACAGCGAGCTCATCGGGCTGTGCCGGCAACGAGTGCTCGTGGCGACTGCAGATCACTTTGACGTCACGTCCTGCTACGTCTTGGGCCGATGACGTCCATCCGGGGAGTTCGATTGCGTCGAAGGCACACGACCCAAGACAGATCCCACATGAAACGCACTGGCTCGCGTCGAGAACGGCTATGTGTGCGTGTTCATCTGACGACTGACCCATGGTGAGCGCTTCGTAGGGGCAGTCGTGGACGCAGATCTCGCACCCGGTGCATGCATGTTCGTCGATCACGACAGTCGCTGGATCCGATCGGCGAACGAGCCACGGCAGAACGACAGCGAGGGCTACGCCTGTCACCGTGACAGCCATGGTGAGCCAGCGCGCCGAAGAGAGAAGCGGCGGGAGCAAGAACAACACGAAGGGGTCGAGCGGCATGTCGGTCACGAGCTGATCTGGTCGTGCCGGGCCGAGCATCCCAAGCGGTATCACTACCGACACAGCGAGCAACGCGCCACCCATGAGCATGATCCAATGAGCGGGCGGCAACCACGGTTGACGAGACCGTCGGAGATGGCGAATCATGAACCAACCAATGACCGCAGTGAGGCCAAGGTGCACGAACCACAGCGCGAGCAATATCCCCGAACCAGAGCCCGGGGACAACCCCAGGAGATTCCGAACAACGAAGCCCCGCGCGGGACCGAAGTTGCCGAACAGCTGTGCAGAAACCTCTGAAAGGGCAGCGGCGCGCCGGTCCCAGACCAGCCAGTATCCCGTCACTCCTGCCAGCCAGACCAGACTCAGTGACGCAACGCCAGTGGCCCATCGCCAGCGTCTCCGGGGGCTGGTGAAGCGTTGCGATGTGAAGATCCTCCACCCATGCACGACGGTCGTGAGCACGAGCGCCGCAGATGAGTACCGATGCACGGCTCGCACGATCCGTTGAATGGCATGACCCTCCATCGAAGCAACGGCGTCGTATGAGGCCGCGTAACCAAAGGAGAAGAACAACGTGATGTAGAGCCCGCTGACGATGACCACGCCGAGCAAGAACACGCTGATCGTTCCAGCGTGGGGCAGTGGATTGAACCGGGGCGAGCCCGAGAGCCTCCTGATCGGTCGTTCGATGAATCCAGTCAGCCCATCTGCGGCGCGAATGGTCGCCTCGAGCCTCGTCTGCTGGAGATCCCGGCTCAGACCCGGCGGTTCTCCGTCTACCACGGTGTGGAATCAGGTCCCGGGGCATTGAGATTCATGTTCCAGATTTGATCGACCAGCTGCGGTCCATATGCAATGAGCAACAGCAGCGCTGCTGCGATCAACCATGGCTTGAAGGTGTCGAGCCAGACGGGCGTGAGCTGAGCGCTGCGAATTGGTTCTGCGATCGGAACCGTCGGCACCAGCTCCGCAGCGACACGTTCGGTCCGCATCGTCTTGACCATGACGACGCCGTACATGATGACAGAGACCAGGAGGATGCCACCGCCGATCGAGACCCGAAGGAGGTGCCCGTTCCACTCCTCGGGTACGTAGGTGGCGTCGCCGAGCGGGGTCCGTCGAGGTGCGCCCAAGAGGCCGAGAACGTGCATAGCGTTCGAGAAGATGATCATCCCGACGAACCACGTCCACGCTTGTACGAGCGCAGTCTTCGGGCTCCAGAGCTGTCGTCCGCTCAGGTAGGGGACGAGCCAGTAGCTGATGCCCATGAAGGACAACGTGACGGCACTGGCGACGGTGAGATGGAAGTGGCCCGGAACCCAGGCGGTGTTGTGAATGACGAGGTTCAGGCTGTACGACGCGTTTGTCAGACCGCCGATGCCGCCGAACATGAAGAGGATGGCGGCAAGAAGCTGGGCGGCAACCGAAGGATCGAGCCAGGGGAGGGCTCGGATCCAACCGATCAGACCGGTTCCACCGTTCTTGCGAGCGCCATATTCCAGAGAGGCGATCACTGTGAAGGCCGTGATCATGGACGGGAAGAAGACCGAGTACGTCAGCAGCGCGTGGATCCACTTCCAGGTCTGGGGCACTCCCGGGTCGGTGAACTGGTGATGGAACCCGACCGGTACCGAGACGATCAGGAACATCCAGAACGCGAGCCGGGCGAGCGAATCGCTGAAGAGCTTGCCGCCCACCTGCTTGGGCAACATGCCATACCAGGACACGTAGGCCGGCAGGAGCCAGAAGTACACAAGGGGATGACCAGTGAACCAGAAGTAGGTTCGGGCAAGTTCGGGATCGGTGTTGTCTATGAGCCCGAGCGACCATGGCAGGAGCATGGTCAGGATCTCCACGGCGACCCCAAGTGTGGCTATTTGCCACATCGCTGCGTTGATGATTCCACCCAACGCTATGAACGGTGACCGCACGCCGCGGTTGTCCTTACGCCAGGCACGGAGCGTCAGGAAGAAGCCCCAACCCTCGATCCAGGATCCCACGACGACCAGGGTGAGACCCAGGTAGAAGGCCCAGCTGGCTTTGAGCGGAGGGTAGAACGTGTACAGAACGGTCGCTGAGTTCGTGAGAATGGGAATGGCAGTCATCACGAGACCGACGACCATGGTCCAGAAGCCAAACTGGTTGAGGCGAGGGTGGCTCAAGGAGCGACCGAGTCCCTTCATCGTGGTGAAGGCGGTGAAACCAACGATGAAGAACGTGGTCCAGATCAACGCGTTCAAAACGCCGTGGAGGGTGAGCCCCTGATAGTACGACTTGATGATTGGGTCGAGATATGGATACAGGTCGACGCCGGAGAATTGGAACGATTGGAGCGGCCCCATGAGGCTGCCGATCATGAGCGCGACGATGGCAACGAAGAGATGCTGGCCGACAAAACGCTTCTCGGGTCTCGTCAGGTCGTAGCCACCGGCAAACCTCGGTTCGTATTCAGAGCTGGAGGGTGGTCGGTCGACGACGCTCATGGTGTTCCTTCCTCTCCCACGCTGGACACGACTTTGACCACTCCTGCCATCGTTACGTGCCCACGGCCGCAGTATTCGTGACAGATATATGGGAACTCACCGATTTCATCGAACGTGTAGGTGACCGTCGAGACCTGGCCGGGGACCACCATCATGTTGATGTTGGTGTCGGTGACTTTGAAACCATGTTGTAGATCTGGGCTGGTGACATGGATCGTGATCTCGGAGTTGACCGGGATCACGATCTCGCGAGGCACGAAGGCCCAGGTTTGGGCGATGACGTACGCCTCATATTCGCCCGGACGGATCATTCGCACGCCCGGTTCGGCCCAGGGGCCACTGTCGGTCACGATCCGAGGATCCACCTCGGCATCGGCGCCGACGACCTGGATGCCCATGGAGAATCCAGCGACCGTCACCGTCGCAAAGAAGATGACGAGCAGGATGATCGAGGCCCGCATCCAGTTCTTCTCATATGGGTCGATGCCCATGGAAAGGTGTTCAACGAGCTGGTCGGGAGCCCCGTCCTCTCCGCTGCTCATACGGTCACACCTCGGCTGAGAAGGATCACGTACACCGAGAGCCACAACAAGATCAACGCTGCCACGAACAAGATCAGGATGAAGATCGTGCCGTTGGGTCGGAAGTGTTCTTCCTCTGCCTCGGGTTCAACCTGTATTGCTCGTGAGTCGACGGGTTGATCACCGTTCGGTTCTTGACTGCCTGTCATCGACTCAGCCCTTCTTCTCGCACGGACCCACTCAAGCCGAGCGTTGTTCGCACGCCAAGGGACGTTGGTCCCTACTGAGGAAAGATCTGCGTCTCTAACTTGCCAAGCGTGCCTTCACCCGACGCGAGCGCCTCCGCTGGCAACCTGCTCCTGCACGCTCGGCGCATGAGCCACTTCGTGATCGGTGTGACGCTGTTCGGCGTTGCGCTGTTCGGCGGACCTGCCCACGCCCTGGAGTCCGAAACCGATGAGGCAGCTGCCGGCGGGCAAACAGGCGAGGAGACAGTCGACGAACCCATTGCTGGCGACGAGGCTCGGGACGAACAGCTCCGTGTGGGCGCGACGGTGTATGCACAGATCTGCGCATCCTGTCATCAAGCTGGTGGTGTTGGCCTGGAGGGCCAGTTTCCACCGTTGATCGACAATGACAATGTCGACGACGCGGCATATGTCGAATCGGTGATCACCAATGGCAGACAGGGAGAGATCATCGTGAACGGGGTCACCTACGACGGTGTGATGCCTTCGTTCTCGACGCTTTCCGATGACGACACCTCGGCGGTGATCGCTTTCATTCAGAACGACTTCGTTGCGCCACCGGCGAGCGACGTCGCTGCTGTGGGGCCTGTAGCCGGAACCGAGCTCCCACCGCTCACCAACATGACGTACGTCTTGGCGTTCGCAATGACGGCTGGATTGATTGGTCTGGTGTTGGCGCCACGGGTGCTGAGCGAGAACGATCGCCTCAACACGCCATGGCTCGATGCATGCCTCAAGGCTGCTGTGATCGTGAGCGGTGCGATCATTCTGACGGTCATCATTCCCGATTGGGCGGTGAAGAACAGCACCGTCACCTCCCTCAGCCGTTTTGCGCAAGACCTCATTGGTGTGTCGCTCTGGCTACTGGGCATGGTTGTCGTGCTCTGGTCGCTCTGGTACGCCCACCGGAGGTCGCGCGTATGAGCCTCGAGCCGCTCGAGTACTACGACACGAACATTCCGTGCCTCGCTGCATGCCCGGTCAACACCAACGCAGGGCTGTATGTGGCGGCGATCGCCGACGGTGACGACGAGAAGGCGTACCTCACAGCACGCCTTCCCAATCCGTTCGCCTCGGTGTGTGGTCGAGTGTGCGCTGCCCCGTGTGAAGACGCGTGTCGGCGCGGTGAACTCGATCGTCCTATCGCGATTCGTGCCCTCAAGCGGTTCTTGACCGAGCAATACGGCAGCGAGTCAGACCACGATCTGATGCTCGACCATGTGGCCGCAAATCCGATCGTTGAGCGCTCCGAACACATCGGGATCGTCGGTGGCGGGCCCGCAGGCATGGCATGTGCCCACGACCTGCGACGCCTCGGATATCAAGTGACGGTCTATGAGGCCACCGACAAGCTCGGTGGAGCGATGTGGCTTGGAATTCCTGAGTACCGACTTGACCGCGGTGTGCTTGCCTCAGACATCGATGCGATCCTCGACCTGGGTGTCAACGTCGAATACGAGACACGTTTGGGCGGCGACATCACACTCGATGATCTTCGTGATCGACACGACGCTGTCTTTCTCGGTATCGGAGCCACGCTTGGTCGCGGACTCGACATCGAAGGCTCCGAGGGCGACGGGGTGCTCAAGGCAATCGAGTTCCTCATCAACATGAACCGGGGGTACGAGGTCGAGATCGGCGAACGGGTGCTCGTCATCGGCGGTGGTGATGTCGCGATGGACGCGGCTCGCACAGCCTTGCGTGCCGCGGACTATGGCGATGCACGCAACGACGCCGACCCACCTGAAAGCGATGACCGGAGTTCCATGATCGAAGCGTTCGATGTGGCCCGAACTGCGGCTCGAGCAGGCGCAAAAGAGATCACGATCATGTCGCTCGAATCGCGCGACGAGATGCCTGCCCATGACTTCGAAGTCGAAGAGGCCGAGCACGAAGGCATCTCACTCCTTCCGCGACGCGGACCGCGCCGCATAACGGTGTTGGATGGCAGAGCGACGGGTGTCGACACCGTTGGCGTCGTATCAGTGTTCGACGAGGATGGCCGTTTCGCCCCTGTTTTTGACGAAGGCGACACCGCCCACGTCGCCGCTGACACCATCATCTTGGCAATCGGCCAGGCAATCGATCTCGATTCGCTGGGGGAGAATAGTCCTGACATCAGTCCTCGTCGCACGATCCAGATCATCGATGACACCGGGGCGACCTCGATGCCCGATGTCTGGTCCGGAGGCGATGCTGCGAAGGGCCCGCGTACGCTCATTGACGCAATCGCAGACGGTCGCCGGGCAGCCGCCGACATCGATCGTTCGTTCGGAGGGAGCGCCGCTGATGCATCCGTCGGGCAGATGGTGGAGCTCAAGAGATTTCATCGACTCGAGGACGAGTACGACCGGCAGCCTCGGGTTGACGTGCCGATGCTCGAGACCGGGCGACGAACGGGACTTGCCGAGGTCGAACTGGGATTTACCGCGGAACAAGCTCGCTGCGAGGCGAACAGGTGCCTTCGTTGTTTTGCAAACATCATGCTCGACGTGCACTCATGCGTACTGTGCGGGTTGTGCTCGGACGTGTGTCCCGTCGACGTGATTTCGTTGGTGCCTGCAGCCGAGGTGTCTGACATCACGACCGATGCAACGGCCCTGTTGCTCGACGAGACCGCATGTATTCGGTGCGGGCTCT
>CAJQNJ010000177.1 GCA_905479685.1 uncultured Acidimicrobiales bacterium
TGCCGAGAGGGTCCACAAGGCATCTGGGCCGGCGGTGATGCTGATGAGATCGACGCCAGCATCGATCGCCTGCACGGTGAAGTCCGCCGTATTGATTCGATAGACACGGCCATTCTCGCCGAGGGCCCACACCGATCCGGCGCCGATCGTGAGGTCGACAACGGGGACCGGGACCGGGACCGTAGCGGTGATACCGCCGTCACCCTTACGTAGACGAACTACGGCGCCGCCGCTCTGGTCATAGGTCCAGTAGGCGCGTTCTTCGGGGGCCAAGAACACGGCCGGCCCGAAATCAACGCTTGGGAGGCCCTCCTCATTGGTCAGTGACACGATGTCGATCTTGTCGGCGTCGGTGCTGATCCAGGCTTTGCGAGCCGCAGCAAAGAGCCCGGTCGGACTTCCACTCACCTGACCCGAGTCGGTGATCACACCATCGGCTCCCTCGGCCCAGACCACGTACTCACCTTCAGAGCTCATGGCGATGAAACGGCCATTTTCCTCATCGGCAAAGACGGGAGTGAAGGGCACGACGATCTCGGTCACGCGCCCTTCAGGAAGTTCGAGAACGAGCGCGCTCATGTCGTTCAGCTGGGCCTGAAGTTGCTCGTTCTGCAACGTGAGCGTTCGCACCTCGTCGTTCAGCTCCGACACGTCCCCGAGTCCGGCCACCGCTGCCTCGTTCGCGGTTGTCGCTTGCTCGAGCTCGCTGCGCAGGTCGGAGACCTCTGATCGTTCTTGCAGCAAGAGCGCGCCGAGGACACCACAGGTGACAGCAAGCGCAGCGGCGAGCGCCAACAGCACAGGGCCGTTGCGGCTTCGAGACTGCGTTTCGCGTTCGACGAGCGCCGGGAGCACCGCGTGCTGAAGTGGTATCTCCTGCGTTGTGGGAAATGGGCGATCATCGGACGCGGGCCCAACGTCGACTTGATCGGAATCGACCAGCTCCGAGATGGCACCCTCGGCCTCGTCCGCCCCACCCTCGCCTCTGTCGACCATCCCGGCGGCCGACACCGTCCCGCTCGACCGGCTCTCGGGATCCGAAGCCTCGATCGGCGCGGGAAAGGACAGCGCTGGGCGTTCTGGCAAACCTGGAGTCGATCCTTGGTCCAGCCTTGGTGGCACCGGGAGATCTCCAGCGACGGTGTCTGACACGACCGCCGAAGCCACGGGATCGGTTTGGGCGCTCGAGCCAACATCGATCGGATCTCGGAGATCGATCGGTGACTCGAGCTCGATGACAGCGCTCGCCTCGACATCGGCTGCGTCGACTTCGGGCTCCGAATCGACGGGGCGTGACGCAAGCGGCTCGAAGCCGCGCGACCCGTTGTTCAACTCCGGTTGGTCAGCCTCGTCTTCCTCGGGCCGTTTGATGGACACCGGTTCTGACCGCGCAACCGCCGCTGCACGCTCTGCACGAGTCGCGGCCCGATGCGACCGCTGTTCGGCATCGGACAGAGCGCTCGCTCCCTCGACGGGTTGGCCGTCTGGAGTGCGGCGGCTCCACCGGGTGGCAGGTCTGGAATCGATGGACTCAGCACCGGTGACGCCACGCGAAACATCGGACATCGACGCATCCGAAGGAGCGCTCGTCGTTCGGTCGTGGTGAAGGGGCTGCGAGTGGTCGGCAGCCATCGGCGTACGAGGCGGGTACCAGTTGCCGTCGCTGGCCATCCACCAGCCGGGGCCTACCCAGTTGTCGCTCATCGCGCCGTCTCCGGCAGGCTGCTCATCATCGTCGATGATGCTACCGGGCACGCACGCAGCAATGAAGCCGGACTCCTCAGCATTCGACGGTCCTTGACAACAGAACCCCACGAAGCGACAGAACGCTCATGCCGAGTGCAAATGTGCCCACACGCTGCTGGCCACCTGGTTCGGGAGCCAGGGCAGCCCCACCAGCTGGTCTTCCGTCGCCTGCTTCACGGCCTTCACACTGCCGAACTCCTTCAAGAGCCGGGTTTTGCGGGTTGGACCAAGCCCCGGGATGCCGTCCAGCGCAGAAACGGTCATTCGTTTGCCCCGAAGCTGGCGGTGATAGGTGATGGCGAAGCGATGTGACTCGTCTCGAATCCGCTGGAGAAGATAGAGCGCTTCGGACTGGCGCGGAATCCGAATCGGGGCAGATCGCCCCGGCACGTACACCTCTTCGAATTGTTTTGCGAGAGACACGATCGGAATCTCGTTCTCGAGGCCAAGAGACGCCAACACTTCGACGGACGCCGACAGTTGCCCCTTACCGCCATCGACCACGATCAGATTGGGGGGGTACGCAAACCTGCCACGCTCTTCCACTGGACGCTCCCGATCGGTCAAGTAGTTGGTGAGCCGACGCTCCAATACCTCTGCCATAGCCGCGAAATCGTTGTTCCCATCGACGGTTTTGATCTTGAACCGTCGATAATCCGACTTCTTCGGAAGCCCATCCTCGACGACCACCATCGAACCCACGTAGTCGGTTCCTTGGATGTGGCTCATGTCGTAGCACTCGATACGAAGCGGAGCGTTCTCGAGCCCGAGGTACTCCTGCAACTCGTTGAGTGCGCGTGCTCGACTGTTGTGATCAGAGGAACGCTTCAGCCGATGCCTCGTGAACGACTCCTGCGCATTACGGGTAACCGTTTCGAGCAACGCTCGTTTGTCGCCTCGCTGGGGAACGCGCACGCTCACCTGCGACCCCCGAAGTTCACCCATCCACGCTGAGTACAACTCGGGGTCGCTGCTCTCCACCGGTACGAGAACCTGCTTCGGGTACCCAACCGCCGGTTCCTCAGAGTAGAGACCTTCCAGAATCTTGTCGGTGAGCTCCTCCTCGGTGAGGTCTTCGACCCGGTCGATGACGAATCCACGCCGCCCAACGACTCGACCACGGCGCACAAAGAAGACCTGCACGGCTGACTCGAGCTCATCGCCATGAACCCCGATGACGTCGTAGTCGTCGCTACGGGCCCCCACCATCTGCTGTTTCTCGATCGCTTTGTTCACCGAGCCGAGCTGATCTCGCAATCGAGCAGCCAACTCGAACTCATAGGCATCGGCGGCAACCGCCATTCGTTCCTCGAGTTCGGCGATCACCTCATCGGTCTCGCCATCGAGAAATGACACGAGGTCGGCAACCAACTTGGAATATTCATCAGGTGTAATTTCACCCACGCAAGGCCCGGAACACTTTTCGATGTGAAAGAGCAGGCACGGACGGCCCAGCTTCTGATGTCGCTCGAGCTTGTTGTCCGAACACGTCCGAATCGGAAACGTCCGCAAGAGCAAGTCGAGCGTCTCGCGAATCGCGTACGCATGCCCGAACGGGCCGTAGTACCGAACCCCCTTGCGCTTCTTGCCTCGCATGACCATCGCCCGCGGCCACTCATCTGACTCGGTGACCGCGAGAAACGGGTAACTCTTGTCGTCGACCAACCGGATGTTGAACCGTGGCCGATGTTGTTTGATGAGCGAGTACTCGAGCATCAGCGCCTCGAGCTCATTGGCGACTTGAATCCATTCGACCGAATCAGCGGTCTTGACCATCTGTGCGGTGCGCATGGGCAGGTTCTGCTGGAAGTAGTTGCTCAGCCGACTTCGAAGGCTCTTTGCCTTGCCGACATAGATGATTCGACCGTCCCTGTCACGGAACTGGTACGAACCTGGCGCATCGGGGATCGTGCCAGTTGGGGGACGCTCAACCACACGACCAACATAACCGGCTAACGTGACGCTCGTACTTGGGGCTTTGGGCGGTTCCAGGAGGCATTTATCATGAGCATTCTGCTCGTTGTGCAAGCAGGTCATGACGGTTCTGATCGTCGCGACCGTCAACTATCCCCCTTTGGCGGGTCGAGCGTCCTTGACGTGGCCCTCCGTCGCCTTTCTGGCTTCGACGATGGCCCTGTGGTCGTCGCGATCTCGGATCTGCCGACCGATCAGGACATCGAAGCGATCGCACGAAACAATGAGGCCGCGACCGTTCGAGGGCCGTCGGATGACATGCTTGCGCGATTCGTCGAAGTCATCGCCGACTACCCCGCCGAACACCTTGTCCGCGTCACAGCGGACTCCCCCTTCATCGATCATCACCTGGTCCGAGAAGTGATCGCCACCCACCTCGAGACGGGTGCCGACTACACATCGAACACACTGCTGCGCACCCATCCTCGAGGCCTCGACGTCGAGGTCATTCGATCCGATGCACTGCTTGACGCAGCAGAGCAGGCCACAACTCTGGCCGAGCGCGCCGGAGTCACAACATTCGTTCAGCGGCGCCCCGCGAACTACAACCTTCAAGCGGCAGTCGCTGCGGGCGACTACGAAGATCATGACTGGAGGGTGAGCGGCCCCGAGTCGCTGCATCATCTCGACGAGATCCTCAACAAAAGTGGCGGTGATCTCAACGCCAAGTGGAGTGATCTGCTCGCCTACGACAAGCCCGAAGCCCATTCGGGCGCGGTTCGACTCCGGGTCGCGCGCGACAACGTCGCTGCTTCCCTCGACGGACTCAACGAACCGATCGGGCACCTACCAGAGCCGTACCCACTTGCTGACGCGAGTCGCCGTAGCTGGGGCGTTTGGGCTGACGAGAACCTGATCGGCGCAGTCACCGTTTCCGTGCAGAACGGCTGGGGCACACTCGCCGCACGGTTTGCCAGTGGGTTGGACGACGACCTCGCGAGCGACGCGCTCGCAGCCGTCGACGAACGGCTTCTTGCAGATGATCAGGTCATCGCGCTCACGATCGACGGCTCACGGATTCGTCAATACCGCGACTGACTCAGGCAGCCTCCGGCAGACTCTCGACGTCCAGAGCCGGAACTTCCAACAGAGATCGACCTACGTCGTCGACCTCCCACCGCAACACGAGAAGTATCGAGGCGACGAATCCGATGAACTCGACGGACAATCCCCGTCCAACCACGTCGAACTGAGCATCAAAGAGGAATCGACCAAACGCCAGAGTCGCTCCATGTATTGCGGCGAGGAGCCAAATTCGCTCGGTCGCCAGGCCCCGATCATGCGCGACCGCGAGTGGGATGATCAGCAGCGCGGGGTCATAGACGGCGAGATGTGGCGAGACCAGCACCGTGACCACGATTGCTGCAGCGGACAGGAGTTCATCGTCTCCAGGCCAACGACGTTTTGCGGCGAGAATCAGCAGTGCGCCCACCACCAGGCTGACTCCCCACGATCCGAGCGTCACCCATGTCGCCGACTGCGGGTTCAACAGCTTGATCGCCTCGGGAAGCGAGAGGCCATTGAGTTGCCATGAACTCTCGATTGCGACACGAGACCGCATCGCATCGGCAAACGCAGCCCACGCTGCGCCACCCGAAGCCAGCGTTGGCGCCAGTCCGATGACGACACCGGCGATGGCTCCAGCAAGCCGGCGGCGCGACCTCGTCGGCGAGACCAGCCACCACAACCCATAGCCGACGGCCAACGGCGGCTTGAGGACGAATAGCAGCCCGAGCGCGAGACCCGCCCGGAACGACCACTCGAGCCGGACCGACAAATGCACGACGACCGCCAACGCCAGAAACAGTGCAGCGCTCTGCCCAATCGCCAGGTTCACGATCATTGCTGGGCTCAACAGCAATGCAACCGCCCACGGGTAGCGAAGTCCGAGGGACCGCACCGAGATGATGGCGAAGCACACCGAGAGCAGGCTCCATAGAAGAAGGGCGGGAGAGAACGGCAACCAGTGCAGCGGCTGCATTGCAAGCGCAAAGGTCGGCGTGCTGATGAAGGTGTTCAGTGTTCCGTCTTCGGCAAGGCCGGGGAAGAGCTCTGTCTGAAACCGCTCGGAGAACGTTGCGCCATCGTAGAGCGACGACCAGTCGCCACCGCTTGCCAACTCGCCACCAAGTCGAAATACCCCGAAGTCGACTCCTGTCGTTCCGTCGAACACGACAGACGTCAACATCGTCAGTACGACACTGGCGAATGATGCCATCGCGAGCACCATCGTGATCCGAGTCCAGTCGACGCCCGCTGCTGTCGAGCTCCTCTGGGGAGGAGAACCCCACTGGGTCACGACGCACTCACTGGGCCACACGCAACGGTGCCAGCGACGACCACCAATCGGCGTGTTCGCGCCGATGACACATCGGTGTGATTCGCAGCGATCATCACCTCCAATCGGCGGACGGAGGCGATCCTTGACCGAGTTAATACGAGGGCAGCGGCAACATCTTCGCCAAGAAGCGCCCGGTGTGGCTTTCTGGGATCGTCGCGAGATACTCCGGCGTTCCCTCGGCAACGACCCGACCTCCGCCGGTACCGCCCTCGGGTCCGAGGTCGATCAGATGATCTGCAGTCTTGATGACGTCGAGGTTGTGTTCGATCACCAGCACCGAGTTCCCTTGATCGACGAGTCGACTGAGCACGGTCAAGAGACGCCTGATGTCCTCGAAATGTAGGCCCGTCGTCGGCTCATCGAGGATGTACATCGTGTGGCCGGTCGAACGTTTGGCTAGTTCGGATGCCAGTTTGACACGTTGTGCCTCGCCCCCGGACAACGTCGGAGCGGGCTGGCCGAGACGAACATACCCGAGACCAACATCGACGAGCGTTTGGAGGTGGCGAGCAATCGGCGGCTGGTTCTCGAAGAAGCCATGAGCCTCCTCGATCGGCATGTTCAGGACTTCGGCAATGTTGCGTCCCTTGAACAAGATGTCGAGCGTGTCGCGGTTGTAACGCTTGCCTTTGCAGACCTCACACGGCACATATACATCCGGTAGGAAATGCATCTCGATCTTGATCGTGCCGTCACCGGCACAGGCCTCGCAACGGCCGCCCTTGACGTTGAAGGAGAACCGTCCTGGAAGGTAACCCCGGACCTTTGCTTCAGTGGTCTGCGCAAAGAGTTTTCGGACATGGTCGAACACACCCGTGTACGTCGCTGGGTTCGAGCGCGGCGTTCTTCCGATCGGTGACTGGTCGATCGCGATCACCTTGTCGATGTACTCGGTCCCCTCGACTTTTTTGTGGAGACCCGGCGGCATCTTCGAGCCGTAGATCTTCTGCATGAGGCTCGGCAGAAGAATCTGGTTGATCAGCGACGACTTCCCAGATCCGGATACGCCGGTGATCCCGACGAAGACCCCGAGCGGAACCTCGACATCGACGTTGGCCAGGTTGTTCTCCCGTGCACCTCGAATCCAGATCGACTCGTCGTTCGTCTTGCGTCGCACCTCCGGCACAGGAATTGATCGTCGACCAGACAGGTACTGACCTGTCATCGACTCCTTGTTCTTCAGCAACGACTTGTAGGTGCCAGAGTGCACGATCGCGCCGCCATGCTCACCGGCGCCGGGCCCGATGTCGACCACATGATCGGCGACAGCGATCGTCTCCTCGTCGTGTTCGACGACCAAAACGGTGTTACCGAGATCACGCAACCGGACCAAGGTCTCGATCAGGCGCCTGTTGTCGCGCTGATGAAGCCCGATCGATGGTTCGTCCAGCACGTAGAGCACACCAACCAAGCCGCTGCCGATCTGGCTCGCCAGACGAATTCGTTGCGCCTCACCGCCAGCCAGCGTTGCTGCGTTTCGAGACAACGACAGGTAGTCCAAGCCCACATCGAGCAGGAACCCCATACGGGCGTTGATCTCTTTGACGACCTGTTCGGCGATGATCGCATCGCGCTCGTTCAACTCGAGTCCGTTGAGTGTCTTCGCGGATTCGCCGATCGACATCGAGCAAAGATCGTGGATCGTGTGGTTGTCGATGGTCACCGCCAACGACAGCGGGTTGAGCCGGGCGCCATCACAATGCGGGCAATGCACAGTCCGCATGTAGCCCTCGATCTGGTCACGTTGGCTATCGGTTTCAGCCTCCTCGTGACGACGCTGCAGATACGGGATGACCCCTTCGAACTTCGCTTGGTAGGTACGCGCTCGACCGAATCGATTCTTGTACCGGACGGTGACCCGACTCTTCATCCCCCCGCGCAGGAGCAGCTTCTGCTGCGGCTTCGGGAGTTTTTCCCAAGGCACGTCGAGTGGAATCGCCTTCTCGTCGCAGACCGCCTCGACGAGCCTGCTGAAGTACCGGCTTCGTCCCCCGGCCCAGGGAGAAATTGCCCCTTCGTTGATGGTGGCCTCGGGATCGGGCACCACCAGCTGTTCATCGACCTCGAAGACCGTTCCAAGGCCGTCGCAATGGGTACATGCGCCATAGGGCGAGTTGAACGAGAAGTTTCGCGGTGCAAGTTCCTCGAACGATTTGCCGTCGGAGGGACGAGAGAGATGCTGGCTGAACACGATGGTCTCGGCTGCGGCATCTGAGTCCCTGTCCGCGGGCATGATCTGGATCTCGGCAACACCCTCGGCCAAACCAAGGGCTGTTTCCATCGACTCGGTGAGACGACGATCGATCCCATCTCGAAGGACCAGACGATCGACCACAACCTGGATCGTGTGGGTCTCGTATCGCTCGAGCTCGAGGTCGACCTCATCGAGTTGGCTCAACTCGATCGGGTCACCGTCGACGATTGCGCGAGCAAAGCCCTGGCCTGCGAGGTCGGCGAGCAAGGTGTCGTAGGTCCCCTTGCGTCCGCGCACGACGGGCGCGAGGACCTGAAAGCGGGTGCCTTCCTCCATCAACAGAATTCGATCGACGATCTGCTGAGGCGTCTGCCGCTCGAGCCGTTCGCCTGTTTCGGGGTCATGCGCAACGCCGATCCGAGCGAAGAGCAGGCGCAGGTAGTCATAGACCTCAGTGACGGTTCCCACGGTCGACCGGGGGTTGCGTGACGCACTCTTCTGGTCGATCGAGATCGCCGGCGAGAGCCCTTCGATGAAATCGACGTCGGGCTTGTCCATCTGTCCGAGGAACTGCCGTGCGTACGCGCTCAGGGATTCCACGTAACGCCGCTGGCCTTCGGCGTAGATCGTGTCGAACGCCAACGACGACTTCCCCGAACCCGAAAGCCCGGTGAAGACGATGAGCTTGTCTCGAGGCAGATCGATGTCGACATTTCGCAGGTTGTGCTCACGCGCACCCTGAACAACCAAACGTTCAGCCATGCACGGTCACTTTCAACTCCGGTGGATTCTTCAACATCACCTTGTGTACCTTCACGTTCTCAGACCATCTCGCGCAGCTCTCGCTTGAGGTCTTTGACCTCATCGCGAAGCCGCGCAGCGTATTCGAACTTCAACTCACCTGATGCCTCGAGCATCTCTTCTTCGAGCGTACGAATGAGCTTCTCCAGATCGGACCGACCCATACCGTCCGCGTCGATCACCCGGCGATTCGCATCGAGCGAACGTTTGCGATCTCCCTTTCCAGGAACCGGCGCGGTTTCCGAAGCTGGTCGCAACATGGCCAGGATATCGGTCACCGCCTTACGAATCGTCTGTGGGTTGATGCCGTGTTTCTCGTTGTACTCGACCTGCAGTCCCCGGCGACGCATCGTTTCGCTGATGGCTCGTTGCATCGAATCGGTCATCTGATCGGCATACATCACGACCTGACCGTCCACATTTCGAGCTGCGCGACCAATCATCTGGATCAACGACGTTTCGCTTCTCAGGAAACCTTCCTTGTCGGCATCGAGAATGGCAACCAGTGACACCTCGGGAAGATCAAGGCCCTCTCGCAGCAGGTTGATACCGACCAGCACGTCGAACTCACCCAGGCG
>CAJQNJ010000178.1 GCA_905479685.1 uncultured Acidimicrobiales bacterium
TCGAATGCTCTTCATCTAGGAAGACTTCTGACCATGGTGACTATCGACCGTACCGCGACGGTCGCCATGACGAGCACGATGGTGGTGGGGCCGAGTAGGTAGCGCGCGTTGTCGATGTAGGCGCTACCGAGGGCCGCAGACACAGAACCGATCAGTCCAAGGGCGGCGAGACTGGTCGGTCGATGCGATCCGCGTACCATCAACGAACCGAGCAGGATCAGCACACCGGTCGCGGCAAGAATGGCCTTCGATGGACGGTAGTCCTCATACAACCTGCCGAATCGCCGGAAGACGACGCTCGTCGACAGCACCCCGCTGGGACGCGATTCATTGACCGCAACGAGCACCGCAGGCACACCGCCGGCCCTTCCAACGTTGTTCAACGTGAGCCGACCGGTCTGATCTGCTGGAGTTGCATCCAGAGCATTGTTCACGATTCCTGCTACGTCATCCGTGCGACCCGCCTGGAGTCCGCCCAGAAATGAGTCGGCGCTCTCGCGCAAGGGTGACGTGTCGGCAGCCTCGAACATCGCATCGATTCGCTCGTCGATTACCTTCACACGAACCTTATAGTCTGGCTCCGCCCGCTCGAGACCCTTGAGAAAGGTATAGAGGTTCCCTTCATCAAAGAACTCCGCCCGAGCTGGGTCACTCCGATTTTCCTTGTCGGCAACAAAGATCGCTTGCCATGCCCCGTACCACTGAGCCCTGGCGCGTTCCGAAACTGGTTCGAAGACCCCGAGCTCAGCATTGTTCTCAAAGGACTGGGCGATCGCCAGCGAGGCAATCAGCACGAAGGGGACAACGATGGAACCGATCGCAAGTCCTCTCCCCAGTACTCCTTCTCGCCTGAGTATCCAAGCGATTGCGGCGGTGAGACAAGTAACGATGCGTATTGCAGCTTGATCGTGGCGAGCATGAAGGCCAACGAGCCCGAGGCGATCGCAACCGCTGCAGGAAAGCGCCGGGTGAAGTCGGCCCTCGTCGCGACTGATGCAGTGAGTCCCGCTGCAAACAAGCACCACGGGATCAAGAAACCTTCCGGCAATACGAAGTCAGCATGGACCACGTACGCCGGCGTTGTGACGATGAGGAGCACCGGGATCGACCAGGCGCGTAGCGCCCACCAGACGAGGAGAACTCCAGCCAAAAGAACCGATCGTTGCACGATGGCAACACCGAACACGCGGTCCCAGCCCATGAGGTCACCAAATAGATCGGTGAACACGATCCACAGAGGCTGTGCGACCTGACGGTACCCCTGAACAACCAACCCCTCACCAAACGGGTTGGACGCAGCCCGACTGAAATACCCAAGCGAGTCGTTCGTCACGATGCCAGCGGTGTCGGTGGCCAGGACACGAGCGACGAAGAATGCGGGGACAAGAAGCCCTACTGGGGATCGCCATCGTGCCGCCGACAACACCACATCATCTGACGACTCGTCGACGGTCGACTCCGTCGTGGTGGCCACCTCCGTTTCGAGCTCGATGTTCGCGATCACACGTGGGCTGCCCTGAACACGACTCGGTCAAGAACCGCGAAGCGCAACAGCCAAGCCACGCCATAACCAATGAAACTGCCGATGTTGGCTGCGAGCACATGATCGAGCCGCTGCGTCACATACCGGACGGTGACCGACGAGATGACAAGTCCGAGCAGGGTCATCACCATGAAGACGGTGATCTGCATTCCTCGCGCCGTTTCATCGGACTCGGTCCAGACAAATCGCAGACTGAGCACGAAGCCGACGACCCCGACGAGGAATACCGCGACTGCATTCGCAACCAGTGGCGGCCAGTTGAATCCACCGAAGAACAAAAGGATGAGGGCCTGGCCAAGGCCAGCGGTCACCACGGTGACTCCGAGGAATCTCACGGCGCGGCGATGCGCCGCAGGAACGCGAGACAGAAGATCCACCCGCTGAGTGTAGTCAGCCCGCACTCGGGAGCTCGGCAGTCACACCGCTGATGAAATATCCTGAGGCCCTACCGGGTTCTCACCCGAGAATCCATTGCGTCCCCCGGCGCAGAGAAAGGCCCCTCATGAGCACCATCAACATCACCCAAGACCTCTTCGAAGAAACCGTCCTTGCCGACGGAATCGTGCTCGTCGATTTCTGGGCCGAATGGTGTGGGCCGTGCAAGTCCTTCGCCCCGGTCTTTGAGGCATCGAGTGAGAAGCACTCCGACATCACCTTTGCAAAAGTCGATACAGAGGTCGAGCAACAGCTCTCGGGCGGCCTGGGTATTCAGTCGATCCCTACAATCATGGCGTTCCGCGATGGCGTCCAGGTCTTCTCACAGCCTGGGGCTTTGCCAGAGGCGGCGTTGGAGGACCTCATCGGTCAAATCGAAGCGCTCGACATGGAGGCGATCCACAAGGAGATCGCCGAGCATCAGGCAGCGCACGCTGATGACCACGAGCACGGTCCCGGTTGTAGTCACTGACCTTTGGGGCGGGGTGGGGCCAATCGCTGCTCCTCGACTCAATTGCAGACGGTGCTCCGAACCGCTGCTGAAAGCCTCGTGGCCGAGTTGTTGACGACCCGGTCCGACGTCAGCGAACGACCAGCTCCAGATGTCTGGAGCGTGCTCGGGTACCGCTGCCATGTTCGTGATCTATCTCGACTCTTCGACGAGCGCCTGGGTCTGATGCTTACTGAAGACGACCCGGTATTCGCCAACTGGAACCCGAATGACACTGCTGAAGCCGAACGCTACGAGATGCACGATCCCCTCCATCACCTCTGGGACGTCCAAATCTGATTCTGTGCAGCACTGGACGCCGTATTGACGCACAACCCTGCACAGATTCAGCGTCGAGGTTCTGTGCAGCGCTGGATGCCGTATTGACGCTTAACCCTGTACAGATCTCGTGCGCGTGACCGGCTCGGTGTCAGAGGCCGCATCTACGATGCAGCACGCGACTTCCCCTGTCGATCCATCATTCTGCTCAGGACCATGGCATGGGAATTCGAGAACTCCGGGAGTATGTTGCTGCGCGCCATGGCGTGTTCGATCACGTTGAAGCAGGCCACCTCGGCGTCAGTCGATCACAGATTCGACGACGCCTGGAATCAGGCGACTTCGTACGACTCGAACGAGGAGTCGTAGGTGTCGGAGGTGCGCCCGACAGCTGGCTGCGGCGGGCCCGCGTTGCCACACTCACAACGCGAGGTTTCCTGAGCCATCAGAGTGCACTGGCACTTCACAGGGTCGATGGCTTCAGCGCGGGCCCGATTCACGTCACAATTCCCAAGCGGAGGGCCGTCACCCGCGCCAAGATTCACATCCACCGATCCACACAAGTGGAGCTTGCGAGCACGATCGAAATCGAAGGGATTCGTGTGTCGTCGGTCGAACGCGCCCTGCTCGACTTTGGCGGAACGAGCGGCTACCGCCGACTTGAATGGGCCGTCGACGCAGCCATCCGCCAGGAACTCTGCCAATTGCCTGAGCTGTTCGACATCTGGGTGAGGCATTCGATCCAAGGTAGAAATGGGTGCGGGCCAATGCGCCGTCTCCTCGAAGAACGCGACGAAGCCGACCCGATTCCCGACAGCCGATGGAATCGAATGGTTGGGCAGCTGTTGCTCGACTCGTATCTTCCGCCGCCCGTCTATGAGCACGAGGTGTGCGACTCGTCGGGTTCGGTCATCGCCAGGGTTGACCTGGCGTTCCCCAAGCAACGGGTCGCCATCGAGCTCGACAGCGTCCGTTGGCACCTGAACCGCGACTCGTTCGAACGCGATCCTCGCCGCAAGAACCGACTCCTTCTCGCCGGCTGGACTGTCCTCACCTTCACTTGGTCGGACTATGTCGACAATCCGGGGCTTCTGGTCAGGACGGTTGGCGCCGCCGTGCTCCCGACGTCTGCCTGAACATCAGATCTGTGCAGCGCACGATGCCGTGCTGACACCTGGCGCTGCACAGATCTGGTCGGCCGATTCTGTGCAGCGCTGGATGCCAGATAGACACCGCCTGCTGCACAGATCTCGAGGGCTAGAGGGACTTGACGATTTCGGCCATCAGGTCGCCAGCTTCGGTCGGGTTGAGCCCAACCTGCACACCAGCATCTCGGAGGGCGTCCATCTTTGCCGCCGCAGTTCCTTTGCCACCTGAAACGATCGCTCCTGCGTGACCCATCTTCTTGCCCGGAGGCGCGGTCACGCCAGCGACGTAACTGACAACGGGCTTGGACACGTTGGCTTTGATGTAGTCGGCTGCTTCTTCCTCGGCCGACCCACCGATCTCACCGATCATCATGATCGCCAGTGTCTCCGGATCGGCTTCGAACGCAGCCAGGCAATCGATGAAGTTGGTGCCGGGCACGGGGTCGCCACCGATGCCGACCGACGTCGTCACACCAATGTCCTTCTGCTGGAGCTCGTAGACCGCCTGATAGGTGAGTGTGCCCGAACGGCTCACGACGCCGACCGGTCCGCCAGCCTTGGCGATGTGACCAGCGGTGATACCGATGTTCGCTTTGCCGGGGCTGATGATGCCCGGGCAGTTCGGCCCGAGCAACCGAGTGCCAGGGAAGTCGTTCTTCAGCTTGTTGTAGAACCACGCCTCGTCGTGAGCGGGAACGCCCTCGGTGATGACGACGATCAGCTCCAATCCTGCCTCGGCCGATTCCATCACCGCACCGCGCACAGCTGCAGGTGGCACAAAGACGCAAGAGGCAGTACATCCGGTCTCAGCTTTGGCGTCGGCCACAGTTGCGAAGATCGGCATGCCATCGACCTCGGTGCCGGCCTTCTTCGGGTGGGTTCCGCCGATCACCTTGGTGCCGTACTCGCGGTTGAGGTTGCCGTAGTAGCGACCAGTCGATCCGGTCAGGCCTTGGTAGACGACCTTCGTGTTCTCATCGAGAAAAATGCTCATGTGTTCAGTCCTTTGTCGATCGTCGTTCTCAGCTCGATGCCAGCGCAACGGCTTGCTTGG
Source organism: uncultured Acidimicrobiales bacterium (assembly GCA_905479685.1). Lineage (GTDB taxonomy): Bacteria > Actinomycetota > Acidimicrobiia > Acidimicrobiales > SHLQ01 > SHLQ01. The sequence goes on from CAJQNJ010000178.1 coordinate 4,950, forward strand.
CCGCGCTCAACATCGTGGATTCCATCATCAGCGAATCGTCCAGGTGGGGAGCGAGCATGTCGCGTCCCTCCTGGGCATTTGTGCCATCGAGTCGAAGGACGATGGGACTGTCGATCTCGACCCGTTTCATGGCCTCGATGATTCCCTCTGCGACCTCCTCACCTCGGGTGATACCTCCGAAGATGTTGATGAAGATCGCCTTGACACTTGGATCGTTGTTGATGACCTCGAGGGCACCGGCCATCACATCAGCATTGGCGCCGCCACCGATGTCGAGGAAGTTCGCTGCCTTTCCACCGACTTGGTTCACCATGTCGACAGTGCTCATCGCAAGGCCTGCTCCGTTGGCGATGACGCCGACCGACCCGTCGAGTCCGACGTATTGGAGGCCCTTCTCATGAGCGGCCTCCTCACGCTCATCGCGCGTCTGCGTCTCGTCGTACTGGGCATACTCAGGATGACGAAACACCGAGTTGGCATCGAGTGTCACCTTCGCATCGAGCACGTGAACCACACCCTCGGGCGTGAGGATGAGAGGATTGATCTCGCACAGGTCCGCATCGCCCTCGGTGTAGGCGGTATAGAGCTTCTGGAGAATGTCGACCGCCCCTTCCACCGCAGCGTCGGGAAGTTTTGATGCAGCGACCCACTCGCGGACGGCAGACTCCGACAATCCGACGACCGGGTCGACCCAGATCTTCGCGATGGCATCAGGGTTCTCTTCGGCAACGGTTTCGATCTCGACGCCGCCTTCCTTCGACAACATGCCGAGGTGCTTCTTCGCTGAGCGATCGAGGGTGAAGCTTGCGTAGTACTCCTCGGCGATGTCGGATGCCTTCTCGATCCAGACGCGGCCGACGATATGACCCTTGATGTCGAGACCGAGAATGTTGGTCGCATGTTCGCGAACCGAATCGATGTCGGCTGCGAACTTCACACCACCCGCCTTGCCACGCCCGCCAGTCAGAACCTGTGCTTTGACCATCACGGGCGTCCCCAGTCGCTCTGCGGCAGCGACAGCCTCGTCGACGCTGAAGGCGATCTCTCCAGGTGACACCGACATTCCGTACTGGGCGAAGAATTCTTTGCCTTGGTACTCAAACAGATCCACAGGTTCCTCCGTTTACGCTTCGGTCGCGCGGGGGAACGCCGACCTCTGCCAGCGATACTAGGCATGTCAAACATCGTTCCCCTGGTTGCAGGACCAGCAATCCAACAAGACAAGAGTTCAACTGAGATGCCCGTCGCAAAAGGCCCAACATTTGATGTCAGGAGTGCTGCCATCGTCGGCGGTCTCGCCGTCCTCGCAGCGATCGTCATCGGCGTCGTGGCAATCGAACTGGGTACGCGTTCGAACACGCTGATCTTGGGAGACCAGGACTTCGGGTCGATCAACGCGGACAACATGGCCGAAGAGATCGCCGAGAACGGGCCGATTCTCTGGCCCGATATCGCCAGCGGCACGAGGGACATCTGGCTCCAACACATCGGCGATGACCCTGCGACGGGATGGACCGCGTTCGATGCGCGGCCGCCCGGAACGGCTCGGGACTGCGCCGTCCAATGGAGCGCAGCCAATCGCGACTTCACCGACCCGTGCGATGGAACCGTCTACCCCGAAACAGGTGAAGGTCTTCCGACGATCCCGGTCTACATCGATGGACGCACCCTGATCATCGACATCAACGGGATACACAGCTCCGACGACTTCTCCGGATACACCGGCTGACGCCGCCGCGATTCGCCACGTTCGTCACGAGATATGTCGAACGAGTTGTCTTACATCTTCTGGAGTGGCGCCCAGCTGAGAAGGAGCTGCTTTTCACCGGCGTCTGGGAACCGCACGCGCGCTTCAGCCTTGTCACCCGTCCCCGCGATGTCGATGATGACTCCTTCGCCGAACTTGGCATGCATGACGTCATCACCGATCTTCAATCCGAGATCCTCAGCACCCGAAGGTGATGGGCCGGTCCGCTTCATCGCTGCGTCGATCATCGTCTCGCGATTGGACGAACGGGCCTGTTGACGGTCGGGCGAACTCCATCCCCCTGAACCGAAACTGGACGTCCTTCGCCGAGAGCGACTGCCGTCGGCATCGGTGACCAACGATTCGGGAATCTCATCGAGGAAGCGGCTCGGTGGGTTGTACTGCGTCGTCCCATGAAGCATCCGGCTCCACGCGTGGGACAAGAACAGTCGCTCCCGTGCTCGCGTGATCCCGACATACGCGAGGCGCCGCTCCTCTTCGAGTTCACGTGGCTCGCCGAGTGAGCGCATGTGTGGGAACACGCCGTCCTCGAGGCCGATCAAGAAGACGACAGGGAACTCGAGGCCTTTGGCGGAATGCAACGTCATCAGGATGACCTGAGATTCGTCGTCGTCGAGTTTGTCGGTATCGGCCACCAAACTCACTTGCTCGAGAAACTCCTCCGATGTCTCGAAATCCTCTGCACCACCGACAAGTTCGGCCAGGTTCTCGACCCGACCCTCGGCTTCGATCGACCGCTCCTCCTCGAGCTCTGCGAGGTATCCGGACCGATCGAGCAAATGCCGCAACATCTCTGAGGGCGTCGAGTTCGCCAACTTCTCGACAGCGGTGTCGAGCAATTCGAGAAAGTCGTCGATGCCCTTTGGGGCACGCCCAGACACGCCAGCCTCGTCATAGTTCCGAAGTGCGTCGATGAACGGAACACCCATCATCTGCGCCCACTGATCGAGCTTGGCGACCGACGAGTCCCCGACACCGCGCTTGGGGACATTCAGCACCCGCTTGATGCTGACCTCGTCGACGGGATTCACCACGGCCTTCAGGTAGGCAAGCGCATCCTTGACCTCACGGCGATCATAAAACCTCGTACCACCGATCACTTTGTACGGAATGTTGACCCGCACGAGGTACTCCTCGAGCGCGCGGCTCTGCGCGTTCGTTCGATAGAACACGGCCATGTCACCCCACCGGTGCATGCCTCCTTCATGGATACGCGCGAGCTCGTGGGTGACCCATTGGGCCTCGTCCACCTCGTCATCGGCGAAGTACCGAAGGATCTTTTCGCCTGGCCCCGCTTCGGTCCACAGCTCCTTTGGCTTTCGTCCTTCATTGTTCTCGATCACGGCGTTCGCCGCGTCCAGAACAGTCTGTGTGGAGCGGTAGTTCTGTTCGAGCAACACAACCGTCGAATCGGGGAACGTCGTCTCGAACTCGAGGATGTTGCGAATGTCAGCCCCGCGGAAACGGTAGATCGACTGATCGCCATCGCCCACCACGCACACCTGGCGGTGTTCTCGAGCAAGCATCGTGACGAGTGCGTTCTGGACCGAGTTCGTGTCCTGGTATTCATCGACCAGAACGTGGCGGAATCGTCGTTGGTAATGCTCGAGCACGTCAGGGTGTTTGGAGAACAACTCGACCGCGTTGAACAGGAGGTCGTCGAAGTCCATGGCCCCGGCTTTACGCAGCCGCAGCTGATATTCGGTGTACACGTCGGCGATCTTGCGCTCGAATATTGTCTGGGCTTGCTCGGCGTACTGCTCCACCGTGACGTAGTCGTTCTTGGCAGCACTGATCGTCGAATGCACAGTCCGAGGCGGGAACTTCTTCGAATCGAGATTGAGGTCTCGCAGGACATAACCCGTGAGGCGTACAGCGTCGGCCTGGTCATAGATCGTGAACGAGGATGGAAAGCCGAGTCGATCACCATCTCGACGCAGGATCCGCACGCACGCCGAGTGGAACGTGCTCACCCACATCTTTTCGGCCACAGGACCCACGAGGGCACCCACACGAGTCTTCATCTCGTCGGCGGCCTTGTTGGTGAACGTGATCGCAAGAATCTCGAACGGCGATACGTTCCGTTCCTGGATCAGATGTGCAATTCGATGTGTGAGTACCCGGGTCTTACCGGACCCAGCACCCGCGATGATCAGCAGTGGACCATCGATATGGAGCACAGCATCTTCTTGTGCGGGATTGAGACCCGTCGTCAACTCGGTGGACACAACCTCGAACCCTATCGAACCCCCGTTCGCTTCGGGTCTGTTTCCTCGTGCGGTTGCACGTCGTGCGATCGACGTCACGCGTGCATTGTTCCTCGGCGGCCCCAGAACAGAGCTAACGACTTGCAACCACCCACGTCATTGCACCGCCGTCGGCGAGCACCAGCATCAGGGCCTCGTCCTGCGTCGTGGCGAGAAGAGTAAGCCGATCAGGTGCTGCGACATCGAGGTCGGCCGTCGCCAAGGAAACTCCGTCGGCAAGCGTGACGGTTGCATCTCCCTCGGATCCACTGATGAACCCGAGGGACGAACCGCTCACCGACATCGAACGAACATCACCATCGCTCAACACATCCCACGTGTTACCGCCGTCGCTCGAGAATGACGTGAGTGGACCGTCGTCGGTGACCGTCGTGAGCACGATGGTTCCATCGGCAACCGAAACGCTCAGACCAGCCCCCTCCTCAGCCAACGCGCGCGATCCCCACGAAACACCATCGGCTGTCGAGTACACCGTGATGCCCAGCTCCGGCGAATGGCCAGCCACGAGAAACTCATCACCGAGTGTCGTGACGCCGTAGAGGGCTGTCGTATCGAGTTGCCCGGTGAGCACGTACGGCCCACCGACTGGACCGACCCATGTGTTTGCCATGAACGCATCGCCGATGATCATGACCCCTGCCGAACCGACAGCAAGGTCTGTCGCGACCACATCTCGCCCGGACAGCGCGTCGGACATCGCCCAGTTCACGAGGTCGTCCGATGCTGCAACGAACGTACGTCGTTGCGAGGCCGCCACGTCGAAGTGCTCGAACAACGCCACGTACCCACCGTCATATTGGCGAAGGACCGTAGCTGTAGCCCCATCTGGAACGCCGACCAGTTCGACTTCGACCCAGTCGAGTCCGTTTGGCGACGAGAGCCCGATCGCCTGAGCGCCGTCCTCGCCGAATGTGGTTGCGAGACCGCGATAGCCGTCGGCGGTCGGCACGACGAGCACGCCCGACCCTCCGGCGAAGTCCACCGCCGACGCACGAGTGGCGATGTCCAAGCGGGCACCATCTGCCTGCAGTGTTTGGTCGACGTCACCTGACGGCAAGACGATCGTGTTGTCGGCTTCATCGGAATCGTGATCGGAATCGTTGGCACCCGAAGTGATCGAACCGGCTTTTGTGGAGTCCTCGGCGCTGGCATCGTCGGTTTCGAGCATCTCCTGCTCGATTGGCGCTTCTTCGGTGTCTTGTGTCCCCAGCGCAGACTCGGTGGCCATGTCGTTCGCGGCACCTCCGTCGTCGGCGGCCACAACGATCGCATCGTCGGGCTGCGTGGAAACGAATGCTGCCAGGATCAGCGTGCCACTCAATACGACGGCTCCCGCAGCACCCGCCACGCGGTTGCGATGCCGCCGTCCATCCGCGACGCTCGCGAGGGTGTCGATCGATGGTGGCGTCCCAACGCGGGTCGAGCGACCCGAGCGTTCAAGTTCGGCGCGAAGGCGGTCTTCGAGATTCATGTTCGGTCTCCGAGGAGTCGGTTGAGTTCGGTCAGTGCACGGTTGGTGCGGCTCTTGACGGTTCCCGCAGATACATCCAGCGCATCGGCAGTCGTCTCGATCGTCCAATCGAGGTAGTAGCGCAGGACCAGGACATTGCGGTGATCCGACGAGAGCTGGGCCAGCGCCGCAGCCAGCTGTGGATCAGGTGTTGTGTCATCGCTGGTTTCAGCCGTAGCGATCTGTGGAGCAAAGCGACGATCGCGGCTACGTCGACGAAACCGACTCATCGCCCAGTTACGCGCCGTTCGATACACCCAGGCCTGTGGCTCATCGAACGACCCGACCGCATGCCAGCGATGGAGCGCGCGGGTGAACGCCTCATCGACGGCTTCGTTGGCAAGCGCGTCATCACCGATCGCCAGCGACAAGGCTCGAACCAATCCGTTCCGCTCAGCCTGGTAGAACGACGAGAAGTCGGTCATCCTGGTTCGGTCGATCGATGATCGTTCGACGACGCGCGGCAACACGGGGCCAGCGTGGCCCAGCACTGCGGTGTTGGAAATCGTCTCCACGTGTGGTCTACGCCCATCTCGGGTGAAAGGTTCCCAGAAAATCTTCGACACGTCGAAACTTCTGTTCGACATCGGAGGTTGCAGCGTCAGTACAGCGGTACCCGAACGTAGCTCGGAGGAGCTGGCTCGAAGTCCAGATCGTGATCGTGATCGTGGTCATCGGTTGGTCCCGGCACCTCGACGAGCCCTCCCGAAGCGGCAAGATCCTCGGCAGGGTCATCGATGACTGGGAAGATCTCGAGGAGGGCCGCCTCGTCGCTCACCGCCACCAGGCTCACGAAGGCAGAGTCCGGTACGAAGCGATCGAGGCTGACCTCTCGCCACTCGTCATCGATCAGGGCCAAGAGCTGATGGCCGTCCAATTCGGCATCTGGGCTGACCCGCGAGATCAGAATCGCAGCAGTCTCGGGTCCCGACACGAGGACCACACTCGAGTTGTTCTCAACGAGCCGAGTTTGAAGGTCGGGCGTTGTCCATGTGGCGCCTTCATCCACGGAAACCTCGATGGCGGCTGCACCTGCGAGGACGACCTGCGACCCTCCATCTCCAAGAGATGCGAATCCCTCGACTCCGAACTCTCGAACGACGGTCCATTCGCCAGCGTTGGTTGATGCCCAGATACGAGACCCACCGTCGTGGAACAGGTTGAACATCACGACAGAATCCGTGCTCGCGAGCTCTCCGATACCAAAACCCGTGGTCGGTAGAAGCGTCGGTTCGAACGGTCCACCGACCGGCCCACGAACCACAAACACCGAAGCATCCCCAGACTCGTCAGATGCTTCGTCGAACAAGGGCCACGCGATCACCACGCCGACCACATCGCCACTACTCAGGACGACTTCGGGAAGAAAAGCATCGGTGAGGTCATCGCCGAGCTCGAACGGGGAGACCGACCATGACTCTCCGTCGTCGGAGGTTCCCACATAGGCCGTCGATCCATCGGTCGCCGGGTCAAAGACATGGAACGGCGCTGCGAAGACTCCATCGTCCGCGGTGATCGACGTGATCTCGGCTCCCTCTGGAATGCCGGTGGTTGGTCTGACCGACCACAACTCGCCGTCGTCGGATTCGATGAACTCGATACCGGAAGCCGACGACCGGAGGCCAGCGAACCCATCGCCGACCCCGGTGATCACCTCGTAGGTGGGGACGAACCCGTCGGGCGCAGCCGCGCTCTGGGCGGCATCATCGAGTCCACCTCCCTGACCATCGTTCGCAGGTGCGATTGCCGACTCGGCCATCTCTGTAACAGCATCGTCGGTTACCGCCGAGTCTGTTTCTGCTCGAGCGAACACGTCCTCGTCGCCTCCGCCACCGAAGCTCGACGCCATGCCGAACACAATCGCGAGCGCCAGCAGACCGCCAGCCGCGCCACCAACCTGGTTGCGGCGGGTTCGCCGACGTCCGGCCGAGGCGATGGCACCCACGTCGCGGTCGCTCGTCGCGAACCCGTCCTGGCTCGAGTGCAGGTGTGATCGAAGTCGGTCTTCGAGGTTCATGGTCGATCCTC
>CAJQNJ010000179.1 GCA_905479685.1 uncultured Acidimicrobiales bacterium
TCGCTTGCGGCGGCTGACGCTGTTGCGACATTGACCACCTCGACCGATCCTTCGGCCATCCAGGTAGCGAGCGCAGGGTTGGCGCATTCGGGTGTGTCCGGGTTGCAGCCGAGCGACACGATCGTCGCCAGATCTTCGCCGATCATGGGAATGGTCTTTCCCCACGATGGCGCAACTGGTGGAACGGACCGGACGCTCCCGAAGACGTGCACGATGGCGTCATTCGAATCGTCCTCGGGTTGCCCGGCAGCGCGGCCGACCACCGAGGGTTCTCCCGCTTGCCGACCGGTCGTCGTGTCCGGGGTGATCGGTGAGCTGGCCGTGACGTTGGGGGAACGCGCCGCTTCAGGTTCATCCGTGCAGGCCGACGCAAGAAGCGTCAAGAGCGCGAGAACAACCGCACGAGCCGCACGGGGCGACGTCCCAGAAAGAGGAAACACCGCGTCAGTCTGCCGTGTCGCGGCCGTGCGGGGCGCGCACCCCCCGTGACTACGTCTCGTGGCGTGCCCCCTCTAGCCTGGAGTCATGCGAAGAGTGATTCTCATCGTCCTCGTTCTCAGTCTTCTCGCCAGCGCGTGTGGCGACGGCGAGTCGATCGTCGAACCTGGTCCTGGCGATCCTGAAGACAGCACCACGACCTCGGCACCCGAGGCAGAGGACGACTCAGGTGAGCTCGTTACCGGAGGTGATGACGAGGATGTTGATTCAGACACGACGTCTCAACCGCCGTCGACCGAGGGGGGAACCGAACCACCCGACTCGAGCCCGACGACTGTCCTCATCGACGAAAATTCCGAGAACGCGGCCGCCTACACCGAACTCGCTGCGTCGGGTCTGGTGCTCACGCTTGACGAACAATCCTGTGCGGACAGCGCTGCTGCGGCTGGCGTCGCCGGAGGGGACGAACCGGTCGATGCGGTGATCGCCGCTGTGCAGGAATGTGCGTCGCCCAGAGCCATCGATGATTTCGCATCCACGCTCATCCGGGCAGGTGGGCAGCCGCTTCCACCGACAGAATCTGCGTGTGTTTCGAGTCGGCTTCAATCGACCGAGGAGTATCGACCCTTCTGGGTCGCGTTGCTCGACGAAGAACCATTCGATTTCCTTCTCGCCGACCTCGAGGTTCAGAATCGCTATCTCGACTTGTATGCCGAGTGTGTTTCGGTCGGCCGTGCCGTCAGCGAGCAGGCGAATGTCGAGTTGTCCCCACCGACGAAGGGTTGCATCGACGATCTCTACCGCGATCGCGAGTTTGTTCGTGTGACCATCGAGGCAGATCTCTCCGGTGACCCCGCCGAGCGCGAACGGATCGATGGCCAGATCGCGAGCTGTCTCACGACGGAGGAAACTGCGGCGCTCGGGGCGTCCTGAGTCGTCCCCCTAGACTGGGTGACGTGTCGCTTCGTTTGTTCGGTTTCCCGGTCACTATTCACGGATCGTTCCTGATGGTCGTTGCCCTTCTCGGGTACATCTCCTTTCCCGAGGAAATCGATCGAGTCGTTGCGTTCGTGGTGATCGCCCTCGTCGCAATAGTTGTCCATGAGTTGGGTCATGCCTTCGCAGCACGATCCCAGGGCACCACGTCCACACCGACGATCTCGCTCGAAGGGATGGCGGGTCTCACGAGGTATCGGCTCGAGCAGCCGCCGTCGCGAGTGCAGTCCGTGTTGATCAGCTTTGCCGGTCCGTTCGCAGGGATCATTCTCGGGGCCCTGATCTTGGTGTCGAGTGGGTTCGTCGAGCGAACGCCGTTGAACGACGATCTGATCCTCATCGGGTTGTTCACCACATTCGGGTGGAGCGCGTTCAACCTGTTGCCCATTGTTCCGTTGGACGGTGGGCATATCATGACCGACCTCCTTCCCGGATCGGTGCCCGTGCGGCGTCGTCGAGGGGCGATCGTTTCGGCGGTGGTTGCCGTGGGAGCAGGAGTGTGGATGTGGTTCGCGCTCGGCAGTCTGTTCGGTCCGGTGATCCTCGGGATGATGGCCTTTCAGAACTTCAAGGTGTTCTCCAATTCGAAGCCTGCCACGGCGGTGCCGCCTCAAGTCTCACCACGGGACGACAGCCCGTTGCGTTGAGCCGCGGCCTTGTGCGGATCCCAACTCGGCGTGTGGCGATGGGGGCAATAGGGTCCTCTCCGGTGATCTGCACAGCGCGGATCACGTAGAGATGAGATTCAAATGCGTGCCGTACTGCTCAACAAGACTGATGACGACTTCTCCTGCGACGTTGTCGATCTCGCAGAGGACGCGCTGCCCGACGGTGAGGTGCTCGTCGCGGTCGAGTATTCGACGCTGAACTACAAGGACGGCCTGGCAATTACGGATTCATCACCGATCGTTCGGTCGTGGCCGATGGTCCCCGGGGTCGACTTGGCGGGCACGGTGCTGTCATCGAGTGAGGACGGTTACAAGGTCGGCGATCGTGTCGTACTCAACGGTTGGGACGTGGGGGAGAAACATTGGGGCGGGCTTGCGGAACGGGCTCGGGTACAAGCGGCGTGGCTTACCCGCATCCCAGAGGACTTCTCGACCTATGAGGCTGCGGCGATCGGTACCGCCGGGTATACGGCGATGCTCTGCGTGCTCGCCCTCGAAGAACACGGCCTGACGCCCGAGTCGGGGCCGATCCTGGTCACCGGGGCTGCAGGCGGTGTTGGTTCGGTGGCGGTATCGATTCTCGCTGGGCTCGGGTACGAGGTGGTGGCCTCGTCGGGTCGGGTCGACTCCGAAGGCGACTACCTACGATCGCTCGGTGCCGCGTCGTTGATCGATCGCGTTGAGCTCTCGAGCGAGGGTGGTCGTCCTCTGGCCAAGACCCGGTGGACAGGCGCGATCGACGTCGCGGGAAGCCACACCCTCGCCAATGTTCTCGCAGCGACGGCGCCACATGGGTGTGTTGTTGCCTGTGGGTTGGCTCAAGGAATGGACCTCGTGACGACGGTTGCGCCATTCATTCTTCGAGGGGTGACACTGGTCGGCGTCGACTCGGTGCATGAGAGTCAGGAACGTCGTCAGACGGCGTGGTCGCGCCTGGCTACCGACCTCGACGTCAGCCAACTCGAATCGATGGTAAGTGAAATCGGTCTCGATGATGTCCCGAAGAGCGCCGCGGACATCGTCGCGGGCAAGGTGCGAGGGCGCATCGTCGTCGACGTCGGCCGCTAGGACGGTACAACAGTCAGAATTCCGACTGATGGTGGCACCCCGAGACGTACTTGAGGTGCCTGTCCTCGTTCGAGGCCGACTCCTGTCGACACGTAGATCGGGTGGCCGTTGACGACGTGAAGCCCTCCCGCAGCGACAACGTTCGGGAGGTCGGAGAACGTGAGCAACGGCCCGATTCGTGGGAGTGCAACCTGGCCGCCGTGGGTGTGTCCTGCAATGAGGAGATCGATCGGCAGCGATCTTGGAAAGGACAGGACGGCGTCGGGATGGTGGCTCACCGCGAGGACGAAATCGTCCTCGGCGAGTGTGTTCTTGATTTCTGCGAGTAGCGCGGGATCGAGCGTGGCCGGGTCTCGATCGGGCGTGTATGCCAGCCCGACCACGGTGACAAGCTGTCCACTGACGCGGAGTTGGGTGATGGCATCGCCGAGGTAGATGGCTCCAGATTCATCCGCGAGTTCCTCCACGATCTCCGCGTCATCTGCGTGGCCGTTGACGAGCACGACATGGTCCACTGCGTCGGTGAGCGTGCGCAGCCATCCGATGAACTCGGGGATCGCGTCGCTGATCTGATCGGGTTCGAGCTGGAAGAGGTCACCGGGGAGTACCACGATGTCGGGTTCGGCCTCGAGGACCGCGTCGAGAGCTGCGCGTTCATGGCTCGTGATCGACGTTGTTTGTAGGTCAGCGATGACCCCCACCACGATTGGCTCGCGCGCCCCCCGGGCACCAAGGATCTGCGTGTCGACCTGCAGGCGGAATGGTTCGACATGGGTTGCCCACCAGCCGAGACTCGCCGCCATGATCGAACCGATGACAAGCACCCACCCAACGATCGGTGTGCGCCGTTCCGCATCGATCAGCTGCGGGATGACGATCCAGATGGTGAATATCGGGAATGCGACGACGGCGAGTAAGTAGATGAAGTGGAGCACTCCGAATGCGTTCAACCCTGCTGCCAAGACGAGCACGATGATCACCACGATCGAGAAGAGCGACGCGACGAGTAGCCCCAACAAGACATCGGCCAGCGCGGTGCCCCATCGTCGATACCGGGCGGCGATACCTCCCGACAGCCCAGCGACGATCGCACAGATGAGGAGTACGACGCTGAGGTTCACAGCGCAAATCGTTGCAGACCGGCCAGGTCAGATCTCATCGGGACGATTTCGGAGGAAATGTTCGATCTCCTCGGTCATCGTGTCGGCGTCGTAAACGATCTCGGGCTCGGCGTCCACGCGCTGCTCTAGGTCGTCGACGTAGTGACGGACTTCTTCGTCATCATCGAGCGCAAGGTGCACTCTGGCTTCCCAGTCGCGTATGTCATCTGCCAATCCAGCATGTGCAGTTGGAATGTGACAGATCTGTTCGACGTGGGCAAGGAGTGCTGCTGTCGCCTTCGGGGAGGGGCTTCCGGGTACGTAGTGCGGGATGCTCACCCGGAGTGAGACGTGAGATGTGTCGCGATCAGCGAGTGCTTGGTGCAGCGAGCCAATGAGGCCGGTTGGCCCTTCGTATGTCGGTCGTCCGATGCCCAGGGACGTTGCGAGTTCTTCATCGACCGTGGACGCTGCGACCGGGAAGGCTCTGGTGTGCGGGACCATGGCGAGTGCTGACCCCAACGTGACCACCAATTCGGTCTTCGTCACGCCGATCAGTTCGATCAACGTCTCGCAGAAGGACCGCCATCGCAGGTTTGGTTCCACGCCGCTCAAGAGCACCAGGTCGCGATCGCCCTCTGGTGTCCTCGCCCATACGAGATTGTTCGCTGGCCAGTGAATTTCGCGCGCACCATTTGCGCCCAAACGAACCATCGGCCGAGTCTCCTGGAAGTCGAAGAGCGTCTCTGGGTCGATCGAAGCGGCGGGTTTTCCCTCGTGTGTCATCGACAGCCAGTCAACAGCGCTCGTGGCCGCGGCACCCATGTCGAACAGGCCCTTGAACGCCACGATGAAGATCGGTCGATCGAGCTCGGGAATCGAGTGCAACTCGTACGGAATGGGTGGCACACAGCCAACGTTACTGCGCATCGTAGGAATCCCGTTCGCAGCGCGAGATCACGCGAGTCACTCCGTCCAGACCGCAGATCGCGTAACGTTCGTCATCGAGACAGACGCAACCCGCACGTGGTTTGCGGAAAGTGGTGATGACCATGAGCGACGCAGCACAACCTCCCGGGTGGTACGCAGCCGAGGGTGACCCACCCGGAACCGTTCGGTGGTGGGATGGCGGTAAGTGGGTCGGTGGACCGCAGCAGCAGGGCCCCCAGCAACAGGCCGGCTACGTTGCCCCAGGCACCGGAGCTCTCGCCAATGGGCGCGAGCTCGCGGATCCGTGGTTGCGTATCGCAGCCAAGGTCATCGACGCAATCGTCGGCGCCCTCATTACCTTGCCGTTCGGTGCAGCGGTCTTCGTCAGCGCGTTTCGCAACGGTGCCGACGGTACAGATGTCGAGGTGAACGTCGGGCTTGCACTCGTGGGTGCGATCGTGGGGGCGGCCTACTACACGCTCATGAACACCTACCTGTCTGGCACGGTCGGCAAACTCTTGCTGGGCCTTCGCATCGTGAAGCACGATGGAACTGAACCGCTCGGAATTCCTGATGGCCCGAAGCGGAGCCTCGTTCACATCGCAGGGATCCTGAGTGCCGTTCCGATCATCGGGCTGCTCGTGTCTGCGGTGACAGGCGTCATCGGCCTCGTCTCGCTTGTGTTCTTGTTCACCGATCCCGAACACCGCACGGTGATGGACCGTTACGCCGATACGTACGTCGTCAAGAAGCAGTAGCCGATTCTCGATACAGCGGGCCCGTGGGGCTATTCGCTTTCGTCGGATGCCTCGGTGGCAGGAACAGGAGTAGTGGTAGCCGCGACTTCGGCGGGTGGCTCTGGGGGATGTTCCTCGTCAGCTGAGGTCTCTGTCGGTGCATCGTCGGCCGAGGCCTCTGCTGGTGCGTCGTCAGCGGAAGCCTTGGTCTTCTTGGGCTGGTCGCCTGCGAGCGGGTTGTCCCTGATCGTGTTGTACGACTCGAGGGCTTCCTTATACGCCGTCTCTGCCGTGGCCTTGTCTTCTGCGGAGGCATTCGGGTTGTCGCTGAGTTTGCGAACGGTTGCAGCGGCCTCGTCTTTCAGACGCTCGGCCTTGGCCACGCGCTTGGCGCCACGCTCTTTGGCGGCGGACGCCTCGACGCGTTCGTTGAAGAGCAGCAGGGCTGCTCGGGTCTCATCATCGACTTGGATCTCGGTACTCACCGCAACATCATCGGTCATATTGGCTCCGCGGGCCAATATGAATGTGTGTCTCACTCGTCACCTTCATCCGAACTCGCCTCATTTGCACGCCGGTACGCGACGACGCGGCGCTTCTCGCTGGGTGCGCCCCGCTCGTACACGGTCTCTCGTGATGGGTCGACTGTGCTCTTCCTTCGCTCGACTGGCCCAGAGGATGCGCGAAACAGCTTGTGGGTCGTTCGTGTCGGAGATGATGCACCCACCGTCTTGTTCGACTCGTCTGGAGCCGCGGACGGCGCGCTGACGAGGGCCGAGAAGGCTCGACGTGAGCGAATGCGCGAACAGGCGTCGGGGCTGGTGTCCTATGCCACCGACCCCGATTGCACCGAGGTGGTTTTTGCGCTTGACGCGGAGCTGCACCGGATCGACACATCGGATGGCTCTGTGGTGACGATGCGGGCAGCCCCGGACGTGTTCGACCCTCGGTCATCGCCCGATGGCGGCTCTGTCGCATATGTGAGTGGCTCGACGTTGCGTGTGACCGACGGTCAGAGCGACTCCATCGTCCCTGGCACCGATGAGCCGAGCGAAACGGTTTCCTGGGGAGCAGCAGAATTTGTCGCCGCGGAGGAGATGGGTCGAGGGCGGGGGTTCTGGTGGGATCCGGACGGCGCACGGCTCGTCGTTTGCCGGGTGGACACCTCGGCGGTGCCATCGTGGTGGATTTCCTCTCCAGAGACGCCTGCGATGTCTCCCCGGGAAATTCGTTATCCCGCAGCGGGGGCGGACAATGCCGATGTTCAACTCTGGATTGTCGACCCGGCGAATGGACCACAGCTTCGTGTCGACTGGCGTCAAGGCGAGTTCGAATACCTCGCTGATGTCCGCTGGGGCGACGCACTGCTGTGCACGGTGCAAACACGAGACCAGCGGGTGCGGGCCGTGCTCTCGATTGATCCCGGGACCGGGTCGGTCACCGAAGTCCAGCGTGCGACCGGTGAAGAATGGGTCGAGTTGTTCACCAAGACGCCGTTCCCCACCGACGCTGGATTGCTCACGATCGTGGATGATGCAACCACACGGCGGCTCGCACGTGACGGCGTGGCATTCAGTGATGCCTCAGTGAACGTGCGGCAGTTGCTCGGGGTTCACGAAGACCATGTGCTGGCGACGGTCACGACCGATGCCACGAACTCGGTTCTCGCGCGGATTGCTCAGGACGGATCGATGGAGCTCATGTCTTCGGAAGATCACTATGTGAGTGGTGTGGTCGGCGGGGGAACCATCGTTGTCAGCACCGCCCGTCTTGACGGCGAAACGACGCACGAGATCCAGTGGAGCGATGGTTCGGTCACGGGTATCGACTCTCATGCCGCTTCGCCAGGGTTCCCGTGTACGCCCTCGTTTCATGTCGTCGGTGATCGTTTACTGAACGTCGCGATGTGCCTGCCGCACGGTCACGATGGCTCTCCGTTGCCAGTTCTGCTCGATCCCTATGGTGGTCCGCACGCTCAACGGGTTGTGCGGGCGCGGAATGCGTATGCGACATCTCAGTGGTTCGCAGAACAGGGGTTTGCTGTCGTCATCATCGATGGCCGTGGTACCCCGGGCCGCGGCCCAGCGTTCGAACGAGAAGTATGGGGAGACCTCGCTGGACCCGTGCTCGATGATCAGATCGACGCCTTGCAGGCGCTCGCGTCGTCGAGGCCCGAACTCGATCTCGGGCGTGTTGGGATTCGCGGCTGGTCATTTGGCGGGTATCTCGCGGCCCTTGCCGTGCTCCGTCGACCCGATGCTGTCCATGCCGCTGTTGCTGGGGCGCCGGTGACCGATTGGCGGCTCTACGACACGCACTACACCGAGCGATACCTCGGGCACCCCGACGAGTATCCCGAGCACTACGCACAGAGCGGACTGATCGCGGATGCCGACCTGTTGACTCGACCCTTGATGTTGATTCACGGACTCGCTGACGACAACGTCGTGGCCGCACACACACTGACCCTTTCACAGGCGCTCCTCGAGGCCGGGCGGTCTCATCAGGTGCTACCACTCTCGGGCGTCACACATATGACACCTCAAGAGCAGGTGGCCGAGAACTTGCTCGACCTCCAACGAGACTTCCTACTCGCCCATCTGTCCTGAAGCAGTCAGACCTCACGCCTGACTGGCGAGCCGTGATCTACGCTCGTGCCGCATGATCGATCCACTGGGCAGTTTTCGTCTCGATGGCAAGGTCGTCATCATCACGGGGGCGTCGTCGGGTCTCGGCGAACGATTCGCCGAGGTGTGTGACGCAGCGGGAGCATCTGTTGTCCTGGCTGCGAGACGGCTCGATCGCCTCGAGCAGCTCGCGAGCCGGTTGTCGAATGCGATTGCGGTCCGGGCCGACTTTGCAGGTGACGAAGCAGCTCCACGTGTGGTCGAAGCTGCGGTCAGCACCTTCGGGGCGATCGATGTTGTCGTGAACAACGCTGGGATCAGTCGCACGGTGAAGGCCATCGATGACACGGTCGAGGGATTTCGACATGAGCTCCAGATCGACTTGGTCGGGCCCTACGATCTGTCGATTCGTTCGGCGAAATGGATGATCGAGAACGGTCGGCCGGGATCGATCGTGAACATCGCCTCGGTTCTGGGCCGCGTGGCGGGGGGCCCGTTGCCGCTGCCTGGGTATGCGGCAGCGAAGGGCGGCCTCGTTCAGCTGACTCGCGAGCTGGCAAGTGAGTGGGCTCGAAAGGGAATCCGGGTCAATGCAATCGGTCCTGGTTGGTTCGAGTCCGAGATGACCGCTGAGTCGATGTTCGAGGATGAGCGTGGCAAGGAGTTCGTCACACGGGGCACGCCGATGGGCCGCGCCGGCGCACCACACGAGCTCGACGGTGCCTTGGTGTTCCTCGCCAGCGAGGCATCGAGCTATGTCACCGGGCAAACCCTATTTGTCGACGGTGGTTGGACGATCGTGTAACAGAGGCCCTTCGGCCGCCTGAGCACGCTAAGGCATGCACGATCGTCCAACCCGCCGACGACTGCCAGACGGAACCATGCGAGGCTCCGACTCTGGCGTAGTTGGGATCAGGCCTGGCCTTCGAAGTATTCCTGTGACTGTTCGTTGCCGTAGAGCGCCCACAGAACGAACGCGCCGATGAACAGTGAGAACACGCCACGGTATGCGTAGCTGCCGACATGGTGAGCGATGAGCGTGTATGTCGCAAGCACCATGCTCAGGCCCTGAACGATGGCTACGAACATGCGGAACCCGTTGCTCCCGCGCATGATGCCGTTTGCGACGAAGAAGAGCAGCAATGCTGCGATGACCTCACCGACGACGGTGCCGGTGAACGCTCCATCGGAGAGCGCCGTGCCCTCACGTTCCAGGAAGTCCAAGATGTCGTTCTTCCAAATGAGGAGAGACACGGCCGCCACAGCGGCCATGAAGGCCTGGATGTACATCACGATGCCGATGAAGGTGATCACCCCGGGGCGCTGGGTTGTTGAAGTAGTTGTCATTGCAGTCCTTCCAAAAGCTGCGGGCCACGAAAGCCCGGGCCAAAAGGTATCCGTCTTGCGCTGTGAGGGCCAATTGGGCTGATCAAGCGAGGAGCGTGCTGACATCAACGGGTGGTTCGACACGGCCGATATCGACCATCTGCTCGACGACGGAGTCGAGCATCGACGGATCGATCGGACTGTCCTGCGGTGTCCAACGGACCTGTTCGAGCCAGGCCGATGCGTCGAGAGGCTGCAGGCCGTACCGGTCTGCAACGAGGATTGCAGCGTCGTCTCGTGCGGCCAGTCTGGCCGCAGACGCCGCGCCAATATCGATGATCTGTTCAGCCAGTCCAGGTACCGCGGCGAGCAACGTTTCAGTCACGGCCACGGCGAAGCTTGGCCATGGTGTTGAGACCACACCAACCCGTTTGAACACGCCGCTGTCGACGTAGGGCTGTGTCATCGACTTGCTCCAGAGGAAGATCTCGGCCGCACCAGCTGGTAGGGCTGCAAGAGCGCCGTCGAGGTCGCCGACGACGACCCATGAGTCGTCGGTGAGGGTCCAGCCATGGTCTTGTGCCATCACGAGCGACATGAGTTCGGAACCTGACCCGAAGCGGGAGATGGCGAATCGTTGCTCGACGAGATCGTCCACCGTCTCGGCTGTGGAGGTCGCCGCGACGTGGACCCCCCACAACAATGGCGAGTCCACCCACGTGCGAACGAGGCGGCTCCGATTGCCACCAGCGATCGACGTGACGGCACCTTCGGTCAGTGGGGTGGCGAGATCGATGTATCTGTCCTGGAGGGCAGACATGATCGAACCCGTTCCTCCGGGGAGGTCGATCCATTCAAGTTCGACATCGAGCACATCGAAGGCTCGTTCCTCGATCGCGAGTAGCCACGGAAGGTTGAAATGTTCCGGGACGCCTCCGATCCGGAGTCTCACCGATCGAGCCCCTCGAGTGAAGCTCGAGCCGCAGCGAGGTCGGCGGTGGCGACGTCGAGCATGTCACGCGTTTCCGAGACGAGTTCGGGTCGAGCGTTGTTCACATAGCCGGGATTGCCGAGTTTGCCCTCGAATCCGGCGATCTGTTTCGACTTCTGCTCGATCAGGGCCGTCAAACGACTGCGCTCGGCATCGAGGTCGACCACGTCGACGAGTCCGGAGAGGAACACCTGCGAGCCCTCGAACGCGAGTGGCGAGGCGACCGCAGGTCGGTCTGCGGTCAGCTCGACCGCAGCCTCGAGACCAGCGAGCGTCTCGACCATCCCGCCAGTGCTCGCGACGAGCTCGAGGACCGTTGCAGGAGCGTGCAAGGTGATCCGTTTCTTGGGCACGACGTTTTGGCTGGCTCGCAACGTGCGAATCTGCGTCACGAGGGAATAGGCGCGATTGAAATCCATCACGACGTTCTTGTCAGCCGCTTCTTGTTCTGCCACCGGCCACGCGGCGACTGCGAGCAGGTCAGAGGGTGGTAGGTCGAGTCCACTGATTGTCCCGACCTGGGCGGAAGTCACGTGCGGCCACAGCGCCTCGGTGATGAACGGGCAGACGGGGTGGAGGAGCCGGAGTGACGCGTCGAGGACAGCTCCGAGCACCACCTGCTGTTTGCCGTCATCATCGATCGTGGGCTTGATGGCCTCGAGGTAACGATCGCACAGGTCGTGCCAGATGAAGTCGTACAACGTGTCCGCGTAGACGTTGAACTGGTAGGCATCGATCGCGCTCTCGAGCCGTCTGATCGTCTCGACCAAGCGAGCGATGATCCATCGGTCGACGAAGTTCGCGTCAACGATGGTCACGGGCTCACTGCGTGTTGTGGCTCCGTCGAGTCGGGCGACGGCGAACCGGGTGGCGTTCCACAGTTTGTTCGAGAAGTTCCGGCCGCCGTCGAACTTCGACGAGGTGTTCCGGGCGACAGGGGCATCGTCGGTCACGACCGCGACACCGGCGGCAACGCCGTACGCACTGACCATCTTCTTCGTCGGGTCCGATGGGCTCGTCTGGTCGGGCGCAGCAACAACATGGCCGGCCTTCGTGGTGATGAACTCGGGTGTGAATGCCTCGCCCGTGTGCGGGCAGACCATGTCGATCGGCATCCGCACGTCCTGGGTGTCGGTGGTCATCTGCACCAGGGTGAATCGCATGGCGTCGGCGCCGTGGCTGTAGATGATGTCTCGCGGGTCGACACCGTTGCCGAGACTCTTCGACATCTTCTGTCCGTGGCCGTCCTGCACCATTGCGTGAATGAAGACGTCTTTGAACGGCAGTTGGCCGTCCATGAAGTAGCGATTGAACATGACCATGCGACTCACCCACAGCGTGATGATTTCTCGAGCCGTGCTCAGCAGGGACGTGGGGTTGAAGGTGTCGAGCAGGGTGCTGTTGCTTCCCACGGTCTCGGGGAAGTCTTCGGGGTATGGCCAACCCATTGTCGACATCGGCCAGAGCGCCGAAGAGAACCACGTGTCGAGGACGTCTGGGTCACGAACGAATTCGTCGGCTTCGAGCGCTTCGACCAGCGCGGGCTCATCCAGGCTGGAATCGGTTCGATCGAGTCGCTGGAGCGTCGCGTCGCTCGGGACGCACACACTTTCGAGAATCTCGGTCTCGGTGACGCGACGTGCCGTGTGTACGGCGCCAGCGCGCGACCACGCGCTTTCCACTCGCACCGTTTCACCGTCTGGGACCGCGGCCAACATGTCGATGACTGCAGCATCGACACGATCGTGTGGGAGCGTCCGGCTCCACACGGGGATCTGGTGCCCCCACCAGAGCTGGCGGCTGATGCACCAATCCCTGATGTTCTCGTGCCAGTGCTGGAAGGTCTTGGCGTATCGATCTGGAACGAAGCGCAGACCTCCATCGCCATCGTGATCGCCCGGT
Source organism: uncultured Acidimicrobiales bacterium (assembly GCA_905479685.1). Classification (GTDB taxonomy): domain Bacteria; phylum Actinomycetota; class Acidimicrobiia; order Acidimicrobiales; family SHLQ01; genus SHLQ01. Next base: position 12,784 of record CAJQNJ010000179.1, read on the forward strand.
CGGAATTGTGGGTCATCGTGGAGGATCTGTTCGGCCTGTTGCGCTCGCAGCGCAGCTCCGCGAAGACGATCGTCTGTCGACGCGACGTACCACTGGTCCGAGAGCCATGGCTCGATAGCGACGTGGCTTCGGTAACTGTGCCCGACCGAGTGGGAGTAGTCCACGGTCCGCTCGAGGAGGTCGTTGGACGTGAACCATTCGACGACTGCGTCGCGAGCATCTTCGCGGCTCAGGCCGATGAAGGGCGCGGCTTCGGTCGAGATCTCGTCCCAGCCGTACTGATCGCTGATCGAGGCATCGGGCGCCATCACGTTCACGGCCTCGAGCTCGTGGCGAAGTCCGATCTCCCAGTCGTTCGGGTCGTGCGCAGGGGTCACCTTCAGGAAGCCACTCGAGAGCTGAGCTTTCGGGTCGCTGCTATCGGGATCGGCGATCACGACGTAGTCGTCTTCGATGATCGGAATGACTCGACCCACGATCGGTAGGAGCACGTTCTTTCCCCGCAGCTCTTCGGCGCGGGGGTGGGCAGGATTCACGGCAACTGCGGTGTCGCCGAACATTGTCTCTGGCCGTGTTGTGGCCACCGTGACGTGTCCGGAGCCGTCTTCGAGGGGATAGCGCAGGTACCACATGTGCCCGGCAACGTCTTCCATCTCGACCTCATCGTCGGACAGCGCCGTGCCGGTTGCTGGATCCCAGTTGACGAGGCGCTTACCGCGATAGATCAACCCGTCTCGGAACAGCACGAAGAACGCGTGACGCACCGCTGTCGCACACATGTCGTCCATCGTGAAACGAGTGCGGTCGTAGTCGAGGCTCGCGCCGAGTTCGGTCAGTTGGCCCAAGATGACAGCTTCGTATTCGTCCTTCCACTCCTGGGTCTTGGAGATGAATGCCTCGCGCCCCATTTCGAGGCGTTTGATGCCCTGCTGGAGCAGACGTTTCTCGACGACGGTCTGTGTGGCGATGCCGGCGTGGTCGGTGCCGGGCATCCACATCGTGTTGAAGCCGCGCATGCGGTGGTATCGGACGAGGGCATCTTGGAGCGTGTTGTTGAGCGCATGGCCAAGATGTAGGGCGGCGGTGACGTTGGGCGGGGGGATGACCACGCTGTATGCGTCTGCAGATCCGTCGCTGTGAGGCTCGGCGTGGAACGCGCCAGCGTCCGCCCACAGCTCGGAGATTCTGTGCTCGTTGTCGGCCGGTACATAGACCTTTGCAAGTTCAGGCAGTGTGTCGCTCATGAGCTAGTCAGGCTACTGGCGGCTGCCACCTGCTGGTGGCGACCGGATCGTTGATTTGGAGCGCGCCTAGGCGGCGCTGCTACGGGCCTCGATGAGGTGGTCGACCTCGTTCGCGAGACGTGGACACTGGTCGAGGAGTGACCTGAACTCACGACTGGACATGACCACGGCCACGACGTCGTCGTGGGCGATGAGCGACGCGTTGCGCGGGTCGCCGCTGAGCAGCGAGATCTCACCAAGAATGGTGCCTGCGCCGACCGTGGCGATGATGTCTTCGTTGCGCACGACATCTGCGGTGCCGGAGATGATGACAACGGCTTCTTGGCCGATGCTTCCTTCGGTGGCGAATCGTTGACCAGCTCCGATGTTGGCAATTGTCCCGAGACGGCTGAGTGCGGTCATCTCGTGATCGGAGAATGTTTCGCCGAGCGACTGGGCGATGGCAGGGTGGATATTGCGTGTTCGGGCTGAACGGAACGAAACCATGTGAGCTTCCAGGGGTTGGAGGAATATGTCAATCGTATGAATGACAACCCCGCCCGACAGGGTTTTGTGCCCGCTGGCATGCGTGTCATCCGACACCTCGCGACCTCGATCTCGGGTACGTTGCGAAGGTGGTTTCTTCATATGTTGGACAGTCCGTCCTATGCCCGGAAGATCCTGGGTTGCTGCGCGGCGAGCGGGCCTTCACCGCTGACTTCGACCATGAGCTCCTCCGCGACGCCGACGGCGAATCGACGGTCACCGAGGTCGTGTTCGTTCGATCGCCATTCGCGCATGCTCGAATCCGGTCGGTATCCGTTGCCGAAGCAGAGCGATCACCAGGCGTTCTCGCCGTCGTCACGGCCGCCGACCATAGTGTCGTGCCAGCCGGTTCGGTGCTTCCCGACTTCTACGATGCGCGCTACGCGATGCCAATTCTGGCTGAGGGAACAGTGCGGTATGTAGGGGAGCCAGTCGTCGCAGTCGTGGCTGAGACGGTCGCACAGGCGATCGACGCAAGCGAGATGGTCGAGGTCGAGTGGGAACCTCTCGAGGTCGTCATCGACGTGAACGATGCGTTGACGGACACGACGGTGCTTTTTGATGCGACCAACCGGGCACGCAGTCGGGGGCTCGATGGTGGATTTCAGCCGACCAACGTCGTTCTGGCGGGTGGCGACGAACATGAGCCCTCCCGCTTCATGGCTGAGGTCGATCTGAAACGACGTTTCTGGAATCCGCGGCAGCTGCCGACACCGATCGAGCCCTATGCGCAGGTGACGACCTGGGATGCTGCCGGGCATCTTCATGTTTGGGCAGCGACTCAGCGTCCACACGGCTTTCGGGACCAGCTCGCGGACGTCTATCAGCTTGATCCTGCGATGGTGCACGTGACCGCGCCTGCTGTGGGCGGTGGCTTCGGGGGCAAGGTCAGCCGTTCGCCTGACGAGCACGCGCTGCCTCTCCTTGCTCGAATCGTCAATAGGCCCGTGCGCTGGGTCCAAACGCGAGGCGAGTACTTCCAGGGTGCCACACAGGGCCGTGGTGAGCAGTTGGATTTCCAGCTCGCAGGTTCGACCGACGGGCGAATCTCTGCAATTCGGTGTGACGTGCTGAAGGACTGCGGTGCGTACCCGGGGGTCGGTGGCACCTTGCCGAGCCGGTTCAATGCGCCCGGCGCCGGTGGCCCGTACGACATTGCCCACATCGAGTTCGCTTCGATCGCGGTGGTTACGAACGCACCGCAGATTTCCGCCTTTCGTGGAGCGGGCCGAGCAGCGTACCTGGCTGCGCTGGAACGACTGATCGACATCTATGCAGCCGAGATCGACATGGACCCGGCGGAGGTTCGGCGACGTAACCTCGTACGGCCCGAGCAAATGCCGTTTACTTCAGCGACGGGCGTCGTCTATGACGAGGCCGACTACCCGGGTGATCTGGGGCGGGCACTGGACGCCGTCGGCTACGACCAGCTGCGTGTCGAACAAGCAGCACTGCGTGAAGCGGGTCGTGTCACCCAGATCGGTATCGGGATTGCCACCTACCACCACCAAACCGTTGGAGCAGGTGGGAGCGAGGAGGCACGCGTCGAGATCACTGCCAACGGGGGCGCAGTTGTCTACACGGGCACGACGTCGCAGGGGCACGGGCACGACGCGACCTGGGCCCAAATCGCGGCCGACGAGCTCGGGATGCCGATCGATCGCATCGATGTCCTCGAGGGGTCGACCGACCACACCGCGACTGGGGTTGGAGCGGTCGGTTCACGCTCGTTGCAGACAGCGGGCCTCGCTATCAGGACTGCATCGCGCACCTTGCTCGAGCGAGCGCGGTCAGCGGCCGCCGGGCTTCTCGAGGCCGCCGTAGAAGACATCGAATTACGAATCGTCGAAGTTGATGCGGCCCCGCACGCGGCGTTCCATGTGGCCGGCGTTCCTTCGGTTTCGGTTGGTTGGTCCGAGATCGCTGAGCATGTATCGAGATCTGAGCGGCCTGATGACCTCGTCTGCGGAGAAACGCACAACGTTGGCGAGCACACGACGTTTCCGTCGGGTACCCATGTGGCTGTGGTCGAGGTCGACACGCAGACGGGCCATGTATCGCTGCTTCGATTTGTAGGAGTCGACGATGTCGGCGTTCGGGTCAACCCGATGATCGTCGAGGGGCAGCTGCATGGTGGTATCGCGTCCGGTATCAGCCAGGTTCTGGGAGAGGAGATGCGATACGACGACGATGGCAACCCGCTGACCACGAACTTCGCCGACTATCCGCTTCTCGCCGCCGCTCAGGTGCCGTTGTTCGAGCTGGCCGTGTCTGAGACGCGGAGTTCGTTCAACGACTTGGCCGTGAAAGGAGTGGGGGAGTCGGGGATCATCGGGGCGACGCCGGCGCTTCACAACGCGATTGTTGATGCGGTCCGGCACCTCGGCGTCGGACACATCGAACTGCCATGTACCCCGCAGCGCGTTTGGGAGGCCATCCAGGGCGCTGGGTAGGCGCTCTGGGTTTGGGAATCGACCCTGTGGCCGAGATCGATGGTTGTACAGATAATTCATCTGATCTGTTGCGTGGAATTGCTTCATCGGTACGCTTGGTTACCGATGGGTAACTTGTGGCATTGATCTCCCGCCCGGGAACCCGATCGGAAGACACCTATCTGAGGAGCTCTCATGGCTGATTTCTCACTTGCTCTCAACGAAGACCAAATCCAGCTCAAGAAGTGGGTGCACGGCTTCGCCGAGGAAGTCATGCGGCCAGCTGGTGCAGAGTGGGACGAGCGCGAGGAAACGCCGTGGCCGATCATCCAAGAGGCCGCCAAGATCGGGTTGTACGGCTGGGAGATCATGGCCGAGGTCATGATGAATGACCCCACGGGCATCTCGCCGATGGTGCTGCTCGAGGAGTTGTTCTGGGGCGATGCAGGAATCGCGATGTCGCTGATGGGTTCCGGTCTGGCAGCGGCAGGGATCGCAGCCGCAGGATCACCCGAGCAGGTCATGGAATGGGTTCCCCAGTGTTATGGATCGGCCGATGACGTCAAGCTCGGGGCATTTTGTTCGTCCGAGCCCGATGCAGGATCGGACGTCTCGGCGATCCGGACGAACGCCAAGTACAACGAAGCCAAGGACGAGTGGACGATCAACGGGGTCAAGACCTGGATCACCAACGGCGGTATCGCCGATATTCACGTCGTTGTAGCCGTAGTGGACCCTGAGCTCGGCACAAAAGGCCACGCCAGCTTCATCGTGCCAGCCGAGGCGAAACTCGACGGGTCGTTGCGTCAGGGTCAGAAGTTCAAGAAGCACGGGATCCGAGCGAGCCACACAGCCGAGGTGATCTTCGAGGATGTGAAGATTCCAGGGTCGTTCCTGCTTGGTGGTAAGGAGCGCATGGACGCCAAACACGCCAAGCTCCGAGAGGGTGGCGAGGGCACCACGAGTAACAGCGCAATGAAGACGTTCGAGTCGACACGACCTGCGGTTGGCGCTCAGGCGGTTGGTATCGCCCGAGCCGCGTACGAGTACAGCCTCGAGTACGCCAAGGAGCGAGTGCAGTTCGGACGCCCGATCATTCAGAACCAGTCGATCGCCTTCATGCTTGCGGACATGATCACCGAGATCGATGCGTCGAGGATGCTCGTTCATCGGGCAGCCTGGCTGGCCAAGAATGGCGAGTTCACGAACGCCGAGGGTTCGATGGCCAAGCTCAAGGCTGGCCGTACCGCTACGTGGGTGACCGAGCGTGCGATCCAGATCCTCGGTGGCTACGGCTACATCCGTGAGTTCCCGGTCGAGCGGTTCCATCGGGACGCCAAGATCCACGACATCTTCGAAGGCACCGAGCAGATCCAACAATTGGTCATCAGCCGGGCCATCTCCGGCATGCGCATCGAGTAAAGAACGTTGGGAATAAAGGGAACCGGGAGGTCGTCCACCTCACCTCCTGGTTCACCTCCTATTCCACCTCCCGTTCGAATTTGTCCCTAGCTGTCCCTAGTTTTCGCTGCTACGGTGGCGAACATGGCGTCGGTGAGGGAGAAACGGCCGGGATACTGGGAAGTGCGGGTCTTCGTCGGATACGACGATGAGGGCAAGCCGGTTCAGGTCTCGAAATCGATCAAGGGCGGCAAACGTGATGCCGAGCGCCTCGCTGCGCTGCTGGCGTCGCGCCCTGCGCCTCGGTCGGGAAAACTGACCGTCGCCGAGCTGCTCGACGAGTATCTCGAGCACAAGGGCCCGTCGTGGTCGCTGTCGTCTCGGCGTGACAACGCCAGTCGGGCCGAGCGCATCAAGACCGAGCAGATCGGCGCCAAGCCCGTGAGCCGTCTGTCGGTGGCCGAGGTCGATCGTTGGCATCTGCGAATGCACAAGGCCGGTGTCGGCGAAGCCCAGATCCGGAATCTGCACACCCTGCTCCGTGCCGCGTTCAGCCAGGCGGTGCGGTGGGAACTGCTGCCGACGAACCCTGTGGCGAATGCGACGCCGCAGCGACGGAAGAAGACGCCCCGGGGCGTGATGTCGATCGACGACGTGGCGCTTGCTCTGGTGACTGCTGAGCAGGTTCATCCGTGGGCTCCGCTTGCGTTGCGGCTGGCTGCGGTATCGGGTGCTCGGCGTTCCGAGCTCGCCGGCCTCCGCTGGGATCGAGTGGTCGACGGTCGGTTGATCATCGACCGGGCGGTCACGATCGATCGAACGCATCCGGTGGGTGATCCCGAGCGTTTGCAGGTGTCGCCAAGCAAGACGGGGGAGCAGCGAGGCTTGGCGCTCGATGAGCAGACGCTGGCGCTGGTCGAGGCCGCCCGGGTCGAGAGGTCGGACGAGTCGCCCTGGATCTTCGGCGAGGATGAGTATCCGCCCAGCCCCGACAAGATCGGCTGGTGGTGGAAGCGAACCCGCAAGCTCGCGGAGATCGATCCCAAGTGGCGGCTGCACGACTTGCGCCATTGGTCAGCTACCCACGCGATTGCGGGCGGTCACAACGTGCGCTCGGTCGCCGCCCGGCTCGGTCATAGCGACCCAACCACGACGATGCGCACCTACGCCCACGCCCTCGAAGGCCTCGACCAAGGCATCGCCGACACGGTTGCCGGCGTGCTCGACGGGGAGGCGGAAGCATGAGTAGGTCGGGAGAGGTTCGTGTCACGCTCCCGGCGGACGTCAACTAGGTCGACGACACGTGCTACGTGTGGGCGTTTCTCGGCGAAGCCCTGGAGCCCGAGCGTGTCGAGCCCGGGGCGATCGTCGTGGCCGGCGACGCGGTCGAACCGTTCCTCGCCAGAGTGGTCGACGTCGTCGACGGCGAGGGAGGCGTCATCGTGCACCTCGATGTGATGGGTTCGCCCGAGGACATGATCGACGAACTGCGTCACGTTGGGCTGTTGCCCACGTAGCTGGACTTGGGCGGCAGGCCGCGAACGAGCAGTTCCAGATCGTCTCTCGGCACGCGCAGGCAGCGGCCAAGTTGCACCACAGGCAGCCCCGCAGCTCCTTCGGTGATCCGATACTGCCGGGCCAGCTGGTAGCCGAGCGCTCGGCTGATGCGCAGGTAGTCGGCCGCCTCCTCCACCGTCAGCAGGTCTGGATACTCGCTGAGCGCTCGTCGCATCTCGTGCTCCCTCGTCGATGTGCCGAGCCCAGGGACATCGACGAAGCCAGAGCGCGACGTGCTCAGGCCGCCGACGCCGCGAAGCGCCCACCTCCCGGTCCTCAGGAAAACGCCGAGACACAACGGCAGGTCCTGCCGGACCTGCGCACCGGGAGGTGGTGCGAGCCCGTTGACATTGTCAACAAGAGCGGTAGTATTCGAAGGTGAGCCGGAAGACACATCCGAAAAAGGAGATCGAGAAGGCGCTTCGCGAAGCCGAGCTTGCAGGGCTGACCGTGACCGATTCCTCCGGGCACGGTCACTCCACACACGTGATCAGCGGTGACCAGCCGCATCCATTCCGGGTGTGGTCGACCCCGAAGAACGCCGACAACCACGCCAAACAGATCCGACGACACATTCGTCGCAACACCTGAATCGACATGCCATGAACACCCACAACTTCATGCTGATCCTCAACCGCCCGATCGACGAGGCAACCAGCGACCTGCTGTTCGAAGCCGGTCTCGACGACGCTGCGGTCACCGCATTCGACGGGCACCCGGCACTCGATGTCGACCGTGAAGCTTCCACCCTGCTCGATGCCATCGCTTCCGCCATCACCCAGGCCGAATCCGTTCCCGGGATCCAAGTCATGCGGGTGGAGGGAGAGGAACTGGTCTCCCAAGCCGACATCGCGGAGCGCACCGGCCGCAGCCGGCAAGCCGTGAACCACTGGATCAAGCGAGACGCCGACAGCTCCGGGTTTCCCGAGCCGGCCTACGGCACGTCGACTCGCTCGCCCCTTTGGCGTTGGGCCGAGGTGCAATCCTGGCTCGAGCCCGATGCGGACACCGACGATCGGGGACGGATCATCGCCTTGGCCAACGCGACCCTGCTCACTCGTCGCAACCTCAACGATGACGACGAACGCCGGCTGGTCGAGACGTTGCTCGCCGCAGGCTGATTCTCGAGGATCCATAGTCGAGGCGGCAGCTCCACCTCGACGGGGTTCGGCTGAGCCGCTGGCTCGGCCGATAGAGACGTCGCCTGGCGTGACCTTGGCGAGGACTGACCGCACCTCCCTCTCCGCCAGGTCCGCAGGACCTGCAGTTGTGTCTCGGCGTCTTCCTGGCGGCCGGGAGGTGGAAACGGGTCGCCAACCTTCGAGCTCCCGGCCGTCCTCTGCGGTCGCTGGTCGGCTCTTGTGCTTCAGCTCGAGTTGGGTTGCCCGAGTCTCGGCTCGTTGGCGCCGACCTCGGCGGTAATCGGCCCGGGGCGATCGGGCACGTGATTATCGAGTGCCAGCACTGACGTCCCCGGCGCTCTACTTCGCCGTGAGTGTGGCGCGACCATCGTCTCTTTGGGTCGCGATTATCGAGTGCCTCGATCTTCCCTCCCCCCGCCGTCGCCCGATCGATACGTGCCGATCTGCGCTCGGACTCGACCGCTGGCAGACGGTGTAATTACGAGCTACCGAATCAGCCTCGCGACCCGACCGACTTCGCCGGATATCGGGTGCGAGCTCGATCGATATTGATGAGCGAAGTGTGCGCCAGATCGGGATCCGGGACCAGCGTCGGCGATCAATCGCGATGGCCCGATCAATCGCGATGGCCGAGGCCCGCTCGGCGGGCCTTAACGATGACTTGGGCGCGATCGGTGACCTGGAGTTTGGTGTAGATCCGGGACAGGTTGTTGGCGATGGTCTTCGCCGAAAGCGAGAGTTCGCGGGCGACATCTTCGTTGTTTGCGCCGTCGGCGACGCGCTCGAGGATTCCGAACTCACGGTCGGTGAGTTCGGGAAACGGTCGTGCCCGACGCTCGGCGTGGGCATCGGAGCGAAAGAAATCGAGAACGCGGCCCGCGATGCCGGCAGAAATGAGAACCTCTCCGCGAGCAGCAGACCGTATCGCGTTGAGCATCGCTGTGCGGTCGGAGCCCTTGAGCAAATAGCCGCGTGCGCCGGCGCACATGGCGGCGAATATCGTGTCGTCGTCGTCCATCATCGTGACCATCACGACAGCGACGTCGGGATGAGTGGTGCGGCAGGCCTCGGTCGCCTGCACGCCGTTCATACCGGGGAGCATGATGTCCATCAGGACGACGTCCGGCTCATGTTCGGTGACGGCGGCGATCGCACTCGGGCCGTCCACAGCTTCCGCGACGACTTGGATGTCGTCGACGGTACTGAGTATCGCGCGGACGCCTTCGCGGAAGAGGGCGTGGTCGTCGACGACGACCACGCTGATGAACTGACGCGGCTGCAGGGTGAGATCAGCCATGGATCGTGATGGGAAGGCAGAGGTCGAGGGTGGTCCCGGCGCCAGTTGGGCTGTGGATGGTGACCTTGCCTCCGAGCTGACGGGCCCGGTCTTGTATGGATCGCAGTCCGACGCCGTAGCCGTCGAGGTTGGGCGTCGTCGGTGCTCCCCCACGGCCGTCGTCGCGGACTGTGGCGTGGAGTGCATTGTCGGTGACACCGACGCGTATCAGTATCGATGTGGCACCGCTGTGTCGGAGTGCGTTCGTGAGGCCTTCGGTGATGATCCGGTAGGCGGCCGTCTCGGTCGCTGCCGGAAGGTTCGGGATGTCACCGATCTCGGCCCGCACCGCGACCTGCGCGCTGTTGGCGACGAGGGCTGCCTGTTGGAGCGAACGAGCGAGACCGAGGTGGTCGAGGGCTTGGGGACGAAGATCGCGAGAGAGGCGACGGATGTGGTGGATGACATCGTCGGTGCGGCGCTTGGCGAGTTCGGCGAACTCTCGTGCTCGGGCGGGGTCTTCGTCGATGGTGCTGGTGACGGCATCGAGCAGCAGCGCCTGGCCCGCGAGGGAAGGCCCAAGATCATCATGAAGGTCATGGTGGATTTGTCGGCGCTCCTCCTCTCTCGCGTCGACGAGCGCAGCCTGTGACCGTCGCAGGTCCTGAGTGAGGCGCACGGTTGCGGCGAGGTGGGCAAGTGGCGCCGCGGCATCGGACACGAGCTTCAGATCTCGCTTCGACACGGTCGATTCCCCGGGCCTCGGCCACACCGCAAGCACGCCAACCTGTTCGTCACCGAAGGTCAGTCCAACCTCCGCGGCAACACCGACCGGCGATCCAAC
>CAJQNJ010000180.1 GCA_905479685.1 uncultured Acidimicrobiales bacterium
CAATCGTCGAGAACGCCAGTGGAAATGCCTTGTTGACAGCCGTCCGTACGGTCCTGCCGTTTCTCACATCTTCCTTGAGATGCTCGAAGTAGACGATGTTCGAGTCGACGGACACACCGATCGAGACGATGATCCCGGTGATCCCGGCAAGTGTCAACGCCAGCCCTTGACTCTCTCCGAGGAATGAGATGATCGACCACAGCAGCGCGCCGGAGATGAAGAGGCTCATCATCGCAACAACGCCGAGTATGCGGTAGTAGGAAATGATGAAGATCGCCACGAGCACAAGTCCGATAACTCCGGCGATCACACCTGCCCTGAGCGCATCCTGGCCGATCGTGGCGGACACGATCTGTTGATTCTCGGGCACGAGCTCGATCGGGAGCGCACCGAATCGCAGCTTCAGTCCGAGTCCCTTGGCTGTCTCCTCGTCGAAGGATCCCGAAATCTGAAACGAATCGCCCAGATCGGCGTTCTGGACCGCCGGTGCGCTGATCACCTCATTATCGAGGTCAACGGCGATCCGTCCGGGACCGCCACTGCTGGCAGGACACTCGGGAGTTCCGTTGAAACACTTCTGCGTGAGCTCGCGGAACGCATCCTCGCCAATCTCGCCGCCCTTCAGGTCGACAGAAACAATCCAGCGAACTCCATCGAATATGCCTCGAGCCTCGTCGAGACCTTCACCGGTCATACCCGTTGGGCCCAGGACGTATCGAGCGGGGGCAGCCAGCGCGACATTTGCAGGTACGACGATGATTGAATCCTCATCGATGCTGTCCGTTGGAGTGAATCCGTCTGCCCCGAGTGGCAGATCAGCGGGGTAACTCGCTGGACGATTTGTTGTTCCGGGCGCTAGGTCCTCGAGAACTGGTCGAAACCGCATGATGGCCGTCTCACCGACCAACTCGAGCGCCCGTTGTTGATCGTCGACGCCAGGAAGAGACACCAAGATGCCATCGCCCTCGGCTTGAATCTCGGGCTCGGCCACACCAAGGCCGTCGACGCGGTTGCGGATGATCTCCACGGCTTGGTCGATCTGTTCAGGATCCTCGACCGGTTCCGTCGTCCGGTAGCGAACGGAGACGCCTCCCTGAAGATCGAGGCCCAGGAGCGGTTCGTTTCCGGCAACGAACGTTCCGATCAGTGCAGTGATCGCCAGCAGCGTGATGCCGAAGAGATAGACAAATTGCCGCCTTGCCATTCTGGTCAGGCCTCGGCCACATCATCTTGACTAGACGACGAATCATCTTGACCAGACGAGGCGTCCGCGACCGCAGACTGTTCAGTCGGAAACCCGTCGAGAATCTCATGGATGCTCGCTCGGCTGACCAGGATCTCGATGCCTTCAGCGACCTCAAGGTAGGCCGATGTGTCGAGAACCTCGGTGATCGTCCCGAACACCCCCGATGCCAACATGACCCGATCGCCCTCAGACGCACGGTTCACGAGTGCTTGCTGGGCCTTCGCCTTTTGCTGCTGGGGGCGAATGAGCAGCATGTACATGCCGCCGAAGAGAAGGATTGGGAGAATAAGTTGTGCCATGGTGAAACCTCGGTCGCGACAGTCAGCAGTGGAGGCTATCGCTCACGCACCCACATGGGAGCCAGGGGTAGATGTATTACCCCGCTCAAGTCCAGAGTTCGTGCACATCGTTGGCGAAGGCCTCGAAGCGATTGTCGACGATCGACGCTCGCATTTCGTCGACGAACCGAAGAAGCCACCACAGGTTGTGCAAGGTGAGCAGCCGCGCTCCAGTTGGTTCTTTCACCTGCAACAGGTGTCGCAGATACCCTTTCGACCAGCGCGAGGCGGGCCCGTCGGGATCGATCGGCTCGTCAGAATCGATGAACTCGGCTCTCGTCAGGTTCACTCTTCCTTCAGAAGTGAGCATGGTGCCGTGGCGTGCGAGCCTGGTCGGCAACACACAGTCGAACATGTCGATGCCTCGAGCAACGGCATCGACGATTCCCGCCGGATCGCCGAGGCCCATGAAGTATCGCGGCTGGTCTACGGGAAGCACGTTGGTGGCCGCGAGGAGAGGCTCGTGCCACTCGGTTCGGTGTTCTCCAACGGACAGGCCCCCGACCGCGTACCCATCGAAGCCGATGTCAACGGTTCGCGCTGCGCTCTCCGCACGCATACCGAGGTGTAGCCCGCCCTGGACGATGCCGAACTGACTCTGCCAGCCCCCGGCGGTCGGATGCTCGAGGAATGCCTCACGTGCTCGACCCGCCCATAGAACAGTTCGGTCGAGTGCTTCCCGAATCACCGCATCGGTGCTGGGCAACGCAGAGCAGACGTCGAGCACCATCTGGATGTCAGCGCCGATCGCGATCTGGCTCTCGACCGCGCTCTCCGGAGTCATCCGATGTTGGCCGCCGTCGTACACCGATTTGAAGGTCGCTCCGTCGTCGTCGATCTTCGGCTCCAACGAAAAGACCTGGTACCCGCCCGAGTCGGTCAGCGTGTGTCCGTCCCACCCTGTCATTGCCCCGAGCCCACCGAGGGCCTCGACGATGTCGGCC
>CAJQNJ010000181.1 GCA_905479685.1 uncultured Acidimicrobiales bacterium
ATACCTCGCATACGACTGTCTCCATCGGACACCGGCTCGGCGTAATTGGCCTTGATCGCCGCAGGATTCTTCAGCCATGCCCGGACGTCGTTCGAGTTGAACTCGGCGGTCTCTGGATCCCATACGTTGCGAATACCACCAGCAAAGGTCGTACGACTCGAGAAATGGGTGAGGTTGGGGGCTGCGCCAGCTACAAGTTGTTCGGCAACTCGTTCCTGCGACCACAGGTCGTCACCCACGTTCTCCATCAGGTGACACGATGCGCACTTGCCACGGAAGGTAGCGATGGCACGCTGCGTCGGGGTTTCCGGAGTTGGTGTGTCACCAGCGACAAGCGCATCGACGTAGGCCTGGTCCGCCGAATCGAGCGCCACACCTTCCATCTGCGACGAGACCCATGCCTGGAATTCATCCATCGGTAGGGCAATGACCTGCATGCGCATACGCGAGTGCGACAGGCCACAGAACTCGGTGCACTGGCCGAAGTAGATGCCGGGCTCATCGGCCTGAATCTTCCATGGAGCGCTCTGACGGCCTGGAACCGCGTCTCGTTTGCCGTTCAACGAAGGGATCCAGTGGGAATGAATGACGTCGCGACTCGTGATTTCGAGCTCGATCTCTTGGCCCACAGGGATGACCATCTGGGTGGCGGTCGTCAGATCTGCAGCAGGCAGGTTCTCGACCCGCTGCGCTGTGAGCTCAACGTCACCGAAGTGGTACTGGTACTCCCACCACCATTGTTGTCCGACGACGACGACCTCGGGTTCCCAGGCCACCGTCTCCTCACCCACGACCAGCGAGATGGCGTTGTCACTGTTCGTGTTGATGCTGGCGTGCAGACCGAGCGTGAACACCGCAATGACCGCCAGGAGCATGGCAGGCGCCGCCGTCCATGCGAGTTCAGCGGTGGTATTGCCGTGCACTTGCTCGGGCCAGTCGCCGTCTTCGTAGTCATCGGTCTTGATGCGGAAGTTCCGCCATGCGTAGATCGTGATGCCGAGCACGATGAAGAAGACCGCATAACAGATCCAGAGCAACCAGGTCATGAAAGCCCCGATATCACGGGCCTCAGGACCGGCAAGCTGATCACCGAGCGTGTCGAGGGGAGCGTCTTCAGCACATGACGCAAGAACCAGTGTGGCCGCCACGACTACGAGGAGCCGCAGCACCTTGCGTGTGGACGTGGACGTACGGGTCATTGATCTTCCTTCGGCGCCTTCAGGCGAGTTCGAATGACTTTGTGAAAGTTTTCCCGAGCTATGACCAGAACACAAGTCGTGTGGGCTTCCATCGCGCGTGATCATGACTCTGCTTCGCTCGTCTCGGCAGACTCACCCTCTTCATGGGGCTCATCATCGCTGTGCTCTTCGTGGTGCTCCTCGATCTCTCGAGTTCCTTCGATTGCTCCCCACACGCCACCCGCGAGAACACCGACTGCAATGATTCCCACGATGCCTGTCATCACGTTCTTCGACAGCTTGGGCTGGGTGGCCACGAGCACCCCAACGCCCAAGATGATAGAAGCAACGACGGCGCCAAAGACCACAGCGCCGATCTCAGAAACGGCGAGGAAGATCCGTGACATGGCCAACACCACAACCCCAGCGCCGAGCAGCCCCAGCAGCGGAACCTCGAACGGGCTCATCACCTGATTGCGAAGGGCAGCGTTGGTCGCGGCGTCTCCGGTCGCCCGGTCCGCCCACGCAGTCATCGTCCATTCGAACGCCACGATGGTGAGGATGACGAATCCGACACCAGTGATGGTCGCGCTGATCGCAAGACCTACCGTGACGAACCCCACGCCGATGCCGGCAATGATCGGCCAAATCGAAGCCGCAACAGGACGTTGGCCGACAGGCGCAGTCTCGGTTCCCATCTCCTCTGCCACAGCCTCAGCATCGGCATCGTGAAAAATCGTGAGAAGCGCGCCGACGATGATCGCTACGAACGCAACTCCGAGGAGTATCGCATAGCTGACATGGTCGCCCACACCGCCCTTGTAGCCTGCGCTGAGTGGGCCGATACCGTCGCCGCCACTTGTGTAACCGCCCACAACCGCCGCGGTCAACGCAGCAACAGCGATACCAACATAGAGCTTGAAACCTGTAGGAATCATTCCGAACTCACTTCGTGATCGTGATCAGGTACCAGACGGGCATGTACACAATCACAGTTGCATACCAGAAGATCGCTGCGGCCTGGACACCGTCAGCGTTTCGAGAATTGAACTGTCCTGCGATGGCCCGGATGGCCATCAGCAACACGAACACCATCGCAACTGCGACGAACACGATGTAACTGCCGTAGATGACGTAGAGCAGGTATGCGGGTGTCGACCGGTCGATGGGCAAGGCGAAGTCGATGATTGCGAACACCATCTGGTTGATCACTGCGGCGCCCATCAAGAGCGTGAGGCCAAGCGCTACGTAGGCATTCCGACGGTCATCGTTGCGAATCGCCTGCACTGCCCAGGAAATCGAGAATGCCGAGATCCACGTCGTGAAGAGCATCATGGTTCCAGGCGCAATCTGTACGGCACCCTCGGGGAACCACAGTGAACCGCCAAGTCCGTTCTCCACCAAGAACTCGTTGTTTTGACGTACGGCGATGTAGACAGCGAAGAGACCTGCGAACACCATGATCGATGCGACCGCAGCGAAGGCGGTGCCAACGACGAGCGTGCGGTTTCGCGTCAGCTCTGGGGCTGGGGGTGCGACAAGTACGGTTTCTGTTGCCATCAGCTGACCTCCTCAAACTCGTCGAGCAGTGGTTCGGACGACCTGATCAACTCGATCGGCTCAACGAAGTTACCCGTCGGTGGTGGGGACGGCGCCGCCCACTCGAGCGTGTGCCCGTCCCAAGGATCGTCGGGGAGCTCTTCATCGCTCCTCGCAGCTGGTATCAGCGCTCCAAGCAGCATGACGACCCCTACGACGATCATCGCGAATCCCATGACCGCAAGCAGGTTCATGGTCTCGACGGCGCTCTCCGAGGCAGGAGTAATGCTGACGTCGGGTTGGCCGAGGAACGCCGAAACCATGTCGGCGACTCCGGCGAGAACACCACCACCGAGGATGGCCATCGAGGCGACCATCGAGAGGGGATCCCTGACGTATCCACCGAAGATCTTCGGTGACCAGTAGGTCAGTGCACCAATCGACGAGGCGATGACGGCAGCGAGCACCATCGTGAGCTGCGCTGTTGCCGAGGAGAGCAAGACGTTGTCCTCGTGGAGCGCATCCCACAATGGAATCACGCGAAGCGCACCTGCTACGACAGCGCCCAGAAGCATCAGTGCACCGGCGAGCGCACCAATCAGCGCACCTGTCAGCTTCGGTAGTGAGCCGCGCCGCAGCGTGTCGGCGGCTCCTCCGAGAACACCGAGAACGGGAAGGATGATGACAACGCCGAACCCGACATAGAGGAACTCGTCGTAGATGTAGTTCCCGTCTTCGAAGGCAGCATCAGCCCCACGCGAAAGGGCGTGCTGGGCCCACGCGCCGAAACTCAGGGCACCAAACAGGCCAATGAGGGTGAGCACCACGTCTCGATTGGCCTGACGATGTTTGGCCGAAACGGGAACGATCTCACCCAGCACACCGAGAACTGGAATCGCGTAGGCGTAGATCTGCGGCTGCGACCAGGCCCAATTGATGCTCGCCCAAATTCGGTCAGGATCGCCAAACGAAATCGGTGTCCGCCCCTGTAGATCGACGTACGCATAGATCAGGTTTGCGACCAGGACCGGCAGTGAGAACAACCAGACCGAAGTGGCGACCAGCATCGACCACGTGAACGCAGGTACTCGCAGCAGCGTCATCCCCGCCGGCCGAAGAGCGATCACTGTTGTCGCGATACAGACCGAGGCGGCCAGGATCGCAACGATCATCATGCCGAGCGAGACGATGCTGAGAAGTGTTGCCTCAGACCGTGTTCCCACGGTTGGGCCGAACCCACCATCGGCGAGAAACGAGGCGATGTGGATACCGGAAGCCACAAACCAGGACCAGAACGACGCTGCCGCGAGCCGAGGGAACGCGATCGAGGCCGAGCCGACCTGCAACGGTGTGATGACGGTCGCAATACCGATGAACAGCGGAACGGCAACCATGAAGATCGCCGCTGTTCGAAACAGTATCCATCCCTGGAAGTACGTCGTGACATCGTCGTATACATCGATCTCGTCGAGCGACAGCCGCTCGATGTTCGCCACCACACCCAAGATCATCGTGGCGAGCAGGAACAGCAGACTGGTTCCAATCCAGAGGCGCCCGACCATCTTGTGATCGTTCGAAGCAACCAGTCGATAGAGCCCATCGCCCGAGGCGGGTTCCAGAGCGCCGTAATCATCGACGTGGATTTCAGTGTGCGTGTCGGTCGCAGTCATCTACTCGTTCTCACCCTTGAAGATGTGTGGTCACGCCATGGCAAGCGGACCCCACGATGGTAGGCGGGTCCAGCCTGCTTCAGGCGCATTACATGCAATCCAGAGCTTAGTTCTCGCGCAGAACTCCACCCAAGGCCAACCGGAGGCCGAAGGTCACAATTATTTGTCGGGACTTGATCACACCTCGACACTTCTGGTCGAGATCGGTAGCACACCCACCAGCCAGAGTTTCTGTGCAGCAGCAAACGCCACATAGGCACCTGACCCTTCACAGAAACTCGATCGGGAATCTGTGCAGCAGCAGACGTCACCGTGGCACCCAGACCTGCACAGAACCGCAGTAACGGGGTCAGACCAGCAGAACACAACCGTAGTAACGGGGGGTCAGACCAGCAGAGACGGACAGCAGAGACGGAGAGGCGCCTCAGGCGCTGCAGCCGAGCATCGAGGAGCGCAGCGACCGATTGCGACAGCTGGAGCGAGGAACGAGCGGGAAACTCAGACCAGCTGATCGACAGCCATCGCGATGAAGAGGGCCGAGAGATACGTGATCGAGAACGAGAACACGGTCATCGCGCGTTTCGGTGTCGGCTCACGAAGCAACTTCACGACATAGAAGGTGAACAGTGCGCCAGCCACCAGCGCCACACCGGTGTAGATCCAGCCCATCGAGGCGATCGGCGTGAAGGCGAGCGACAGTGCCCAGACCGCAACGGTGTACGCCAACATCTGGCGGGCGGTCGATTCGAGGCTGTCGACCGAAGGCATCATCGGAACATTGGCAGCCGAGTAATCATCCCGGTACTTGACTGCAAGCGCCCAGAAATGTGGAGGGGTCCACAAGAAGATCACTCCGAAGAGCACTACTGGCTCCCAGCCGATTCCATTTGTGACCGCAGCCCAGCCCACGAGAACGGGCATACAACCAGCGGCTCCACCGATCACGATGTTCTGTTTCGACGTGCGCTTCAGCCACAACGTGTACACGAAGATGTAGAACGCTGCGGCCACCAGTGCGAACACCGCTGACAAGACATTGACGAACGCTGCCAGCCAGACACCTGCGATGACGAGTAGCGCGACGGAGAAGATCAGCGCGTTTCGCGGCTCGATCTCGCCGGTGACCAATGGCCGCCCTTCGGTCCGCTTCATGATCTTGTCGATGTCGCGATCGACATACATATTGACGGCGTTGGCACCACCAGCAGCAAAGGTGCCGCCGATCACGGTGGCAACCACCAACCAAAGACCTGGCCAGCCGCGCTCTGCCACGATCATGGTCGGCACAGTCGTGATCAGCAGGAGTTCGATGATGCGGGGCTTGGTGAGGGCCAGGTACGCGGCAAACGTCGATCGAGTCTCGGAAGGTCGCGCAGCCACGGTCGTCACCTCCACATCGTATGGGCCAGACATGGGTTTGTGCCAAGGTCTTCGGGCGTATCGTTGATCACATGCCCGGATCGCTCTCTCCGACGCCGACCCCCGTTTTGGTGTGGCGCAAAGATCTGGTCTTTTGGACTCGATTCACCCTGGTATGGCTCATGGCGATCACCGTGACCGGTGCAGCCGTGCGTCTCACCGGATCCGGTCTGGGTTGCACGGACTGGCCAACCTGCAATGTGAACACTGAACTCGATGCCCCTCGTTTCCATTCAGCGATCGAATTTGGCAACCGCATGATCTCAGGTCTCGCCATCATCCCGGTGATCGCCGTCTGGCTCGGCGCGCGGCGAGTCCGCACCGACCTCCTGCTGCTCGTGAGGTTGATGGTGCTCGGATTCGTCGGTCAAGTTCTCCTTGGAATGCTCGTCACCCGAACTGAACTTGACCCGCGGGTCGTCCTCGGGCACTTCCTGCTCTCGATCGTCTTGATCTTTCTCGGCGTTCTTCTCGATCACAGCGCTCGTGCACACCATTCGACGACATCCAGCGAGGTCACGCTCCGCGATCTCGGGTCCACGTCGATGACAGCACCGTTGCAGTTGCGCACCCACGCCTGGATGTCGCTTGCATTGTCCACAGTGGTGATCGTGCTCGGCACCCTCGTCACCGGATCTGGTCCACACACCGGAAGTGATGAGTCGGGTGAGCCGATCGCACGACTCGGTTTCGATATCCGCGAGATCACCCGCATCCACAGTGTGACCGTGTGGGTACTCGGCGCTCTGTTGGCAGTCGGGCTCTGGATGACGCGCGACCTCGATTCCCCACATCGCAATCGACTCCTCGTCATCGTCGGGCTTGGCGCGAGCCAGGGGGCGATCGGATATTTGCAGTACTTCACCGGCGTACCTGCGCTGCTCGTCGGGCTTCACATCGCTGGTTCCGTGCTGTTCTTCACGGCGACGGCCTATTACGCAGCAGAAGCGACCACCTGGGCGCATGCGGCCGGCCAAGCAACCCCAACCACTCGACACCCAGCGCCAGAGCTCGCATCATGAGCTCTCCACTCGAGGTCGCCGAACCCGACATCGATCACGAACTCGGCCTCGATGCCGACACACCGTGGGTGGTACTCGTCTGGAACGACCCGATCAACCTGATGTCGTACGTCGCGTTCGTGTTCCAGAAACTGTTCGGCTACTCCGAGCAGAAAGCAAACGAGTTGATGCTCGATGTACATCACAAAGGCCGCGCTGTTGTCTCCAATGGCACTCGTGAGAAGGCCGAAGCCGATGTGGCACGCCTCCACGAACATGGACTCTGGGCCACCATGCAAAAAGACGACGCGTAACCCTGATGTTTCGCCGCCTGTTCGCGCTCACCAGAGATGGCCAGATAAGTGTGCGACTCGACGACACCATGCGCGCTCTTCTCCGTCAGGCCACCGAGGAATTGCGAGAAGTACTGCTCGTTGATGAGCCGGACCTCACTCGACGCCTCTACCCCACTGCGTACCCAGATGATGAAGAACTCGAGGGGGACTACCAGGAAATGGTGCACGACCAACTCCTCATGCAACGCCTCGACGGCATCGACCAACTCCAGGCCAGCATCGATGACGAGAAGATCTCGTTTGATGTCGCTGACGTATGGATGAACACGATCAATCAGTTACGTCTGGTCCTCGGAACGCAGCTCGATGTGGGCGAGGAGCAGGTCGAGATCGACGAAGACGACCCGCTTGCAACGAGCCACGTGATCTACCAGGTCTTGTCCTACGTGCTCGAGGAGCTCACAAAGGTCCGACTCGGTTCACTCTGACCTGACCGCTGGCTCATCGACGGAAACAGGCCAGGCGAAACCTCCTGCGGTTCCCGGACCGGTGTGGACGGCAATGGCGGGACCCATTCGATATCGACGCACAGACGCGACAAGATCACTGTCGTGCATGATCGCCTCGAGTCGCTCGGTGAACACGAGCGTGTCTGGGGCTGCAAACGCGATCGCGACGTGTCGCTGGTGATCGCCAGCCAACAGGCTGGCCGCCATCTGCTCGACAAGCTCGTCAACTGTGCGACCGGTGCCGAGCAATTGGTAATCGCCACCTGAGCCACCCAGCACCGGAACGTCCTTGTCACCAGTCGGCAGGTTGGCAGGACGCATCCGTCCACCCTTCATGATGTAGCGAAGATCTTGCAGGATGAACACGGTCGACGTCTGTGCGACGAAATTCTGGGCGAAGTCAACAATCGTCGCGGTCGAACCGGTCTCGCGGACACGCTGCGTCACCTCGAGAGCCAGCACGCCCAGTCCATAGGAGGTCGACTTCGAGTCGATCAGGTGCACGGGTATGTCGAAGTTCTGTGCCGCGATGCGTGCCGAGTTCAGGGTTCCGGACAGCTCGTCGCCCACATGAACTGACACGACTTCGGTCGCACCATTTGCGCGTGCCGACTCCCATGCTGTCAGGAATTCACCCGGTGAGGGCTGTGCCGTCGACAGCTGTAGCCCATCGCCGATCCGCTCGTAGAACGCAGCAGCATCGAGATCTACGCCGTCGCGGTACTCCTGGTCGTCGATGATGATCGTGATCGGCACCATGCCGAGATCAGCCGAGTTCACCTCTTTCGCGCTCAGTTGGCTGCTCGAATCGGTGAACACTGCGATCGTCATCTTCACTTTTCTTGTCGATGTGTTTGTCGGGAACCCCATTGGGGGGCGAGGGCTTCCCGTCGACGAGCGGAGTGTCCAAGAACCGCTTGGCGATGATCGCACTCGAGATCGCAGCCGCAATTGGGAGCGACCTCGGAGCTGGAGCATCGAGTCCGGTCGACCAGGCTTTGCGATAGGTGAGGACAGCGGTGCTAACCCACGCGATCGAGGCACTCGCGGTGGCGGCCCACGTCCGTTGCGTCCACTTGGGAAGCGCGACGGTCACTGCAGCCACCGCCATGTCCAGCGGCAGGAAGATCGGAAACGTCCCGATCACCTGCCCGATGCTCGTAGACACGCCCTTGCCGCCTGTTCGACCAGGCGGATAGCAGTGCCCGGCAACCGCAGCTGTCGCTGCGATGTTGGCGCCATTCGCACCAACGAGCGCCCGACCAACCGCCGAGGCGCCCACCCCCTTGGCCACATCGGCGACAAGAACCACCGCACCCCATTTCTTGCCCAGGGTCATGCCAGCGTTGAGGGCGCCTGGGTTCGCGGAGCCAGAGTGACGAAGGTCGGTCGTATTGGTCGACGCAAGAGAACTCGCGATATCAGCCGACGGCAACGCGCCGAACACATACCCAAGCGCGAGCGCAGCGACCGAGGGGGCTACACCGTTGGGTACACGCACAACAGAGAGTGTCGCACGCTGTTCGAATCGCTTGGCAACCCAACCTGGGTTGATTCGAGGATCGTCTTGAACGCAAGTCTGGGTGCGACAATTGCGTCGGTCTTCAGGCGGCCCATTTCGAACACGAATTGGTGTGTGGCCCCCGGACTCATAGGATCACGTCGAAATGTTTGAAGTCTGTCGAGTGGGGAGTGGAGAAACTTGAACACGTTTACGATTGGTGAGGCGCTGGGGTATGGCTGGAAGGGGTTCTGGAAGAACATCGGTCCGCTGATCGTCGTTGGACTCGCCGTGGTCGGCATACAGCTCGTCTTCGCCTGGGTCGGTAGCCAGATCGACTCGGGATTCCTCGGTTCTGTGGTGGGCTTTGTGGGCTCGGTTATTTCGATCATTATTGTCCTCGGTTGGATCCGGGCCGGACTTGCCATCACCCGAGGCGAACCGATCGAGCTCGGCTCCGTCTTCACGTTCGACGGCTGGTTTCGTTATGCGATCGCGTCAATCCTGTTCAACCTGGGCGTCGTCATCGGGCTCTTCCTTCTGTTCATACCGGGCATCATCTTCGCTACGGTCTTCGGTTTCTACGGCTGGCTGATCGTCGACAAGGGCGCTGGCATTGGTGATTCCTTCAGTCGCTCGGCCGAGATCACCAAGGGAAACCGCTGGAATATCTTCGCACTCAGCATCGTGCTACTGCTCCTGAACATGGTGGGCTTGCTGCTCTTCGTCGTCGGACTGGTCTTCACCGCTGGCATCAGTCTGGTCACGGTGGCATACGTGTACCGGATCATCAGTGGTGAACAGCCAGTCGCCATTGACTGACCGCGCTGCCTATCGCTGACGCCGACATCGAGGTCGTCGCCCTGTCGTTGTGAGCGTCGCAGCTTAGAGCTCGTCGTTGTTCTGCATCCAGCGGAAGGCCAACCACCCGGGAATGATCGGCAACCAGAACGTTCCCAACCGAAAGGTCAGTACTGACGAAACCGCAGTGCCGTCTTCGAGACCGAAACCAGTCAGCGCGGCAATCATGGCCGCCTCCAGAGCCCCCAGACCTCCAGGTGTGGGAGCAAGGTTGGCAATGGCAGCAGCTCCGAGATATGCGGCTGCGATCTGCGGAACTGCGATTCCTCCACCGAACGCTTCGATGGAAAACACCAGTGCTGCGACATAGCTGAGTGTGATCAAGCTGGACCCACCGAGGAGCGCCAAGACCCGTACCGGACTCTGTACCACCAGGGCCAAGTAGCCGCCCGCCTGGCGTGCTACCCGTCCGGCCGGAGCGAGAATGCGACGCCTGATGGGTCCCAATACGGCCGAGAAGGCCAGTACCGCTGCAACCACAGCAAGAACAAGGAGGACGGTGTTGGCCTCGGGGAGCGAGAACCCCCCGATACTCGAACTGCCCGTCCAGGCAAAGAAGCTGAACATGAGTAGCAAATGAGTAACGAGCCCAGCCACTGAGTTGAGAACGACCGAAGCGCTGGCGTCGGCCGAATCCAATCCTGCTCGCTGGAGAAACCGCACACTCAGAGCCATCCGACCAGTGGTGGCCGGTCCGACCAAAGACGCGAAGGCGGTGGCAACGCTGGCGCGTAACGAGGCAAAGAACGGTAGAGCGATACCGACAGAGCCCAGAAGCGACACGGTGGCAAAGACGTAGGTGACCGCCGCTGCACCCAGAATCGCAGGAATCCAGAGCGGCTCAGCGTCGCCAAATGCCTCGATCGTGGTATCGATCGAAGCCAATTGGGGCAGCAATGCGTAGAAGGCAAGCGCAGCGGCGACAATCATCACAACCGTGCGGGTGCTGAACCGTTCCAGTCGATCGAGTTCAGGCAGGGGTGCCCCCGTCTGCTCTTGGATTTCAGTTCGTAGCTTTTCGAGCACCGACTTGTCAGCTCGAAGTCGCGCTCGAACAGGTGACGGTAGTGCGAGTGGTTGAAGCAGAGGTAGCGCCGACGTCACGTCTATCCCCTCGACATCGAGGGCCGAGCTGACAGCAGCCTCTGCCCCAACCGACAGGGCCAGATCGACGAGCGCAACTGCGATATCGCGGGCACGGTCGCGCGGTGGTGCAGCCAGATCAGCTTCGTCGAGATCGACGAAACAGACTTCCTCACTCTCCACGTCGACTGCGATCCGGTCGAGCCCAGGCGCGCGGTGTGCGATCCGGGCATGGTGCAGGGCACCGAGCTGAACCCAGAAGTCGCGCACAGTCGCGGACGTCAGCTGAGCGGTGTCCAACTCACTGGCGATGACACCTTGTGGCTGATCCATGACGATGAAGGCGGAGCCCGACGGCGTTGTTCCAACCGACAAGACGCTCAGAGTGCGGGCACCAGCCGCTCGGCTGGAGGCAAGCATGAGTGCTTCGTGTTCGACTCTTCGCTTGAGGGTGCTGAACGGCGGTGAGATCTCCGATGACCGAAGCCGGACCGCTTGATAGAGCCGCTCCAAGAGGTCTGCGCTTCGGTCGTGAGGCGTCCGGAGCTTCACCTGCGCGACAGAACCCTGACGCTCGGTGACCACGAAGGCACTTGCTCGACCGGTACCAGGGATCCGTTCAACAACCGACGGATCCATACCGACTGCCCTCAGGCTGGCAAGCAACTCTGCGGGGTCTGGTTCCTGATTTGGTGATCCGGCCACCAGGAGCACCAACGTTCCCAGAACAACACCTAATGCCACCGCCAGCACAACGTCGAGTGCGGGGTCCCCTGAACCGACGATGCGCAGTACGACCAGCAACGCTATCCACCACCATGCAGCGCGACGCCATCGAACCGGCAGCCATGGGGTACCAGCTGCTACCCAGCCTGCAGCTGCCGCCAAATAGCTGGTGGAGGGAAAGTTGGGATCGATGAGCCACGATCCGACAACAGCTCGTTCAGCCAGAACATTGACGGTTTCGCGGACCCCCAACCATCGTTCTATCAACTGGGTGGCGACCGAGGCCAGGACGCTCGCCGCGAACAGACTGACCAGCAACCGCCAGTTGCGTCGCCAGATGACGAGAAGCAGCACTGCCAGAGGAAATAGGGTCGCGAGGAGTTGGGCGGTAGCGATCACGCCATGCTCGATCTCGTCGGGTAGGCGACTGACCGCCTCGACCACGTCGCTCTCCACACCGCTGAGCGTTTCCTTGGCGACGGTGGCGAGCAAGAGTCCAATGACGAGAAATCCAAGGCCGACGAGCACGCGGAGGATG
>CAJQNJ010000182.1 GCA_905479685.1 uncultured Acidimicrobiales bacterium
GCGGTCCTGTTATGACGGGATCGTGTTGTCACGGCGACATCAGCGAAGGTCTTGGCCGGTGTCGGACCTCGAGGAGGTTGCCAACGCTCTGGCGGACTGCATTACCCGATCTTGAGACCCGCGTCGATCATGATTTCAGTCGCGCTCGAGACGCTCGAGACGCTGATTGCGATCGTTGTGCCGCCGATGCTCAAAGGAAACGCAACCGGCACGATCAACAACTCCTGCCATCGACTTTGCGGTCCGGAGCGTTCGAACTTGTCGGCGACACCATCTTCGGATCACTCCGTGTCTGACGAAGAAATGTCGTACCGGTGCGATTGGATAGGACCCGAGCCGTCGTCCTCTCTCGATGTGGTTGTTGGCGTGCCAGCCTCCGGTATCTCCATCATGATTGATCCAAGGTTCGTACGCGCTTCTACTCGTGAAGTTCGAGGTACACCAGACGAAGGATGAGCAAGCGGCGTCCCCAAGAACATACCTATAAGTATGGTATGGTTCTTGCCGTTCGTCTCGGCATAGGACACGAAAGGTGATCGATCTCGACCAGGCCCTCGAGATGACTGGCTCGGGTACCTTCCGGGTCGCCGCGCCATGCACGTGACAGAACACTCCATGAGAACGCGAATCGCGCGAAAGAGTGAACAGAGGTAACAGAATGGATAGCGAGCACGAGGTGGTCGAGGATCGTGGCGGGAAGGCTGCGACGCCGTCGGCGTTCGGTGGGTCGTTCGACCTGCAGGATTTCTACCGCGGGTTCGATCTCGACGAGATCACACCCGAGAACATGCAGAGCTGGCCGTACTACAAACACGTGAGCGCCGACTGGCCAGCGTACGTCCAGACTTCCAGCCGGCCGATCCCGCCATCGAGCAATCCCACCGAACTTTCCCCGGGCGAGACCTTCGATCTAAACGGCGAGTTCCGTATCGGCAAGTCGTACCTACAGTCGCTGATCGACACCCAGGTCAAGGGACTCGTCGTGTTGCGCGAGAACAAGATCCTGGCCGAGTTCTACAACAACGGCTTCAACGTAGGCAGCTCGAATCTTCTGCAGTCGGCTTCAAAGACCTTGGCCGGCGTGTTGACCCATCAGCTCATCGATGCAGGTTCGCTCGCGGCGGACGCGCCAGTACATACCATCCTGCCCGGGTTTGCCGATACGACGATCGGTGAGGCGACGGTGCAGCAGGTCCTCGACCATACGAGCGGTGCACGCAACCTGCTCGACTTCCACACCGAGGGCACACCAGACCAGCACTGGGAAGTCGAAGTCGGTCTGCAGGCCGGTTCGGCGACGGGTCATCGCCAGGCCATTCGTGATGCAGGGAAGGTCGCCGAGCCGGGCACCGCGTGGAACTATTCGGACAAGAACACCGACACTCTGGGCTTGTTGGCAGAGCAGGTAACGGGGCGACGCTATGACGAGCTGTTATCGGACTTGTTTGAGGCGTTCGGGGCGAATACTGCCGGGTCGATCGCCTTGACGACCGATGGGACGACGTCACCTTGTTACGGGATCAGCATGACAACCCGTGACTATGCGTTGTTCCACCAGTGGATCGCGCAGGGGCAAGCACCGGCGAGTTATTACGCGTCGGCAATGGACGTGTCGAAGGACAAGATCACGAACACCAACAAGCTTGCCGCAGAGATCATGCTCGGAACCACCTATGGCTCACAGACCTACTACTTGACGGCACACAACGTGCTGCATTCGAGCGGCTCGTTCGGTCAGATCGCCATGAGCGACATGGAGACCGGAACGGTCGTCGCCGTGTTCTCGGACTGGGCCAACAACGCGGAGGCGAAGAAGTTCGAAGAGAGCCGGGCGCGCGCAGTTGCCATCATCAAAGCGCTGCGCTGATCGCTGTCACCAGAATCGCCGTGTTCGCGATCTGGGCCACCAAATCGAAAGGAATGCCAAACGCCACTGAGACGCGACTACGCTCGTATCTATGGATCTCCGATTCGTTCTTGGACTGCGACTTATGAGCCCGGCCTTCTGACCCTGTTCAGAACCGCCGGGATTCTTTTGTCCACCCGAGAACGTTCACACAAGGAGATACCGAGATGAGCAGTCGCTCAGCACAGACACCGTCGTCGATGCCGGTGCAGAAATACCAAGCATTCCCTCAGATCGACATGGCCGACCGTACGTGGCCACAGCAAACGATCACCCGCGCACCGCTGTGGTGTTCGGTTGATCTTCGTGATGGCAATCAAGCGCTCATCGAGCCGATGGACTCAGAGCGAAAATGGAAGATGTTCGAAGCGCTCGTCGCCGCGGGATTCAAGGAGATCGAGGTCGGATTTCCGTCGGCGTCGGACACCGACTTCCAGTTCGTGCGCGAGATCATCGAGCAGGGTGCCATTCCCTCTGACGTGACGATTCAGGTGCTGACGCAGTGTCGGCCCGATCTGATCAAGCGGACCTACGAAGCGATCGCAGGGAGTTCGCAGGCGATCGTGCACCTCTACAACTCGACGTCGACGCTGCAACGCCAGGTGGTCTTCGGCCTCGATGAGGATGGCATTGTCGACATTGCTCTCGAGGGCGCGAGGTTGTGCCGGGAGCTCGAGTCGACGGTTCCTGAGACGGCCGTGCACTACGAGTACAGTCCGGAGTCGTTCACCGGGACCGAGCTTCCGTTCGCGAAGCGCATTTGCGACGAGGTGATCGATGTCCTCGATCCGACACCGGAACGTACGGTCATCATCAACCTGCCGGCGACCGTCGAGATGAGCACTGCGAACATCTACGGCGACATGATCGAGTGGATGCATCGCAATTTGGCGCGACGCGACGAGATCGTCCTCAGCCTGCACCCGCACAACGACCGGGGCACCGGTGTTGCGGCGGCCGAGTTCGGAGTCATGGCAGGTGCCGATCGAGTCGAGGGCACCTTGTTCGGCAACGGCGAGCGGACCGGCAACGTCGATGTCATCAACCTGGCGATGAACTTGTTCAGCCAAGGTGTTGATCCCGAGTTGGACATCTCCGATATCAACGAGCTGCGTCGTACGGCGGAGTACTGCAATCAATTGCCAGTGCATCCTCGTCATCCCTACGTCGGCGACCTCGTCTACACCGCATTCAGTGGATCGCATCAGGATGCGATCAAGAAGGGCTTCGACGCACTCGAGCAGTCCGATTCGCCCCTGTTCGAGGTGCCCTACATTCCCATCGATCCAAAAGATGTCGGCCGCTCGTATGAAGACGTCGTGCGGGTCAACAGCCAGTCGGGAAAGGGCGGTGTTGCGTATCTCTTGAAGACCGAACACAGCCTCGATATCCCACGCCGGATGCAGATCGAATTCACACGTGTGATCCAGGGGATCGCGGACCGAACGGGCAAAGAGCTCACCGCCTCGAACATCTTCGACGAGTTCGGCGCAACATACCTCGGTCTCGACGAGCCCTACTTGCTGAATGGGTTCGAATCGGCTCACAACGCACAGGGCGAAGACATGACGTTGCTCACGGCTCGGGTTTCGGAGAACGGCGAGGCACGAATCGTCCAGGGCTCTGGAAACGGATCACTTTCTGCGTTTGTGTCCGGCCTGTCCGAGTTGATTGGCGAGGATCTTCGTGTTCTCGACTATCAAGAACATTCAAAGGGCGGCGGCAAGGATGCCGTGGCTGTCACGTACATCGAGATGTCGATTGGCGGTCACGAACTTTGGGGCTGTGGCATGCACACCGACATCACGACGTCGTCGATGCGAGCCGTCATCTCTGCCCTCAACCGCTCGCGGGCCTAGTCATCCGAGCATCGAGAGCCATCAGGCTCGGAGCACGACAGCTGGAGCGAAGCGGGAACACTGCGTCAGACCACGATGGCGATCTCGTCAGACGACTGTTGTTCGCCGTTCAAGAACAGGTCGAATCGAACGAAATGAACGCCTGACTCGTAGTCGGTCACATCGAGCACTACGGCGACCTGTCGCCGTCCCACTTCGATATCGATCGTCTGGTCGAACTCTCCATCCACGTAGACGTCGAGCGAGTCGCCGTCGACGGTCGCCGAAATACCGTCGTAGGTGTTCTCTCCGATCACGTAGGTCAGGCTCATGAGCTGCGGACCTGCCGATGTGGTGGTTGCGATGGTGGTTGTCGGCCTGATTGTCGTGCTGGTGGAGGTGGTTGTGGCCGCTGCTGTGGTCGATGGAGATGGATCCGGGGCTCTGGTTGTTGTCGGTGTTTCGAACGCGATCGCCGGAGGGGGCAATTCAGCAGCGACCGCAGAGGAGACCCCAGCACCTGCAACGGTTGCAGCGGCTACGGCAGCGTGGGAACCAATGGCCGCAATACGAGATCCCGCGAGCGCGAAGCCTGCGATCGAGACGGACCAACCGCGGATCGCCTTGAGGTCCTCATCACCAATACGAAGGAAGGCGGCCACCAACTCAGGGTCGAAGAGGGTTCCTGCCTCCGAAGTCAATTCTTGCCGGGCATCTGAGATCGGTAGAGGTTTCTTGTAACTACGCGCGCTGGTCATCACGTCAAACGCATTGGCTATGGCGGTGATTCGTCCGTAGAGCGGAATCTGGCTCCCGGAGAGCTGGTGTGGGTAGCCCTTGCCGTCCCACTGTTCGTGGTGGTACAGCGCTCCGTCGTAGATCGATGCACCAAGGGTCGGTTCGAGTCGACGGAGTCGCGCCCGGGCCGTCTCAGGATGGCGCTGGAGCACGTCCCGCTCGCCTTCCGAAGGCAAGGTCTCGGTGGTGAGGATCCACGGCGGTACGTCGAGTTTGCCGATGTCGTGCAGGAGTGCTGTCCAGTTCAACGACGCGAGTTCTTCATCGGACAGCCCGATTTGGGTTCCGATGAGCGAGGCGTATGCACGGACGCGCTCGCTGTGTTCGCGGGTCGACGATTCATGGCGGCCGAGCTGATCGAGGAGCAGGAGGACCTCGTCGATGAACGCTGCGTCCTGTCCGTGTTCGATCGCAGCTCTACGGATCGCCTTCGTGTTTCCCTGTTGCAACGATGTGCTGAAGAGTTCTTCGACTTCGTTCTCGAAGTTGTTCGCCCGCCGATAGAGCGACGTTCTCGAGATCAACAACCGCGTCATGTCGCCAGCGAAGATGCTGGTGACCCCACTGACGAGTACTGCGATTCCAAACCATGCGACGTGTTCGATCGTCGAGGAATACGGTCCCATGACGGTCAGAATCGAATAGGCGATCGCGAAGCCGAGCGCAGCTGGCACGACGAAGACGACGCCCTTGGTGACTGCAGTCGCTGGGCGCGAACGGCTTCCTTCTCTCGAAGTACGTTGGCTCCTCGAAGCCGAGCGCGATGCTGTCATGTTGGCCGTCCCGATACCCATGTCGCCGACCTGGACCCAGCCGTCGGCCTGCTCCTATCGGTGGGAGGCGGGCCAACTGTGAGCGACCTGTCGATGAACCGTGAGACGAAGGTCTCGGGTGATCGCGCAATCGGTTGTGTCCGACGCTTGGGTTTTACCCGCGCGCTGTCATAGACTCGTCAGCTGGCCCAATGTCGACATTGTGGCCAATTGCAAGCCTGGCCGTTGCAATCTGCAGCGCCTTGACGAAGATCGTGGGACCGCGATGCGGTTCACAGAGGTGAAAGTTCCAAGATGCCAACTATCAACCAGCTGGTCCGCAAGGGTCGCCAGACAAAACGGCGCAAGGAAACCACCCCTGCGCTCAAAGGCGCTCCGCAGCGCCGTGGCGTATGCACCCGCGTGTATACCACCACCCCCAAGAAGCCCAACTCAGCACTTCGCAAGGTCTGCCGTGTTCGTCTGACATCGGGTATCGAGGTCACCGCCTACATTCCTGGCGAAGGTCACAACCTCCAAGAGCACAGCATCGTTCTGGTGCGCGGTGGTCGTGTGAAGGATCTTCCTGGCGTCCGGTACAAGGTCATCCGCGGCACGCTCGACACCTCTGGTGTACGCGACCGCAAGCAGGCCCGAAGCCGTTACGGCGCAAAGAAGGGCTGATCGATGCGTAAGAACACTGCTCCACGCCGCGAACTGATGCCCGATCCCGTCTATGACTCGGTGCTCGTCACCCAGTTCGTGAACAAGGTGCTCCTGCAAGGCAAGCGCTCCACTGCGGAGCGCATCGTGTACGAAGCTCTCGAGACCGTTGCCGAAAAGACCGGTGGCGAACCAATTTCAGTGTTGAAGCGTGCGGTCGACAACACCCGCCCGCAGCTCGAGGTTCGTAGCCGTCGCGTTGGTGGCGCGACCTACCAGGTGCCGGTCGAGGTTCGTCCTCGCCGTGCAAATACCCTCGCTATTCGCTGGCTCGTCAACAACTCGCGCAAGCGTCGTGAACGTTCGATGGCGCAGCGCTTCGCAAACGAGATCCTCGACGCGTCCAACTCGGTTGGTGCGTCGGTCAAGCAGCGCGAAGATCTCCAGAAGATGGCCGAATCGAACAAGGCGTTCGCGCACTACCGCTGGTAGTTCGCTCACCTCGTTTCATCGTGTTGTTCCTGGTCGTTGCCGGATTACACCGCGATCAGCACTAGAATTTTCTCTTCGGCCGGGCGACTGACGCCCGGTCGTGGCCTGTCCACGTTCAGCCGTTAGCTGGCGAGAACGAATCCCGAACGAATCCCCCAAGTAGCAGAACTCCAAGGAACGAGAACGATGGCAAAGCGAGTGCCTCTCGACAAGACCCGAAACATCGGGATCATGGCCCATATCGACGCGGGCAAGACGACGACGACCGAGCGCATCCTCTACTACACGGGTGTGAACTACAAGATCGGTGAAGTTCACGATGGCGGCGCCACGATGGACTGGATGGAGCAGGAGCAGGAGCGTGGCATCACGATCACCTCGGCTGCTACCGCCTGCATGTGGAACGACCACAAGATCAACATCATCGATACCCCTGGTCACGTTGATTTCACCGTTGAGGTCGAGCGCTCGTTGCGCGTCCTCGATGGCGCTGTCGCTGTGTTCGACGGCGTGGCCGGTGTTGAGCCTCAGACCGAGACAGTGTGGCGTCAGGCCAACAAGTACCACGTGCCGCGTATGTGTTTCATCAACAAGATGGACCGCACCGGAGCTGACTTCTACTTCTGTCTGCGAACGATCAAGGAACGTCTCACCGAAGACGTTGCCGTGATCCAGCTTCCGATCGGTGCCGAGAGTGAGTACGCCGGCATGATCGACCTCGTGAAGATGAAGGCCCTCGTGTGGCCGTCCGATGTCGACGAGAAAGACCTTGGCGCGACCTACAACGAGGTCGATATTCCTGATGACATGGTCGAGCAGGCTGAGAAGTACCGCACCGAACTCATGGACGTGCTCTCGCTCATCGACGAAGAACTGATGGAGCGTTACCTCGGCGATGAGGAGATCAGCGTCGACGAGCTCAAGGCTGTCATCCGTAAGGGCACACTCGCTGGTGAGATCGTCCCGATCCTGAACGGCACTGCGTTCAAGAACAAAGGTGTGCAACCACTACTCGACGCAGTTATCGACTACATGCCATCGCCCGTCGATCTCCCAGCCGTCACCGGAACCCATCCACGTTCGGGCGAACCCGAAAGCCGCGAGCCTGACGACAAAGCTCCGTTCTCGGCGCTTGCGTTCAAGATCATGACCGACCCCTTCGTAGGCAAGCTCACCTACTTTCGGGTGTACTCGGGCAGCCTTGAAAAGGGCGGCACCGTGCTCAATAACCGCACGGAGAACAAAGAGCGCATCGGTCGTCTCCTCG
>CAJQNJ010000183.1 GCA_905479685.1 uncultured Acidimicrobiales bacterium
TCGCTCTCTGCGAGCTCCTCGGCCATGGCCCGGTACCGATCGAGCCGACGGTGATCGATCTCACCGCTCTTGACCGCAGCAGCCACCGCGCAACCCGGTTCTGCCCCGTGTGCACAATCGTTGAAACGACACGATCCAGCAGTATCGGTAATGTCGGAGAACACCTGCAGCAGCGCGTCCTCGGCATCCCAGAGGCCGACTGCACGAACTCCTGGGGTATCGATCAACAACCCCCCGCCAGGAAGGCGCAAGAGATCACGAGTGATCGTCGTATGGCGGCCCTTCGAGTCACCCGAGCGCACCGGCTGCGTCTCCTGGATCTCATCGTCGAGCAAGGCGTTGACCAGTGTGCTCTTTCCCGCACCAGATTCGCCGAGAAGCGTGCCGCTGCAGTTCGGAGCCAACAGATTCCGAACCCGATCGAGTCCAACGCCGGTCTCGACACTCGACACCACGACCTCGACCCCCGGAGACACCGCTTCGACGATCTCGACCAACTCGGTGACCGCATCTTGCTCGGCCAGATCAGCCTTGGTGAGGACAACGACCGGTGTCGCTCCAGCGTTCCATGCAAGCACGAGGAATCGCTCGAGCTTGCCTGCTCGGAACGGTCGATCGAATCCATGCACGAGAAACACCACATCGACGTTCGCTGACAGCGGCTGCTGCTCTTCGCGCTCGCCAGGGTCACGCCGCACGAGCTCGGTACGCCGTGGTAAGACAGCGTCGATGCGCCACTCGCCGTCATCGAGAGAGACCGCAACCCAATCGCCCGTGACCGGAGCGGTCGACGATTGCGCTCTCTGCGAATCCGACAGCGCCCGGACAAGCTGATCGTTGGTGATCACGTCGCACTCCCCGCGTTCGACGCGGCTTATTCGCCCTGGCGTCGAATCCGGATAGTCAGCGTCGAACATGGACTCCCAGTCGGCATCCCAGCCGAAATGAACGAGTTCGGAACGATCCACAAGTGGCAGCCTAGTTGCCACAGGTCCTGGCACACTTGGCGCATGGACCAGATCGACGAACCTGCAGAACGCAGTCACGTAGAAATGATCGATTCCAGTGGCCCAGGATCGGCTGCTGAGAAGTCGCCAACGGTGTCGGCGGGATGGGCTTGGCTCGCTGGGACACTCGGCGCCGCCATGGCCCTCGGTGTGGGCGAATTTGCCAGCCGGTTGAGTGAACAAATCATGTCGCTCGTCATCGGTGTGGGCGAATTGTTCGTCGACATCACACCCGGCGAGGTCGTCGCAACGAGTATCAACAACGTCGGTGCCGCCCAAAAGCCGATTCTCCTCTGGTCGATCGTCATCGGCTCGCTCCTCGTCGGGGGCGCGATCGGGCTTGGAGCCCGCAGAGATCAACGTGTGATCCCGGCTGGTTTCGCAGTGTTCGGCCTCTTTGGTGGCTTCGCAACCGCGCGGAGCGCGCTCACGAACGGGCCATTGTCGTGGTTGGTTGCGCTCACTGCAGCCGCCGCGGGAGCGGCAACAGTGATGGTGCTGTTCTCGTACGCCAGGCGAGCGAGCACCTCATCGCCAAACAACGTGATCGTTCCTGGTTCGCCGCTCAGCCAGGCCGCCAATCGGCGACGCATTCTGGCCTATGGCGGTGCAGCCGTGGGTGCGGTCGCGCTGACGACCGGGTCTCGGATCGGCCGGACCAGTACCGCAGAACGTGCCCGCGACGAGATTCTCACGAATGCTTCGAGCAGCTCCACGACTCTTCCCCCAGGTGGGAGTGCGATCGTCCAACCAAACGCCCTGCCAACTGGCGCGTTCGACGATGTTGCCGGACTGACGAGCTACATCACGCCGATCAGCCCAGACGACAAGTTCTACCTGATCGATACTGCCCTACAAAAGCCGCAGGTCGACCCCTCGACGTGGAGCCTCACCATCGACGGTGAGTACGTGACTACTCCCGTGACGTACACCTACGACGAGCTGATGGCTCGCGAGATGATCGAAACCGAGGTGACCCTGTCTTGCGTCTCGAATCGTGTTGGCGGTGACCTCGTCGGTAACGCCGTGTGGCGCGGGATTCCGCTCGCGGAGCTCTTTGCCGAGGCTGGGATCATCGATCCGACAGACGCCCAGACACAGGTGTTCAGTCGCTCGGTCGATGGCTTCACCTGTGGATTCCCCACCCCGCTCGCCTATGACGGCCGAACGGCAATGCTCGCTCTCGAGATGAATGGCGAGCCCCTGCCAATCATCCACGGTTTCCCTGCCCGCATCGTCGTGGCCGGCCTGTACGGGTATGTGTCGGCAACAAAGTGGGTCGAGCGAATCTCTATCACCGATTGGATCGGCGTCGACGGCTTCTGGATGCCTCGCGGGTGGAGCAAGGAGGGGCCGATCAAGACGCAATCACGTATCGATGTTCCCCAAAATCGCGACACGGTCAGCCCTGGGCTCGTCAACATCGGTGGCGTCGCCTGGTCCCCAACCGTTGGCATCGAACGAGTCGAGATCTCACTCGGTGAAGACGAAGTGTGGCAAGAGGTCGAGCTGGCAGTCGTCGAGTCGAATGAGACCTGGGTGCAGTGGAAATTTGATTGGGACGCCACTCCGGGCGACTGGTTCATTCGAGTTCGCGCAACCGATACGAGCGGATTCACACAATCACCGATCACCGTGGAACCAGCTCCGAATGGCGCAGAGGGCTACCACACCATCTTGGTTCAGGTGCAGTAACACCCGCATCTGGCTTCCCTCCTGCTGTCGTCAGACTGTTGCCATCTTGTCAACGATGTGATCGAGCACGGGAGTGTGGTCCGCCTGCGGGCTGAACATGACCAGCTCAGCATCGACCTCGACACGGACGCTGTAACCGACGGGTACTCGGCGGCCAACGCACCGGGGGAGGCGACGCCGAAGTCGCGCAGGTGCCTGGCCTGTGCCCGAGGAGCGTCGATCTTGACG
>CAJQNJ010000184.1 GCA_905479685.1 uncultured Acidimicrobiales bacterium
GGACGAGCAAGGCTGCAAGGGCTACTCGGGCCTCTACCTGCCGACCACGGCAACTCGTCCCGCACCCACCGATCGCATCGAGATCTGCAGCCGCCTCAAGATCATCCTCCTCCACGAGCTGGCTCACGCCTGGAAGCAGCACAACCTCGATGATGAGACCAAGGCCGCATTCACCGCCCACTGGGGCCTCGAGAACTGGAATGACAAGGCCGACGCCCACGACGACCGAGGCGTCGAGCGTGCCGCCCACACGATCGCTTTCACCCTCAACCAGGTTGATGCCGATGCCAACGACGCAATCGTCCGCTACGTCTGCGACTACGAGTTCCTCACCGGAATGACGCTCGACATCCACACCAAGATCGCTTGCTGAACCTCAGACGGCTCCAGACGCAGACTTCGACGACTGACCGTTGTGATGGCAGAACCCCGGACGCCCTACAGAACTGCGATGTCGCCGATGACGATGTTGCCGCCCGAGACGGTTCGATACACAACACCGGCGCGCTTGTGGAGCGCAAGCTTTGCGTCCCTGCCAAGATTGTCCTCGAGAAGTTTGCACGGCGCAGCATCCCGGACCACTTCGAGCTCGACCCAACCGGTCTGATCATTGCCGACACGAATTCGGGCACCGGGCGTGCGATCCAGCCGTCCGCTGGCGAGTGTGATGTTCCGGCGCGTATGGATCGCATCGAGGGTTCGCCCGACCTCGGCTTCGGCATCGGCGATCTCCTCGAGCGACTGGACGGTGACCTGTCGATGACGAGCGTTCTCGTATCGATCTCCAGTGATGCCGTGACCGTCCTCGATGGTCGCGGACTCGAGCGAACGCATCGGCATGCGGGCAGCGTGTGCCGTTTGGATCGCGACAACGCGAGGCTGCACCGACATCGATCTAGTTGCTCCTCGGGAACCGGAACGCCACGTGGTCAGCGTAGGCCCGGCACGCCGAACTGAGCGAGGTCCCAGCGATACGCATCAGGTACCGTACGACCGTGAATCCGCCCGAGAAAAGTCGATTTCCTCATCCTCCTGGCGAAGACGAGATTCCCGCTCACGCTCGCAACTACGAGGTCCGGACCTATCGGGTCGATGCGAGCACGATGCGGCTTCGGGGCCGCGTCACCGACACGAAACCTGCAGGGTTGTATGTGGTTGGCGATACCGAACCGCTTGTTGTGCACGACATGGTCGTCGACATGATCGTGGGGTATCCCGACCTGACCATTCGGGAAGTCTCGGTTGTACTCGACACACATCCGCACACCTCCTGTCCCTCCATCGAATCCAGCTACGAACAGCTCATCGGCGCGTCGATCGCGCGTGGCTTCAGCCGAATGCTCACAGAGACCTTCGGCGGGAAGATGGGCTGCACCCACGTCGGCGCGTTGCTACGTGCCATGGCGCCGGTGGCCGTGCAGTCCATGTACTCGATGCAACTGGCAGATCCGGACAACACGACGCGGCGCCTACGAGACGACAGTGAAGAAGCTCGCCAACGGGCGCAGGCCTATGTCAGAAACTCGTGTCACGTCTGGGCCGATGACGGCGACATGATCGCGGCCTCCGAAGCTGGTCTGCCCCTCGAAGCCCCCATCTGGATTCGGGATCGCCTCCACAAGCTCGACCGGCTCGATGAACTCACGAACTGGCAGTAATCCCATGGGAACGATTCGGCGTTGTCGCTGGGTTACCGAACCATGAGTGCGTTTGCTGACATCGTCTTGAAGGACCCCTCCGGCGCAGCAGCACCCCTCAGCGACTACCGAGGGTCAGCAGTGCTGATCCAGGTGTTGCGTTACTACGGTTGACTACCGTGCCTCGAGTTGCTCACGCAGTTGCATGAGCGTCAGAGCGAACTCGATGGCCTCGGCGTCCACGTGATGGGCGTCGGGACACGAGAGGCGTACCAAGCAAAGAAGTTGACGAACGACGGCATCGGTGTCGAACTCCTGCTCGATCCAGACGACCACGTTCGCAGAGCCCTCGGTGCCGAAGGCAGGTTCGAGTGGTGGCGTCTGCTGCATCCGAAGGGAGCGGTTTCCTATGTTCGAGCGGCCCGGCAGGCGAAACGGTTCGACCCGATCTGGGCAGAAGCAACACAACGCCCAGGCATCCTTCTCTTGGACACCGACCTCAACCTGATCTGGTCGAAGATGGGCACTCGTTTAGGTGACTACCCAACAGCCGACGAGGTCGTCGAGGCGGTCGATACCGCCCTCGCAACATAGGCCCCTCGCAACAGAGACAGCGCTAGATCCGGTAGAACGTCTCGGCGGTGCCGGCAAACATGGCCTGCTGGGCTTCCAGCCCGTATCGATGGGTCATCTCGAGCATGGCCTTCGTCATGGTCTCGTAGGTAACGGCCACCTTGTCGACCGGGAAGTTCGACGCGACCATGCAACGTTCCGGCCCGAACGCATCGATGCAATGTTCGATCATCGGGCTCAAGCGTCCGACGAGCTCAGCAACACTCGGTGACTTCTTCGAATGTTCGTACCCGAACCCAAGCACCGGCATGAGCAAACCCGACAGCTTGCAGTTCACGTGCTTGTTCAGCGCGAGTCCGCTGATCCCATCTCGCCATTCGCCAGCGATACGCGCACGTTCTTGCTCCGAGACACCGATGCCGCCGAATTCGCCCCCGATTCCGATCGGGGTCCCCATGTGGCACAACACCATTGGCACGTCCGGATTGTGTTGCGCAAGGGCGGACACCTCGTCGATCTGGGCGCTGTAGCACCAGGCATCGAACGAAAGACCGTGCTCGGTGAGTCGGTCGAACCCCTCACGAAACCTCGGGTCGTGGGCCAGGCGAGGCCGGACGGCGTGATTCATCACGGTCTTGTCGTGATGCCATGCCAGCATGTGGCGAATGCCCCGCATGCGCGTGCTCGCCGCGTTGTGTGCAGCCAGGACCGGTGCGACATCAGCTCCGAGCGAAAGATCCGCGTAGCCAATGATGGCAGCTGGACCATCGTCAAGTGACTCGAGCCAGACGGTCTCGCCCACCGGGTCGAGCGGCCGCTTATCGGTCCAAGCCGCCTGCACGTGTACGTAGCGGCCAACCCCCGACGACTCGACGTCGGCGCGGTAGTCCACCGGCATGTAGTCCGCCAGGAGTGGGGTTCCAGGCCCGAAGAAGTTGACCGTATCGTCGGGCATGAGCTTCGTCGCCATGAACCGCAGCACTCGCTCGTTCCACCCGAACAGCTTGCCCAACGGCTGCATCGGACGCGGGGTCCCCTTGAGATTGAACAGGTGAATATGTGCGTCGAGCATCTCGTCGACCGGCATGTCAAGCATGGCCAGACCCTACGACAACGCATATCGCCTCCGCGCAACCATCGGTCCGTGGAGTCAGACATTCATGAGCCCGACTTCATGCCGTTCTCCCTTGGCTGGAGCGCGCTCGACATGCTCGGACTTGCATCGTCGACCTCGGGTGTCAGCGAATCAGAAGTTCAGTGAGCATGCCCGGGATTCTGTCGGTCAGGTCGCCTGGAACGAGTCCAGGACCATACCGTCGAGCGATCTCGCCGTGCATCCAAACACCCGCACACGAAGCGTCGAACGGTGACATCCCCTGCGCCGCGAGTCCGGTGATCATGCCTGCGAGAACATCGCCCGACCCGGCCTTGGCCAAGTAGGGACTCGCCGTCGTGTTGACCACGACGTCGCCCTCGGGGCTGGCGATCACGGTTTCTGCACCCTTCAGGATGACGATGGAACGAGAGGCAACAGCGGCAGCCAGCGCCCTGTCGATTCGAGTTCCATGCAGCTGGGGGAACGCTGCGGAGAACTCACCTTCATGAGGTGTGATCACGCAGCTCTCGAATCCTTCTCGGATCCGCTCGCGCTCCCCGATCGCAGCAGCGTCGAGCACCACCGTTGCGGTCTCGACGATCGACCCGATCATCGTCTCCCATCGATCTGGCAGACCGCCCGGCCCGATCAGCACGGTCGCCACCGAACGGAGCTCTCGCTCCAGTTCCGACGTCACCATGATGTCGGCAGGTAACGACGTCCGATACACATCTGCTCGCTTCTCGGCCACGACCGTCACGAGACCAGCGCCAATTCTCGAACAAGCAGTTGCCGCGAGCCGTGTCGCGCCGGTGAGATCAGGTGCACCGACCACAACGGCATGTCCACGGTCGTACTTGTGGCCATCGTGGGAGGGCACGGGAAGACCGCTGAGCCAAAGGGACGGCTCGTTCGTCACTTCTTCAGCCATGTGACCACCCTAGATCGCTCGCCACTACCGGGATTCGATGATCGGCGGTTCGAAAACTCCCACGTCACCCACCGTCCCCTGGACCTTCTCAACGTCGACGAGCGTCGTATGCGAGCTGGGTGCCTGTGCGAGTTTCGATGTCCCCTTGTCGATCGTGAGAACGTTTGGATTGCCGTGGCGATCGAGCCCGCCCGGGCTCTCCGGGTCGTACCATGCGCCCGTAGCGAGCACGACGACACCTCGCATGACCGTGTCGGACAAAACGGCGCCAGCCAGGCACTGACCTCGGCCGTTGAAGACGCGAACGACGTCACCGGCAACGATGTTCCGCTCAGCTGCATCACGGGGATGCAGCACCACGGGCTCGCGTCCGGCGACCTTGCCATTCTGACTGTTGGCTCCGTTGTCGAGTTGACTGTGTAGCCGCGTCGCCGGTTGGTTGGAGATCAGGTGGAGCGGATACTCGGGTGTCTCGGAGCCGAGCCACTCGACCGGCTCGAGCCACACCGGATGACCAGGGCAATCCTCGTAACCGAACGAGTCGATGGTCTCCGAGAAGATCTCGATCCTGCCCGACGGCGTCCCCAACGGGAATCGGTCCGGATCGTCCCGGAAGTCTGCGAACAAGACTCGATCGTCGTCGTCGAGCGCCAGTCGTTCGCCGTCACCTGCCCAGAAGTCAGGGAACTCCGGTAGCTCGATGTGCTCAGCTGCGGCGGTCTTGCGTGCCGTGTCGTACAGGACCTCCAACCACTCCGCCTCGCCGCGGTTCTCGGTGAAGTTGGCCTCGAAGCCAAGCTCCCGAGCAAGCCCGGCAAAGATCTCGAAATCCGGTTTCGCCTCGCCGATCGGGTCGAGTGCCTTCTGCATTGGAAAGAGCCAGTCGTCATTGATCGCTCGACCGATGTCGTTTCGCTCCAATGTCGTCGCCACCGGAAAGACGATGTCGGCATGACGGGCGTTGGCGTTCCACCAGGGCTCGTTGACGATCACCGTGTCCGGCCTTTGCCACGCGCCGACGAGACGGTTCAGATCCTGATGATGATGGAAGGGGTTCCCGCCGGCCCAGTAGACGAGGTGGATGTCCGGATACGTGAGCACGCGCCCATCGAAATCGAACTGTGCTCCCGGGCTGAGCAACATGTCGCTCACCCGTGCGACTGGAATGTATCGATCGATCTTGTTTTCGCCCAGAGACATTGCCGGGCTGGGGTGCGGGCGAATGGGGTTTCCCGTGCCGCCAATGGCTGCGTACCCAAAGCCGATGCCGCCACCCGGCGTTCCGATCTGACCGAGCATTGCGGCAAGCACGGTACCCATCCAATAGGGCTGCTCTCCGTGATCTCCGCGTTGGATGGACCATGACAACGTGATCAGCGTGTGATGCTCGGCCATTCGTCGCGCCAGGCTGACGATGGCGTCGGCCCGAAGCCCACAGATCTCCGCCGCCCACGCGGCGTCTTTCGGCTGACCATCGACGTCGCCACGGAGATACGTGCTGAAGCGGTCGAAGCCGACGCTGTAGCGCCCGAGAAAGTCCTCGTCGTGCAGCCCCTCCGTCAGGAGCGTGTGGGCCAGCCCGAGCATCAGGGCGGTGTCGGTGTTCGGGCGAAGCGCCAGCCACTCCGCGTCCAACGACTCGTCAACGTCACCCCTCACCGGCCCGATGTTGACGAATTCGACCCCCCGATGACGGCAGGTCTCCAGCCACTCCCGTGCAACGTGGCGACCGATTCCGCCGCTGTTGACCTGAGCGTTCTTCATAGGAACACCACCGAATGAAACAATGAGTTCGGTGTTGGCCGCGAGGACCGGCCATGCAGTGGCCACATCGCGCAAGTGCACGAAACTCGTTCCCAAAATCCGCGGAACGATCACTTCGGCCGCCGCGTAGCTGTAGGCCTGCACCGACGAGCTGAACCCACCGGCGAGGTTCAAGAACCGACGCAGTTGGCTCTGCGCGTGGTGAAATCGACCCGCGCTGGCCCAGCCGTACGAGCCGGCATAGATCGCATCGTTTCCATACGTCTCGCGAATGCGGTGAATCTCGCGTCCCGCAAGACTCCACGCCTCCTCCCAGCTGACTTCAACAAATGACTCGGCGCCGCGAGCCCCCATGGCTGGCCCAGGCCCGTTCTCGAGCCAACCCTTCCGAATCGCCGGGCGCGCGATGCGCGACGGATGATCGATGCCATCGACGAGCGACTGGCCAATCGAGGAGGGATCCGGATCGTCTCCAAACGGCTCGACTCCGGTGATTCGACCGTCGGTCACGAGCACGTCGTAGGCACCCCAATGCGTCGACGTGCGAAAGCGCCCGCTGCGCGGAGCCGACTTCGTCATGTTTGCCTCCGGCGGTTGGGGTCGTGGAGATCGTGCGCCTACAGTCTGTCAGAGTTCGCAACTGCGCAAAGGAGGCCTTCGATGTATGGGTACCGAGTGAATGCGTGGGGGTCCGAACCGGTTTGGGATGAGCTTCCCGACCCGATCCCCGGACCGAATGAGGTGCTGGTGGATGTCGAAGCCTGTTCGGTCGGGTTGACGGTTCTCAACTGCATGAACGGCGACCTCGACAACGATCCGCAACTCTTGCCGCGTGTGCC
Source organism: uncultured Acidimicrobiales bacterium (assembly GCA_905479685.1). GTDB lineage: Bacteria > Actinomycetota > Acidimicrobiia > Acidimicrobiales > SHLQ01 > SHLQ01. The sequence goes on from CAJQNJ010000184.1 coordinate 6,841, forward strand.
GGGCCACGAGCTGATCGGCCGTGTCAGTGGGCTGGGCCCCGGCGCAGATCCGAGCCTGATGGGCAAGCGGGTCGCGGCATATTTCTACCTTGTCTGTGGCGAGTGCGATGCGTGCCGCGCTGGCCGGGATCCACAGTGCGCCAATCTCGCCGGCTGGATCGGTGTGCACCGCGATGGTGGGTATGCGCCCCAGGCCGTACTGCCGAGCCGCAACGCAATAGCGATGCCCGAGAACCTCGATCCGATTGCAGCCACGGTGGTGCCCGATGCGGTGGCGACTCCCGTACATGTGGCGTCTCGGGCTGGCATCGGCCACGGCGACCGGGTTGTCGTGATCGGTGCAGGTGGCGGTGTGGGCATTCACATGGTGCAGGTTGCTCGGCACTACGGCGCCGCCGTTGCAGGCTTCGACATCGCCGATGACAAGCTGGCCGAAATCGAGCGTCTTGGAGCGACTGCAGTCCGTTCGGACGATTTGGGCGTGGTCGACCCCACCCGAGTGTTCGTCGACGGCGCACCTACGGTCGTCATCGACTTGATCGGCACAACGGCCACGCAACGCTGGGCCATCGACGGCTTGGCCACCGGCGGCCGCCTCGTGGCACTGACCACTTTTCGCGATCGGGCCTTCGAGGTCGAGTCGCGCGAGTTGGTGTTCCGCGAGCTCGCGGTGATCGGCTCACGGTACGCGAACCGCTCCGAGCTCATCACCGCAGCCGAACTCGTCGCGTCGGGTGCGGTCAAGCCCATAATTAGCGAGGTCCGTGGTCCAGCGGAGGTTCTCGACATCCACGAGAATCTGCAGGCGGGGACGCTCATCGGGCGAGGTGCCCTCGATTGGAGACAGAAATGAGCGCAAGCAGATGAGTGACATGATCCCCGAACACATCGACGGCATCTTTGTCGGCGGCGGCCACAACTCGATGGTGTGCGCCGCGTACCTGGCCAAGGCTGGGCAGAAGGTGCTCGTGCTGGAAGCGGCGCCACAGATCGGCGGAGGCACCACGACCGACGAGATCACCCTTCCCGAGTTCCGGCACAACTTGCACGCATACTTCGTGCGGTGGACTCCGGAGTACGCGGTGTGGAACGACCTCGATCTGGGTCGTTACGGCGTGAAGTCGATCTACCCCGAAGCACAAAATGCGGTGCCGTTCGACGGCGGCGACCGGGCCCTGGTGACCTACTCGGACCTCGATCGCAGCGTGGCAGAGATTCGGAGGCTCTCGGACAAGGACGCCGATGCCTACCGCACGCTCTACACCGAATACACCGCGCTCACGCAGGCTGTTGACACGCCGATGCGTTTCGGTCCACCGCTACCGGCCGACGAACTCCACGAACTGCTCTCGGCCAGCGCGCTCGGCCGTCAGTACATGGCGCTCGACGCCCAGAGCCCACTCGATCTGGTGCGAAACGCGTTCGAGACCGAGGTACTACGAAGTCTGGTCCTGTTCAATGTGAGCGTTCGCGGATATGTCCCGAATCTGGACGTGTCCGGCATCGGATCGATCGTCGCACTGGCGCTTGCCAACTCTCAGGGTGCACGATTGGTCGAGGGCGGCACCTACGAGGTCGCCAAGGCGATCGCTGCGGCGGTGGTCGACAACGGCGGGACGATCCTGACCGACGCCCGCGTGGCCAACATCGACGTCACCAACGGTCGAGCCACCGGCGTCACTTTGGAGGACGGCCGGACATTTGAGGCCGCGAACTTCGTGGTGAGTGGAGCGCCAGCACCGATCACCATGTTGGAGCTGCTCGGAGGCGAGCACCTCGATGCGAGCCTTCGAGACGATCTCGGCGAGTACCGCTGGCTCGAAGAGGCGTTGTTCGGAGTTCACTGGGCGCTGTCCGAACGACCGGTGTTCAGCGCCGAGGCATACAACCCAGATGTTCCCCATGCGCTCAACCTGGCTCTCGGCTACGAGTCATCCGACGACATCGTGGCCCACATGCACGCGGTGCGAGCAGCAGAGAACACCGCCGATGCCCCGGTGCACGTCTCGGTACCCACGCTTCACGATGCAAGCCAGGCCCCCGCCGACAAGCACACGACCTTTGGTTGGCACTTCGTCCCCGGGCCACCAACGCGGGGAACCTGGAACGAAGCAGCTGTGCAGGAACGCGCAGAGACGATCGTCAGCACCTATGCCAAGTACGCGCCGAATCTCGAAGCGGCGACCATGGAGCTGAAAGCGCACTCACCTGACGCGACCGAACAACGCATCAGCTCGATGCGGGGCGGCGATCGCCATCACGGCAGTTTCCATCCCAGCAACTGGGGGATCAATCGACCAACTCCCCAAATGCCGGGCTATTCGACACCGATCGATCGGCTGTACCTGTGTGGAGCCTCCCAACACCCGGGCGGCAGCTTCCACGGCCAGCCCGGCTACAACGCAGCCGGTGTCGTTGCTGACGAGCTCGGCATCGAGAAATGGTGGAACCCAGCCGATGTGCGGGCGGCGCTCAGAGCTCTGGACTGAGCTTCAGGTCGAGAGGGTTATCGAGAGGGTTATCGAGAGGGTTATTGCTGCAGGGTACGCATGAACGTCTGCAGACCGTAGTGAATCGCGATCAGTCCACCGATCTCCATGATCTGCGCTTCTGACCAGAGCTCCTTGCCCCGGTCGTAGAACGCAGCATCGACGGTCTCAGGCGTGCGATACATGCGATAGGCGTAGTCGAGGGCCCATTTCTCGGCGTCGGTGAACTGCGGGTCGTTGAGAAAGTCTCCCTGCCCGGCAGCGATTCGCTCTTCGGTGAGGCCCGAGTCGAGCGCCAGCTTCGACCGCAATGACGAAAAGTAGGG
>CAJQNJ010000185.1 GCA_905479685.1 uncultured Acidimicrobiales bacterium
CTACGAGTACAGGCGCTCTTCACCTGGGACGCAGACATCAACATTCCCGCCCGAGTTGACAACTGAGCGACAACGACACGCGCAAACACCACCGAGCAGCGGCCCAGGCCACCTCGTGTTGTCCCAGACCGTTTGTTGACGTTGGCGGGGGAGAGGCGCCGCTGGTTAGGAGTTGAAAGCCGTCTCTTTAGGTCCATCGAACGCAGTTACGATGCAGGACATGTCATTCCTTCGAGTTGCCACAGCGACCGTTGCGTTGACCCTGGTCTTTGCTGCGTGTGGTGGTGGCGATTCGGCAACGGAGTCGACGGCATCGGGCGGCGGGGCCGGGACCGACGAGACCGTCGCGGCCGGATCTGCCATGGAAGGTGTGTTTGCGACCGTGGCTGGAGGCCAACTCGACCTTGGGGCGACGGAGGGGCAAGACACCGTTCTGTGGTTCTGGGCGCCCTGGTGATCAACCTGCAAACGGGAAGCTCCTGCGGTCGCAGAAGTTCAGCAACAGTTCGGTGATCAGGTCAACTTCATCGGCGTCGCGGGTCGTGATGATTTGCGAGACATGGAAGATTTCGTTGCCGAATTCGGAGTGGGTGGTTTTGATCACCTCGCCGATGAGGACAGCGAACTCTGGACCGAATTCGGCGTGACGAGTCAGCCAGCGTTCGTGTTCATCAATGACGACGGGTCATCGGAAATCTTGATTTCTGCATTGGGTCTCGATGGCTTGACCGAACGCGTGAAGGCGCTCGCAGCCGCATAGTTTGCCTCCACGAGTTCGGACCACGCGGTGTTCCAGACAAGTCTCAAATCAGTCCACGAACGATGATGGCAATCACCACGTAGTGACACGCCGCGGCTGCCACGGTGAGGGCGTGGAAGATCTCGTGGTACCCGAAGCTGTTGGGCCATGGGTTCGGGCGATGAAGTGCATAGACGACGGCCCCCATGGTGTACATCACACCCCCGACGATCAGCAGTGTGAAACCGGCAACGCCAAGTGATGACCAGACATGGTTGATGACGAGGATCGATGACCAGCCGACCAGCACATACGGAACCGCGACGATGGCATACGGGGCATTCTGAAAGAACACCCGACCTGCGATTCCTACGGCGGCGCCGATCCAGACGATGCTGAAAAGCAGCCACCCTGGCCGAGATGGCAACGCGATCAAGGCGATTGGCGTGTGTGTGGCTGCGGTGGCGATGAAGATCATCGAGTGATCGATTCGTCGAACGATTGCGATTCCCCGCTCGCTCCACTCGTTGCGGTGGTAGAGAGCGCTCACCCCGAAGAGCCCGACGATGGCAAAGGCGTAGATCGCCATGATGAAACGATCGGCTACCCCAGGCGTGACGACGATGAGGATGGGTGCCAACGTCAAGGCGCTGGAGAAGGCGAGGAGATGAATGAACCCGCGAAATCGCGGCTTCGTTTCGCCTACGAGTCGAAGCTCTGCGGTTCCGGCCGCTGGGGCGACGTCGGTATCCATACACGTAAGTGTAGAGCACCAACCAACGGGTTACCGGCCGGTAACTTGTCACACTATGGAAAGCTGAGCCAATGAGCACCTCGACTCGCCGCCATTCGTCGCTCGACCCGGCCCCACCCACGACCGTCGTGCTGTTCGGCGCGACAGGAGACCTGTCCCGCCGCAAGCTGATCCCTGGCCTCTACCGGTTGCTCACGGTTGGCCTCATGCCTCACGTACGCATCGTCGGAACATCGCTCGACGACCACGACCGGGACTCGTTCGTGGCTTTTGCGCGCGAAGCACTCGGCAAGTTCGAAGGATCGATCAGCGAGGAGATTTGGGACGATTTCGCACGGCGGCTCGTCTGGGCTCCTGGTGGCACTGCGGAGTCACTCAAAGCGGCCGTCGATGAGGTCGAGAGTCAGTTCGAGGAACCGCAGCGACGACTGCACTACCTATCGGTTCCGCCAAAGGCGGCGTTGGCGGTCATCCAGACACTTCGAGAGGCTGATCTCGTCGAGAACAGCCGGATCATCATGGAGAAGCCGTTCGGGACCGATCTCGCGAGCGCAAAAGTTCTCAACGCAGCAGTCCACGAGGTCTTCGACGAGTCACAAGTGTTTCGTATCGATCACTTCTTGGGTAAGGAAGCCGCACTGAACATTCTGGCGTTCCGCTTCGCCAATGGCCTGTTCGAACCCATCTGGCACCGAAACATGATCGATCACATCCAGATCGATGTTCCAGAGGCCCTCGGGCTCGAACAACGTGCCGACTTCTACGAGGCCACTGGCGCCTATCGAGACATGGTTGTCACGCATCTTTTTCAAGTCATGGCATTCACCGCGATGGAAGCCCCGACATCGCTGGCTCCACGTGCGATCACCGAGGAGAAGAACAAAGTGTTCCGGTCGATGCTTCCGATCGGTCCCGACGATGTCGTGCGCGGCCAATATGCGGGGTACCAGGACGAAGATGGTGTCGATCCGGAATCGTCGACCGAGACGTTCATCGCCCTTCGCTGTTTCATCGACAACTGGCGCTGGGCAGGAGTGCCCTTCTACCTACGGACGGGCAAGAACATGGCGGAGGGAAAGCGGATCATCTCCATTGCCTTCAAGGAGCCACCGAAGTCGATGTTTCCCTCCGGATCTGGTGTCGGTCAGCTCGGCCCGGACCATCTCACCTTCGACCTCGCAGACGAGTCAAGGATGTCGCTTTCCTTCTATGGCAAGCGACCGGGCCCCGGTTTCCGGCTCGACAAACTCTCGATGCAGTTCTCGGTCGACGGAGCTGATGGATCCGGTGATGTTCTCGAGGCGTACGAGCGACTCATTCTCGACGCTGTTCGGGGAGACCGGACGCTGTTCACCACCGCCGAGGGCGTCGAACGGCTGTGGGAGGTGTCGGCTGATCTTCTCGACAACCCGCCGCCAGTGCGTCCCTACGCGAGAGGGACATGGGGACCGAATCAGATTCACCAGCTGATTGCTCCACGCGCTTGGCGGCTGCCATTCGAACGTGTGTGGCGTGAATGACCGGTCGTCAACACCGATGTGAGGCGACTAGAAGAGATGGTTGGACTCGTGATCGAGAAGCCAACGCTTCGACTCGATACCTCCTGCGAACCCTGTGAGTGAGCCAGAAGCCCCCACGAGTCGATGACAAGGAATGATGATGGAAATGGGGTTGCGTCCGGTTGCCGCGCCAACCGCTCTTGCTGCGCCGGGTCGCTCGAGATCCGCCGCTAGATCGCCGTACGATTTGGTTTCGCCGAACGGAATTTTCTGGAGCCCGATCCAGACCGAGCGCTGAAAGTCGGTACCTACAGGGTCGAGCAGGATGTCGAAGTCGGTTCTCGTACCGGCGATGTACTCGTCGATTTGTCGCGCTGCACGTTCGAGGATCGGGTGTTCTCCATCCTTGGGGGCTTCCTCGAATCTGACCCGTCCCTCGCGTTCGTCAGGCCACAGGACGGCGCGAAGTCCTGCGTCCGACCCAATGAGGCGTAATACGCCCAGAGGTGAATCGATGCTGCGTTGTACCAGTGTTGTCATGTTGGTGAACCTTTCGAAGCGTCAGTGTCACGGGTCGCCCAGAACGTGCAGGTGACGTAGGAGCGCCACGGCGCCCAATGGTTTGTTTTTGTGATGCCGATTTCGGCGAGCCGCCTCCCGATGACCAGGTCCGACGCCAGCAACACGTCGGGATCACCAAGCGCACGCATCGCGATCACATCGGCGGTCCAGGGTCCGATGCCCGGTAGTGCCAGAAGCGCTTTGCGAGTTTCTTCGCGATCAGCTTGCGGGTCGAGATCGACCTCGTCGCGAAGTACCGCCTCGGTGAGTGCACGGATGGTCGCCTGCCGTCGTGTCGTCAGGCCGAGTGGTCGTAGATCGATTGCCGCAACCTGCGCAGGGCCGGGAAAGGTCGCGAGCGGTGGAGCTTCCTGCTCGATGCTCGCCTCGACGAGACGTCCCATGATGGTGTTCGCACCGGCCACCGAGATCTGCTGGCCGATGATTGCACCGATCGCTGATTCGAATCCGTCGACGGCGCCAGGCACTCGGACCCCTGGGCGTTGCCGACGCAGTGGACCGACGACAGGATCGGCCCCCAACGTTTCGTCGATGTGCTCTGGGTCGGCGTCGAGGTCGAAGAGACGCCGCGTCCGCGTCATGGCATCCGCGAGGTCGCTGATGCAGCTGAGTTCAAAGGTCGCCCAGAGACCAACGTGATCTGTCTCGCTGCCGTGAGCGCTGACTCGAGCCGGGCCGCCCGCAAGACCCATCGTGCGGGTGAAGGACGAACCGTTGCCCGATGAGATCCGCGGAGTCGCGTGGCCAGAAAGAAATCCGAACATCCACTCGTGGTCGATGGGCTGTCGAGCAGGCAACCAGAGTCGCAGGTCGACGCCAGACGATCCCATGCGAGAGGGGGTCGTTGCAGCTCGGCGCAGTTCGGTCGGCGTGCGATCGTAGACGGCTCGAATCGTGTCGTTGAACTGACGGACGCTCGAGAATCCGGCTGCAAATGCGGTGTCGGTGATCGACACCGGAGTCGTCTCGAGGAGGATGCGCGCAAGATTGGCTCGTTGCGCGCGAGCAAGGGAGATCGGCCCGGCACCCACCGCCTCGTTCAACGTCCGGTTCAAGTGGCGTTCACTGACGTGGAGGCGGTCTGCCAGACCTTGTACGCCGATGCGATCGACCTCGCCCCGTTCGATCAGGCGCATTGCTCGGCCGACAAGATCGCCGCGTCTGTCCCATTCAGGAGATCCAGGTGCGGCATCGGGTCGGCACCGCTTGCATGATCGGAAGCCCGCTTGTTGTGCGGCGGCCGCAGTGGCGTAGACGCGAACGTTCTGGCGTTTCGGCCGAACTGGCGCTGGGCAGCTCGGCCGACAGTAGATACCAGTTGAAGTGATCGCTGCGATGAACTGGCCATCAAACCGACGATCACGACTCACGAGGGCGTCGTAGCAGCGTGACTCGTCGAGCCGAAGTGGGTCATGCGGGCGGTGCATGCAGCCAGTCTGCCCATCGTGCAACTGAAGTACTAGCGGTTTTCAGACACGCAGCTTCAGCCGCGTTTGACGCGTCCCCGCAAGGCCGAGAGCGCGAGGAACTGGCTCACTGCACCAAGAAGGGCGATGGCGAGCAGCGCTTTGCCGATGGCTGCGAAATCCCAGTCATCCTCGAGAAGTGAGCGCATGCCTTCGAGTACGTAGGTGATCGGATTGTATTGGGCGATCGTGCGCATCCAGCCGGTGAGGTTCTCGAGCGGCACCGTTGACGACGTCAGGAAGGCAAACGGGAAGAAAAGGATGAAGCTCGATGCGACTGCTCCAGGGTTCGCAGTCTTCAGTGCGATGGCATACGGGAAGCCCGTGAATGCGAGACCCCAGAGCGCACCGATCAGCACGAACAACAACATCCCCAATGGACCGGTGCCGAATGAGACGCCGAGTACCAGCCCGAGCACGATGACAGGGATACACAAGCCGACCACGAGCGCGAAGTCCGCGATCATCAGACCGAGTAGGAGTGGCATCCGTCGAGCTGGACTGAGTAGGAGTCGGTCGAAATAGCCGGACTGGATGTCGGTGACGAGTCCCGGAGCCCGACTGATGCCGGTTACCGCGAAGATGATTGCGGTCGGCAGTTGGAAGTTGCGGTAACTGAATCCCTCGGAGCCGGGGAAACTTTCGGTCAGATCCTGCAGGGCACCGATGTTCACGATGAAGAAGAACGCTGGGATGATGAGCGCAGGGATGAATGACTCTGGTTCGCGCGGGATGCTGCGAAGCGCACGCCCGGCAACGGTGGAGATGTCCTTGAAGAAGCCAGATGGTCGCGCTTGCACGTTCGAGCGTGGGATTGAGCCCAACGGTGTCGTGGTGGTCATTGTGATGCCTCGATTCGTCCGCCGGTGAGTTCGAGAAACACATCGTCGAGTGTTGGTGTGCGCAACGTCAACTCTGCGACCTCGGCCCCGACTGCATCGAGCGCCACTGCAACAGGCGACACAGCGGCTGCTCCGTCGCTCACCGAGACAAGCAATGCTCGCGGTCCTATGTCGACCTTTTCGACGTTGGGCAAGTCTCGCAGGGCCGCAGCTGCAACGGCGTCGTCAGAGGTCAGCCGCACCTGAATCACGTCGGAGCCCACGGACTTCTTCAGATCGGTTGGAGTGCCCTCGGCGACGATCAGGCCATCGTTGATGATGCCGACGCGGTCGGCGAGTTCGTCGGCTTCTTCGAGGTACTGGGTCGTGAGGAAGATCGTCGTGCCGAGTTGAGAGTTGAGCGCTCGGACTTCCTCCCACACACGGGCGCGACTCATCGGGTCGAGCCCCGTGGTCGGCTCGTCGAGAAACAGCAGATCAGGATTGTGCATGAGAGATGCAGCAAGATCGAGCCGTCGTTTCATGCCCCCGGAGTACTCACGAATCCAGCGATCGATTGCCTCGAATTCGACCAGCACCGACAGCTCGTCGATTCGCTGTGCCACTTCGGGCTTTGTGAGGCCATACAGGGCACCCTGGAGCTGCAGGATCTCCCGGCCGCTCTGTTTGTCATCGAGCGACGCTTCCTGCAGGGCGGCCCCGATACGGAGCCGGATGTCATTGGCTTGGGTGTACACGTCGTATCCGAGTACCGATGCGGTTCCCCCGGTTGGTGCGAGCAACGTGGTGAGCATCTTGACCACCGTCGACTTGCCAGCGCCGTTCGGCCCGAGAAAGCCGTAGATCTCGCCGGGAGCCACTGACAGATCCACGCCCTTGACAGCCTCGACCTCGCCGAAGCTTCTCGTCAGGCCTCGGGTCTCGATCACGTACTCCATCGAAGAAATCTATCTGCGGGCGCTGACACAACCGACAGACGTCGTGGTCGAGTGGGAGCTAGCGCAGAAGCGCGGCGGCCGCAGTCAGTGTCCCCGGCTCGATCTCGGTGAAGCCGCCATCACGAATCGTCGTGGTTGCACCATCGAGGAACTCGTGCCAGAGGTCGGGGACTGGGCGCACCACGTTCACGCGGCGTCCGGCAGCATTCCAGTCGAGGCGATCGATACGGTCGAATTTTTCCCAACCGCGTTGTGCGGCGTGTCCGACCTGCGCGCCACGCTTCCCCCAGCTCATGTTGACCCGGGGATTGAGCGCGATCGTAAGGGTTGGCGCGGTCGGCGGATCGAGATGGTCGATCGGGTCTGGCTCGTCGAGTGGCGTCGACTGGATTTGCAGCTTCGCCAAGGCACGGGGCGCATCGTCCATCACTCCTGGAACGAAGGCCCGAACGAGCGCGGTGCCATGTCGAATCGTGAGGCCTGGAACATCCTGCGCCCGTGCCCAGTCCGAGGCACGTCCGCGACGCATGATCTTGCGAATGCGTGTTCCGTTCCAGGCCGCAACTTCTTCGTGCCACGCTCCACCAGGAAGGCTTCGCTGATCGTCGAGTAGTGCGATCACCGCCAGAGCAGCAGCGGCGAAGACGTCGTCGAGCAGCGGCGGATCGACCTTTTCGACCCGAGCTGCCATCTGCAACGCACGCGGGCGGTCATCATGCTCGGGCATCGGCCAAGTTTGTCAGAGATCGTGAATTGATCTCGCCGCGGGAAAAACTCCAGGTTCGTTGTCTACGTTTTCGTGCTGAGGAGGCTTGTTGTCCTGATGATCGAATTCGCCTCGTGGTACCGCAGTGAGTATCCCCGTGTTGTGAACGCCTTGACGTTGCTGACCGAAGACAGTCACGTATCGGCTGAGGCCGCGTCCGAAGCGTTCGTACGAGCATTGGCCAAGTGGGACCGTGTATCGAAGATGGATCGTCCCGGCGGATGGTTGTACAAGGTCGCGCTCAACGATGCTCGACGACGGCTGCGTCGTGCATCTCGTGATCGGTCGACGACCGCCGAACTCGACTGGGCGCCAACGACGGCTGCTCCTGTCGAGCCCGACCACGAGTTGTGGCAGGCCGTGTCTCGATTGCCCGACAGAACTCGTTCGGCGGTTGTTCTGCGATATGTGGCCGACCTGACAGAGCCAGCGATCGCAGAAGCGTTGGGTGTACAGCGCGGAACGGTCGCGACGATGCTTCGTCGGGCCCATGACACCCTTGCCGAAGACCTCGGCCCCACCTACTCCTCAGAAAGACGCCTTTTCCATGCCTTCAACTGACGATCTCGAAGCTGCCGGCCGGCGCGCTGCGCGCGGACCGGTTCCTCACCCACCATCGATCGACACTCTTGTCGCTGAAGTCGACAGACGTCGCGGCAAGCGACGTCGGGTTGCGGGTGGCGTGGCTGCTGCTCTCGTGGCTGTCGTGGTGCTGCCCATCGGTGTGGCGATGATCGACGATGGGCCAGCTGAAGTGGTGACGCTGGCGTCAGACGATGTCGGCGAATCGTTGTCGGGTGAACCAGCGAGCCTGCCTTCGCAGAACGAGCCCACCACAACGTCTGCGCCCACCACAACATTGGTATCCACGACGGATACCTCCCCGGCGACGACGCTCCTTCAGGAGTCGAGCGAGCAGGGACCGTTTGCGGGTTTGAGAGACGAGAACTTCGATCTCCAACTCGATCTTGGCGACGAGTCGTTCGCAATCGTTGTGCTGCATGGAGAAGAAGCGTTGAGTCGAGCCAACGATGCGGCGGCTGCCGCCGACGAGACCCGTGAGATCGACGGTCAGATGGTCTGGCTCGACGAGCAAGGCGATGACCTTGCGGCTTCCTCGCTCCTCGAAGGCGAGTCGTTCGTAGAGGTCACGGGACCACGCGAGCAACTCGAACGAATGCTCGACCTGGTGACCGAGTACGCCAATGGTCCGTTGCGGTTCTTCGATCTCGACGGCTTCGGTGAGCAATTCGACCTGCCCGATGGCCTTCTCGATGGTGAGGGCCTGTTCGATGAGGTCTTTCCATTCGAGGAAGGAGATCTTCCGTTTCTCGAAGGGGGTGCACTCGATGATTTCCGTGGCGAGATGAAAGACTTCAGCGATTGCATGGAGATCACGATCGACAGTTCCGGCGCTACCACGACGGTACAGATTCCCGATTGTGAGCTCCCAGAGCTCGATGGTTTGTTCGATGGCCTCTTGAAAGACTTCCCGTTCGACCTCGAGGGGTTGTTCGACGACCTCGAGGGTGCATGGGCCAACTGAGCGGGTCGTAGGGGGCAGTCGATCTGAAGATCGCGGGTACGGTACTCGCCGGGCGGCTTTGTCGAATCGGGGGTCTTCGTGGTTAGTCGAGCACTGTCGAAGTTGAAGGAACGTATGCCGCACATGTCGGGCATGAGTGACGACGAAGACTTCGACTATGTGATCGTCGGCGGCGGGAGCGCGGGTTGCGCGCTGGCCAATCGTCTCAGCGCCGATCCGGCCAACAAGGTCCTCGTGCTCGAGGCTGGTCGCAAGGATTGGAAGTTCGACGTTTTCATCCACATGCCGGCTGCACTCACGTACCCGATCGGCAGCCGGTTCTACGACTGGAAATATGAGAGCGAACCCGAGCCGCACATGAACGGCCGCAAGATCTATCACGCGCGCGGCAAGGTCCTCGGAGGGTCGAGCAGCATCAACGGCATGATCTTCCAGCGGGGAAACCCGATGGACTACGACAAGTGGGGAACGACGGCCGGTCTCGAGAACTGGGATTACGCTCATTGCCTTCCCTACTTCAAACGCATGGAGAATCGCCTCGAGGGTGGCGACGAGTTCCGCGGAGACGACGGTCCCCTGAAGCTCGAAACGGGTCCGGCTCGGAATCCGTTGTTCGACGCATGGCTCGAGGCCGGACCTCAAGCTGGCTTCCCATCCACCGCTGACGTGAACGGCTTTCGCCAGGAAGGGTTCGCGGTGTTCGACAAGAACGTCCTACGCGGTCGACGCCTGAGCGCCGCACGGGCATACCTTCACCCCGTGCTCGACCGTCCGAACCTCACGCTCGAGACGTTGGCGCAAGCGAACAAGATCCTCTTCGAGGGCACCAGGGCGGTTGGTGTCGAATACCGGCGCTACGGCAAGACACATGTTGCAAAGGCGAAGAACGTCGTCAGTTGTGGTGGTGCCTTCAACTCACCGCAGCTTCTGCAACTCAGCGGCGTCGGTGATTGGGAGCATTTGAGGAGCCTTGGCATCGAGGTCGTATCTGACCTCCCCGGTGTCGGGGAGAACCTGCAAGACCACCTCGAGGTGTACATCCAACATTCCTGCACCCAACCCGTCTCCATGCAGCCGTACAACGCGAAGTGGCGGATGCCCTTCATCGGACTGCAGTGGTTGGCCCGACGAGGGCCAGCGGCGACGAACCACTTCGAAGCCGGAGCGTTCGTTCGAAGCAACGACGATGTCCAGTACCCGAACCTGATGTACCACTTCCTGCCGATCGCGATTCGTTACGACGGCTCTTCGCCTGAAGGTGGCCATGGGTACCAGGTGCACGTCGGGCCGATGTACAGCGACGTTCGGGGCACGGTGAAGATTCGCTCCACGAATCCCAGAGAGCACCCGGCCGTACAATTCAACTACTTGTCGACCGAGAACGATCGAAAGGAATGGGTGGAGGCGATTCGCACGACTCGCAGCATCATGAGCCAGCCTGCCTTCGCTCCATACGACGGGGGCGAGGTCTCTCCGGGTCCCGACGTTGAGACAGATGAGCAGATCCTCGACTGGATTCGCCAGGATGCTGAAACGGCCTTGCATCCTTCGTGTACGGCAAAGATGGGTCCGAGTTCGGATCCGATGGCGGTCGTTGATCCGAACACGATGCAAGTACATGGCACAGAGGGCCTCTACGTCGTCGACGCCTCTGTGATGCCAGCGGTGAGCAATGGCAACATCTACGCGCCGACGATGATGATCGCGGAACGTGCAGCCGACATGATCCTCGGCAACGAGCAACTCGCTCCCGATCACACCGAGGTCTACCGAAATCCAACCGCCAACCAATTCGGTGACTGATCCGCCCGTCCCCTCCAAAATTCCCGCGTTCGACGTCGACTATCGCGGTCTAGCGCAGGAATTTTGGAGGATGACGAGCCGGGTCACGTCGGCAAGTATTGGACATGACCAAGGTTGCGATCTTCGACATGAACGAAACGACGCTCGACCTCGCCGAGGTTCGTCTCGCAGTGAACGATGTCTTGGACAGTACCCATGGCTTCACCATGTGGTTCCAGAAACTGCTCCAGCTGGCGATGACCTCTGCGGTGACTGGCGCCCATCAGGAATTCAGCGTGCTCGCCCCGTCGGCGCTCCGAACGATTGCGGCCTCCATCGAGGTCGAGCTCGCCGACGATGCGGTGTCTCGCGTTGGTACTGCACTAGCAGCGATTGCCCCCTACCCCGATGTCGTCGCGGGGCTCGAATCACTTCGGGCAGCCGGGTGGACGACGATGCCTCTCACGAACAGCGGCTCTGCGTCGGTGACAGCGCAGCTGAGCCGAAACAAACTCGATCATCTCTTCGATCATGTTTTGTCGGTCGATGCGGTCCAACGATTCAAACCCCATCCCGATCCGTATCTGCACGCCCTCGAGGTTGTTGGTTCAGGTCCCGAGGACACGTGGATGGTTGCCTGTCACGACTGGGATCTCGCTGGTGCACGGGCGCTCGGAATTCACACTGCGTACGTGGCACGGCCACACATGGACTATGCCGATGCGTATCCGCGGCCAGACGTGTTTGTCGCGGACTTCGTGGAGTTGGCCGAAACGCTCACGAATTGAACACGGGAGGCTGAGTGAACATCGAGACACTTGTTGGGGAGGCGCGTCCTGCCGTGTTTTGGACGGATCGAGACGGCGGTCCGCAAACGGCCTCCACACTGGTTGGCACGGCGTACGCCGACCTCGTCATCGTCGGATCGGGATTCACTGGTATGTGGGCGGCATTACAAGCCGCCGAGGCCGAACCAGGCCGCCGGATCGTGGTGCTCGAGGCAGAGGTCGCCGGCTTCGGTGCGTCTACACGCAACGGTGGGTTCTGTGAAGCATCGCTCACCCACGGATTGTTCAACGGGCTGTCTCACTGGCCCAACGAAATCCGCACGCTCAATCGAATGGGCCACGAGAACCTGACCGAACTGTTTGCGACACTCGATCGGTATGGGATCGACGCCCATGCTGAGCGAACGGGCCAGATCACTTTCGCCGTCGCACCCTGGCAGGTCGACGATCTGCGAGAAGGGCACGAGATGAGTCTCGAATACGGTGAATCATCGGAATTCTTCGAAGAGGAAGCGGCACGCGAGCTCGTGAATTCGCCCACGTATCTTGCGGCGAACTGGGATCGAGACGGTGGCGTCATGGTCGATCCAGGTCAACTCGTATGGGGCCTCCGGAGGGCCTGTGAGTCCCTTGGCGTCGTGTTCCACGACAACTCGAGAGTCATCGAGATCGAGTCCACGCCGACGACGCTCGACGTCCGTACTTCTGCCGGGCTCGTGACTGCGGACCGAGTTCTCGTAGCGACGAACGCATGGGCAGAACCCGAGAAGTCGATCCGAAACTTCGTCATCCCGATCTACGACCACGTGCTGATGACCGAACCGCTCGATGCTGCACAAATGGCGTCGGTCGGATGGCAAGGCAGGCAGGGTCTGACCGATGCGGGAACGCAGTTCCACTATTACCGGCTGACAGCCGATGATCGAATTCTCTGGGGTGGGTACGACGCGAACTACTACAAGGGCAACGGCATGGGGCCGTCCTATGAAGCGCGCACCGATTCGCACGAGCTGATCGCTCGACATTTCTTCGACACGTTCCCGCAATTGGAGGGTCTCGGTTTCTCCCACCGATGGGCTGGACCGATCGGAAGCACCTCGAAGTTCAGCGCTGCGTTCGGGACCAAACATGACAATCGTCTGGCTTGGGTGGCCGGATACACGGGTTTGGGGGTGGGGGCATCGCGGTGGGGTGCTCGAGTCGGTCTTGATCTTCTCGACGGCATCGATACCGAGCGAACGCAGTTGCAGATGGTTCGTCGCAAGCCGATGCCGTTCCCGCCAGAACCGCTTCGTAACGCGGTGATCCAGTTCACGCGTGATCAGATTGCGAAATCGGACCACAACGAAGGCCAGCCGACCATGTGGCTGCGTATGCTCCACAAGATGGGTGTCGGATTCGACAGCTGACGGCAATCTCTTGCGAATCGATGTTGTCCTGATGTCCTCGTGAACGGAACAACCAAGAGAGTGATGTCACCGGGAGGTCGTAGGGTGCCCAAACATGCACGCATCGACGTCGCTGGAGGAGCCAGCCCGACCCACAGCCGATGAGGTCGAGGTCGAGCTGACGCAGCACGTGCAGCTGCTCGCTGGACCCGACGCCCGGCCACGTCCCGAACAACTGGCCGCAGTTCGAGCTGTCGTTGCGGATCGAAAACGGACGCTGCTCGTGGCGAGGACTGGGTTCGGGAAGTCTGCCGTCTACTTCTCGAGCACTCGCATGTTGCGCGACCGTGGGTGGGGTCCGAGCATCGTGATATCGCCCTTGCTTGCGCTCATGCGTGATCAGGTCGCGGCGGCGAAGACCCTGGGGCTGCGAGCCGAGACGATCAACTCTGCAAACACCGATGATTGGGGTGAGATCGAGGATGCTCTTCTCGCCGACGAGATCGACCTGCTCTTGATCGCTCCCGAACGACTTGCCAATCCGGGGTTTCGAGAGCGTGTGTTCTCGATGATGCTTGCGAGGCCCTTCGCTCTCGTCTGCGACGAAGCCCATTGCATCTCGGACTGGGGCCATGATTTTCGACCGGACTATCTCCGTTTGCGTCAGGTCATCGATGAGCTGCCGGATTGGGCGCCGATCCTCGCCACCACCGCAACTGCGAATCAACGGGTGACTGACGATGTCGCTGTGCAACTTGGACCCGACACCGTCGTGTTGCGAACCAGTCTCGACCGTGAGTCATTGCACTGTTCGGTGATCGAGCTCGACGACGACGCAGCACGCCTCGCGTGGATCGCAGATCACCTGGGTGAGATCGAGGGTTCCGGCATCATCTACACCCTGACTGTCGACCAGGGGGAGACCACAGCAGCGTGGCTGCGTCAGAAGGGACACGACGTCGCCGCCTACTCGGGTTCCACTGCGCCAGAGGACCGCGAACGGCTCGAAGTACGTCTTCGCAACAACGAGCTCAAGGCGCTCGTCGCCACGAGCGCGCTTGGCATGGGTTTCGACAAGTCGGACATGGCGTTCTGTATCCACTTCGGCCTTCCACCGACGCCTGTCGCCTACTACCAACAGATCGGTCGAGCAGGTCGCCGAATCGAACATGCCGAGGTGATCGCGCTGCCTCGACCTCGAGAAGATGCCCGGATTTGGGCATGGTTCGAGTCGGTCTCGATGCCGTCGGAAGAGGTGTGTACCCGAGTGATTCGAGAACTCGACACGAGTACACCACGTTCGATCCCTCGTCTCGAAACCGCGGTGAACATGGGTCGATCGCGGCTCACGACGCTGCTCAGCATCCTCGATGTCCAGGGCGCGGTTCGGCGAACGAAAGGTGGCTGGCTGCGGACCACGGCGTCTTGGACCTACGACGCTGAGCTCGCCGAGCGACTCCGAGCGTTGCGCACGATGGAGTCAGAGCAGATGGCTGCGTACCCCTCGCACTCGGGATGTCGCCTTCGGTATTTGCGCGACCTGCTCGACGATGTACATGCCGACGATTGTGGACGGTGTGATCGTTGCCTTGTCGCCTCTGGGGGTTCGGTCCGTTGGTCGAGCGAGGTCTCCGCGGGCGCCCTCGAGGCGCGGGATCACCTGCGAGGTGTAGACGTCGGTATCGAACCGCGTCGACAGTGGGCGACCGGCCTCGACGAGCCGAAGGGAAAGATCGCTCCGGCTCGCCAGGCCCGTTCGGGAAGGGCGCTCGGCCGAGTCGGCGATGGCGGCTGGGATCCGATCGTCGCCGAACTACTCGACGGAACACGAGACGAGATTCCTCCCGAACTGATCAACGGCATCGTGGGGATTCTCCGACGTTGGGATTGGGAGGAGCGTCCAGGGTGGATATGTCCAATGCCATCGCGGCGACATGGTGCGGTCATCGACGCCATCGCCAATGAGATCGGCCGCTTGGGCAATCTGGAAGTACATCGAGTTCTGCGACGTCACCCTGATGCCGCTTGGCAGTCCGAACAATCGAACAGTGCGTTCCAGCTCGCCAACGTGTGGGGTCTGCTCGACGTTGTTCCCGAACACTTGCCCGAACCTTCACTACGTGCGAGGCCAGTGCTCCTCATCGATGACACGGCCGACAGCAGATGGACGATCACGGTCGCGACCCATGTTCTTTCCGAGTCGGGAAGTGGACCGGTCCTCCCATTTGTTCTCCAGACTCGCTGACGGACCAACGCAAAATTCCTGCGCCAGGCGTCCACAATGGACGTCGAGCGCAGGAATTTTGGAGCAAGAGGGATTGGGCGCGGTCCCACCGGTGCCGAGACGGCCCAACTGAGGCTGGAACCAGGTGGCTACGGTGGTGTTTGTGGACGAAGTCATGTCAGCTCTCGTGCTCGAACGCCTCTGGTTGACCGACTTTCGTTCGCACGCTCAGATCGACCTGATGTTCGACCGCGGAGTGACTGCCCTGGTCGGTCCGAATGGTTCAGGCAAGACGAATATCGTCGAGGCGATCGCATGGCTGGCCACGATGCGGTCCTTTCGGGGAGCGCCCACAGAAGCACTCGTCAAATCTGGTGCCGACAGATCGATCGTCCGGGCCCAGCTGAAGAGTGACAACCGAGAATTGCTTCTCGAAGCCGAGCTCCCTCGAACCGGCCGAGCGCGGGTGCAGCTCAATCGTCAACGCGTGCAGCGGACAGGCGACCTTCTCGGAGTGTTGCCGGTGACGGTATTCGCTCCAGATGACCTCGAGATGGTCAAGGGTTCGCCTGGGGAGCGGCGCAACTACATCGACGACGTGGTCGTCGGCCTGCACCCTCGAAACGAGACGGTGAGGGGACAGGTCGACAAGGTGCTCAAGCAGCGAAATGCGCTGCTGAAGAGTGTCCATGGGCGTCTGGACGGAGATGCGGCGTTCACGCTCGACGTTTGGGACACGAAGCTCGCTGCCGTTGGGGATGAACTCGGTGCCCTGCGCGCGGCAGCTCTCGAGCGGCTAAAACCGCGCATCACGTCGTCTCTGGAGTCGGTCGCCGGCGAATCACACGACGTCGCCGTGCGGTATGTGGCACCCTGGCACGAGACGGGTCTTGGCGAGGCGCTCATCGCGGCGCGCAAAGACGATGTCCGTCGAGGAGTGACCACGGTGGGGCCGCACCGAGACGAGTTGGAGATCATCCTGAACGGTATGCCCGCGAGGACCCAGGCCTCCCAGGGTGAACAGCGTTCGTTGGCCCTGGCGCTGCGCTTGGCTGGTCACGAACTGGTGCGAACCACAACTGGGGTCGCTCCTTTGTTGGTGCTCGATGACGTCTTCTCCGAACTCGACGACGAACGATCTGCCGCCCTCGTCGCCGCTCTGCCGAGTGGCCAGACACTGCTCACCTCTGCTGTGGATCTGCCGCCCGGGGCGATCGCGGACGTGACGATTCGCCTCGATCGAGAGTCGGGGGGTTCCCGTGTCGTGGCGTGACAGTCCATACCGTCGTCACCGTGATGGCCCGCAGCCTGTCGCACGAGGAATCGATCGGGTCATGAAACATCTCGACGCCCCCAAGACCGACGTGGTCGAGTCGGTGTTCTCGGATTGGTCGCGTCTGGCCGGCGAGGTCATCGGTGCTCACACGAGACCACAAAAGATCACAAATGGGGTGCTTCACCTCGAGGTCGACGATCCTGCGTGGGCAAGCGAAATGCAGTGGATGAGCGAAGAACTTCTGCGCCGAATATCCACGATGCTCGAGACGGTGGAGATCACTGAGATCGTGGTTCATCTCGCTCGTCCGAAGTAGCCGGTCGCTTTTGAAAAATCAACAAAATATGGCCTGTGGACAAGCTGCAAGAAACACCTTCCGCGCGGCCGATTGTCACCCCCTCAGGTGCTAGACTTACATGGTCGTAATTCACGATGAGTTGAGTGCTTTCGCGGCAACGTTTTGGAACCACAAAAGCACTGAAGAAGGGACTGCCTCTTGTCTGATTCACCAGAGTCATACGGTGCTGAGAACATCACGGTTCTCGAGGGTCTCGAGGCGGTGCGCAAGCGTCCGGGTATGTACATCGGGTCCACGGGGCCAACCGGTTTGCACCACCTCGTGTACGAGGTCGTCGACAACTCTGTCGATGAGGCGATGGCGGGCTATTGCTCGATCATCGAAGTCATCT
Source organism: uncultured Acidimicrobiales bacterium (assembly GCA_905479685.1). Classification (GTDB taxonomy): domain Bacteria; phylum Actinomycetota; class Acidimicrobiia; order Acidimicrobiales; family SHLQ01; genus SHLQ01. The sequence continues at coordinate 17,280 of CAJQNJ010000185.1, forward strand.
TGCATCCCGACGGCTCCACTGAGGTGCGCGACGACGGTCGCGGTATCCCCACTGACGAACATGCGAAGTACGAAGGCATGTCGGCGGCTGAAGTCGTCATGACCGTTCTGCACGCAGGTGGCAAGTTCGGTGACGGGGGATACAAGGTGTCCGGTGGCCTCCATGGCGTGGGTATCAGCGTCGTGAACGCATTGAGCGAGAAGGTTGAGCTTCAGATCGACCGCCAGGGCAAACACCACTACATGGACTTTGCCGATGGTGGAGCCGTACAAACCAAGCTCGAAGTGCGTGGCGATTCACCGGGAGACCGCACAGGGACCACGGTTCGGTTCTGGCCAGACCCCACGATCTTCGAAGAGATCGAGTTCCGGGCGCAAACGTTGCTCGATCGTTTCCAGATGATGGCGTTCTTGAACAAGGGTCTGCGGATCCGTTTTCAGGACCAGCGCCGATCTGTCCCGCACGAGGACGCGGGCGAGGACGGATGGATCGAATTTCATTACGAAGGCGGAATCATCGACTTCGTTCGCCACGTCAACCAATCGAAAGAAGCGCTGTTCGCCAAGGTTGGGTACTACGAGGTCATCGAAGAGGAACAAGAGGTCGAGATCGCGTTCCAGTGGAACACCGGGTTCAACTCCGATGGTCTTCACAGCTTTGCCAACGGCATCACGACCGGCGGCGGTGGTATGCACGAGACAGGGTTCCGGTCGGCACTCACTCGCACGATCAACAAGTACGGCAAGGACAAGAACCTCCTCAAGGACTCCGAAGATCTGAGTGGAGACGACGTGCGTGAGGGCCTCACGGCCATCCTTTCAGTCCGGCTTCAAGACCCTCAGTTCGAGGGCCAGACCAAAGACAAGCTGGGCAACGTTTCGGTTCGTTCGATGGTCGAGAAGGCAACCAACGAGAAGCTTGCCGAGTGGCTCGAGGAGAACCCCGCCGAAGGCAAGCTGATCATCAACAAGTCGATTGCTGCACAGCGAGCACGCGAGGCTGCCCGTGCTGCTCGCGACACGATCCGCAACAAGACGGCGCTCGATGGCGCCGGAATGCCCGAGAAGCTGAAGGACTGTTCATCCAAGGATCCACGCGAACGAGAGTTGTTCATCGTGGAAGGCGACTCTGCCGGTGGTTCGGCGATCCAAGCTCGAGATCCTCGGACGATGGCGATCTTGCCCATCCGCGGCAAGATCCTCAACGTCGAACGAGCCCGTCTCGACAAGATGTTGAAGAACCAAGAGGTTCAGACCCTCATCCAGGCGATTGGCGCAGGGATAGGCGACGAATTCGATCTGACAAAGATCCGCTACCACAAGGTGATCCTGCTGGCGGACGCCGATGTTGACGGCAGTCACATTCGCACCCTTTTGCTCACGTTCTTCTTCCGCCAGATGCGCGAGCTCGTCGAGAACAACCACGTGTACATCGCCCAGCCGCCCCTGTTTTCCACGAACGTTGGCAAGGGCAAGGTCTACCTGAAGGACGAACGGGAAAAGGACGCATTCCTAGAGGAGCATCCGAACCACAAGAAGGACTTCCAGCGCCTGAAGGGCCTCGGCGAGATGCAGTGGCAGGAGCTCGCGGAAACAACGATGAACCCAGGTGACCGGACGCTGCTGCAGGTGTCGGTCGAAACAGCGGCGATGGCCGACGAAGTGTTCAGCACATTGATGGGCGAGGACGTGTCTCGTAGAAAACACTTCATCCAGACGAACGCCAAAGACGTTCGTTTCCTGGACATCTAGAGACGATCGAGAAGAGACCAGCACATGTCAGACATCACCGATTCTGGAGACGGCGCCCAGTTCGCCATCGAGCCGATCGACATCCAAGAAGAGATGGAGCGTTCCTTCCTCGACTATGCGATGTCGGTCATCGTGTCCCGTGCGTTGCCTGACGTACGCGATGGTTTGAAACCTGTCCATCGTCGCATCTTGTGGGCGATGAGCGAGCTCAATGCGAACCCCGATCGTCCAACGATGAAGTCGGCTCGTGTAACGGGCGAAGTCATGGGCAAATATCACCCGCATGGCGATTCGGCTATTTACGATTCACTCGTTCGCATGGCGCAAGATTTCTCGCTTCGCCATCGACTGATCGAGCCACAGGGCAACTTCGGGTACACCCCCGACGACTCGCCAGCCGCTGCTCGATACACCGAGTGTCGACTCGATCCATTGGCGTTGCAGCTGCTCGCCGACATCAACAAGAACACTGTCGACTTCATCGACAATTACTCGGGAGAGTTCTCCGAGCCCGAAGTACTGCCGGCTCGATTCCCGAACCTGCTGGTGAATGGTGGTCAGGGAATCGCTGTCGGCATGGCCACGAGCATTCCTCCACACAACCTCGGTGAGGTGATCGACGCCACGATCCACCTGATCGACAATCCTGATGCCGACCCTGGCGATCTCATGCGGTTCATCAAGGGTCCGGACTTCCCGACCGGCGGTCTGATCATGGGACGCGGCGGCATCGTCGATGCCTACCGAACGGGCAAGGGCAGCATCAAGATGCGGGCCAAGGCCGAGATCGTAGAGGGCAAGACGAACGACACGATCGTGGTTACCGAGCTGCCCTATCAGGTGAGCCCGAATTCGGTGTTTGCGAAGATCAAGGAGTTGCTTGCGGCCAAGGAACTCGATGGCATCAGCGACATCAACGACTTCTCGGCCAAGGGTGAGACCCGGATCGAGATCAAGCTGAAGCGCGATGCCCCGGCCCTGGTGGTCTTGAACAACCTCTACAAGCGAACGCCGCTGCAGACTACGTTCTCGATGAACGCGGTGGCCTTGGTCGACGGTGTGCCTCGCACGCTGAATCTGCGCGAACTGCTCGTTCCTTACGTGAAGCACCAGGTCGAGGTCATCACTCGACGTAGTCAGTTCGAGCTCGACAAGCTGCGTGCTCGTGCCCACATCGTCGAAGGCTTGATCAAGGCCCTCGATCTGATCGACGAGATCATCGCGTTGATCCGCGCATCCGAAGACAAAGCCGCCGCCCGACAAGGACTCATGGGCGAAGGGTTCGAGTTCTCTGAGATTCAGGCGAATCACATTCTCGACATGCCGCTGAGCCGTCTGACCCGTCTCGGTCGCACCGATCTCGATGAGGAGATGGCGCAACTCACGATCGACATCGCTGAGCTCGAAAGAATTCTCAACGATGAGGTCGCACTGTTCGAGGTCATGAAGGATCAACTTCTCGAGGTCAAAGAAGAGGTCGCTGATCCTCGCCGCTCCGAGCTCATGCACGATCCCGGGGAGATCGACATCGAGGATCTGATCGACGACGAGGACCTCGTCTTCACGATGTCGGCGGGTGGATACGTCAAGACGATGTCGATCGACGAGTTCCGCACGCAGAGTCGAGGCGGCCGAGGGGTCGCTGGAGCGAATCTGAAGGACGACGATTACGTCGTCAACATGATCCACACCACGGCGCACGCGTATCTGCTCTTCTTCAGCAACCGCGGCAAGGTGTACCGCCTCAAGGCCCACCAGATACCGATGACAAGCCGGACCGCTCGCGGTACGGCGATCGTCAACCTGTTGCAGTTGCAGCCCGAGGAGACGATTCGCGCAATCATTGACACGCGCGACTACGAGACGAACCGATATCTCTTCTTCGCCACCAAACTCGGTCGGGTCAAGAAGACACAGTTCACTGCGTACGATTCGAATCTGAAGGCCGGCCTCATCGCAATCAAGTTGAACGACGATGATGAGCTGATGGACGTGATCCCTCTGAACGAGGGACAGGATGTGTTCCTGGTGTCGCAGAACGGACAGACGATTCGCTTCGACGAGGATGCGGTCCGGCCAATGGGCAGAACCGCAGCGGGTGTTCGCGGCATGAAGTTCCGCGAAGGAGACGAACTCGTCGCCTGCGCCCGAGCACAGGACGAGACGAGACTTCTCATCATCACGAGTGAGGGCTACGGCAAACAAAGTGAACTCGACCAATACCCGATCAAGGGTCGCGGCGGTCTCGGTGTTCGAGGAATTCGTGTCAACGACAAAAAGGGCAAGGTCGTCGCTGCATTCATGGTCGGCGCTGGCGAAGAAATCATGCTCATCGGCGACGGTGGCACGCTGATTCGTACCGCAGTCGATGACATCTCCACCCAAGGGCGTGACGCCACTGGTGTGCGTGTGATGAACGTGACAGATGGACACCGAGTGGCAGCCGTTGCCCGTGTCCTGGCGAGCGATGAGGACACGCAAGAAGAGGATGGCGCGATCCCCGATGAGATGGAGACGACCGAGGAGGAATAGCCTCTGGTCTCCGCACAGCGCGTACCAGCAGGTTTCGTGGTGTTCGCCCCCTGTCTCAGCTTCCCCCGTTTCCTGACGCCCAACCCGGGCGAGGGCTGAAGATGTCTGGACTCCTTGGAATGTTCGGGGCGCTTGCCGTCACCGCGGCGCTACTCGCCGGGTTGTCGCGCGCCGGCGATGCGGCCATCGACGATGCCCGAGCGATGACCGTCGCCGACGCCGCAGCGCTTGCTGGTGCGGCCGCTGGCCCCGAGGCTGCGAATGAAGCTGCCTTGCGCAACGGTGGGGACCTCGTTGCACTTGTCGTGTCGGGCTCGGTCACCATGGTCGAGGTACGAGTCGGGAACGCTCATGCCGTCGCATATGCAGACCGTGTTGAGATCGCCGAGTAGCGAACAGAAGGTACAGGGAGATCTCCCTGCACACCGCCCCGTGTACACGCCGAACTTGGCATACACTCTCTCCTTGTGAGTGCCATCGACGACTCCGAAGAAACGCTGCTTTCGGCCCCCGCCGAAGACACGTTCTCCGAACGAGCAGACAACTTTTTCGGAGAGAGTTCGCCGGCTGAGCCCGAGACCGAGACCGCCGCCGCCGTCGCGGTTCCGGCCAGCGGGTCTCCAATCTTGGTCGAACGCATTCAGGAGCGTCGCTTGCGTGCGCGAAAGGTGCGGCGTCTTGTTCGGCACGTCGAGCCATGGTCGGTGCTCAAGGTTGCCCTTCTCTTCAATTTCTGCATGTGGATCGTCACGATGGTCGCGGGAGTCCTCCTCTGGAATGCCGCCGAAACGGCTGGAACGATTGCTGACGTCGAACAATTCGCACGGGAGATTTTTGCGCTCGAGGAATTCACGTTTGACGGTGAGTCGATCTTCAATGCGGTGGCGCTCGGTGGCCTCGTGCTTGCAGTCGCAGCAACCGGGTTTTCGGTGCTGATTGCGATCCTGCTCAACCTCATCTCGGATCTCACCGGAGGTATCCGCGTGACCGTTGTCGAGGAAGAGACAGCTCGACCCATTTCGACGTTGCCCCGGCGGGGCTAACTCGATACCGTTTCATGGCCCTTCGGGGTTCGGTACGGGCCTATAGCTCAGTTGGTTAGAGCGCACCCCTGATAAGGGTGAGGTCGCTGGTTCGACTCCAGCTAGGCCCACGGGAATGGAACGCATTCGGCCACCTTTCGGCCCCACGGGCCGAAAGGCGCTGACGGTTGTCCGCCCCTGTGGTGCTCAGCCGATGGTGATCAGGGCGACAGCGAGGCTGGTACCCGCGACGCCGAGCATTTGCCACCAGGTCATGGTGTGACCCCGTAGTGCAACACCGAGCAGTACAGCGACCGCTGCATATTGTGAGGCGATGATGCTCACGACCGCCAGGCTTCCACCCGTCTGAAGCGCCAAGACGAACAGCACTATTGCCCCCGTGGCAAACAGACCCACAACGAACGACATGACTCGGGCTGAGTGGTCCTCTGGAAAGATTCGCGGACCGGTGGCTCGGGTGACACTCGCCGCCACCACGAAGCCGACGAGACGTTGAATGAGGATGGGTTGCCCGCCTGCGTCTTCATCGATCTCTCCGAGCAGGATGAGCATGCCACCAAAGATCACTCCAGCGGCGATAGCGATCGCCACACTGCGCCTGTCGTCGCTAGCCTCTCCCGGCTCGTAGCTGGTGAGCGCAATCGCGATCATCCCCAGAACAATTCCGGCCCATGTCACTGGCGAGGGGCTGGTCCCAGACACCAAGACATCCCAGGCGACGGGAACGCTCGACATGACAACGGCGGCCGTCGGTGCAGCAGATCTCAACGAGCCACGCGAATAGGCCACGTAGAGCAACAGGATTGCTGTGCCATTGGCGGCGCCGGCGAAACCACCCCAGAGCAGGTCGCTGCTCGTCGGTGCGCCCGGCCAGATCAGAGCCACGGCGGCGGTCATCACCACACCAGAGAGAAACATCGAGGAGGTCACCTCGTGAGCACGGGTGCGTTTGGTGACGTCGGAGGCAAGGAAATCGCCGATCCCGATGGAGACGGTCGACAAGACTGCAAGAAGGACTGACATTCTTCTCCTGTCTCTCGAGCTGCTGAGTCAAAGGCGCACGAATGCTGGCTGGAATCGAGGGCCCTTGTCGTGCGAAGCTGCCGCGCAGGAGGACCTTAGGGGATCGACTTCTCGCAACACTAGAGTTCAGGTGTGCAGATCCTTGTGTTGCTCCGACGAGCTGCGGCGGCTGTCGGTATCGCCGCTGGTGTCGCTGGCGCGTTGCGACTGCGCGGCTCGGGAGGTGTTCCCTCGCGAAGCGGCGGGTGGCGCGAACTCTCGGAGAACGAGCTCAAGTAAACGATGCCGACCATCGCAATCGTCGGCGCTGGTGCCACTGGCATGCGGGTTGCGAGGCAACTCTCGCGCAATGGAGACGGCTCCAACGTCATCTTGGTCGACGACGTGATCGGTACTGCTGCTGGAGCAGTGAACTCCCTTGGTGACTGGGTCCAGGCGAGTGCAGCAGCGTCCATTCCCCTCGACGCGTCTGTGGTGGTACTTGCCACCCGGTCTGGCACGCATGCACCGCTCGCTCAAGCATGTGTGTCGCGTGGCCAACACGTGGTGTCGGTGTGCGACAGTATCGAGGACGTACGGGGACTGCTCGACCTCAATGACCACGCCCGCGCGCACGGCGTACGCATTGTCGTCGGCGCCGGGTTGATGCCCGGGCTGTCCGATGTCTTGGCAGCGCATGGTCGATCATGGTTCGACGAGGTTCGGGAAGTGCATGTGTCGAAGTTCGGCACCGGAGGCCCAGATTGTGCTCGCCAGCACCACGCCGCCCTCAAGGGTCTGTGTTTTGACTGGCGAAACGGGGGTTGGGTCCGACGGACCGGTGGATCTGGACGCGAGCTCGCGTGGTTTCCGCCACCCGTGGCCGCAGCCGACTGCTATCGGGCAGCGTTGGCCGACCCGTTACTCTTGGTCCGCGCTCATCCCAACGTGGATCGAGTGACGGCCCGAATGGCGGCAACTCGACGTGATCGTTTGACGATGCATCTGCCGATGTTGCGGCGTCCACATCCCGAGGGTTTGATTGGTGCAGTTCGCGTCGAGCTTCGAGGTTTGTCCAAGGGCGCGCAGCTCGAGTTGGTCCTTGGCTGTGCCGAGCGTCCAGCAGTAGCTGCTGGAGCGGTAGCCGCTACCGCTGTC
>CAJQNJ010000186.1 GCA_905479685.1 uncultured Acidimicrobiales bacterium
TCGGGGGTTCGCTCGTCCTGGCCGACGGCAAGTCCTGCGCCGAGCTTCACCTGGATCAGGTTCCATCGGCTGCACGAAGTGCGTGTTCGCCGGCACACTGTGTCCGTCGAACCAGCTCGGTGCTGCCCCGACGATGGTGACCTCGCTCGCCTGCCGGTCGCTGCTCGGTTCCGGGGGCAGACTCATTGCCTCGCGGAACCAGACAAACTCGCCTACCGCGTACTCCTGCAGCATCCCGGCTTGTGCCGGGGCGAAGTCGAACGTCGCAAGCGGAGTGTCGGTCTGCTCGGCAATCACCCACGCATCGAGCCCAGCGGTGTCGCGCAGGATCACGTCGGGTTCCCATTCGTCACACAGGGCGCGGATGAACGGAACAGCGGCAGCTGCGCGCAGGAAGAACGGGCGGAACATCGCCGCACCGTCGGACTCCGGCACCGGTAGACGGTCGGATGTGGCCGAAGCCCGAAGTGATGGCAACCAACAGACGCATGCTTCCATTTCTAACGGATGGAACCAATCCCGCGCTGGTGTGCCGGGTTCGACATCCTGTACGGGGCGCAAGGCAACGACGTTCTGTACTCGAAGAACGGTGCAATACCGTTCCAGCGTTCGGACAACCGTGATGCACGCGTGTTCGCCATGTTCTCCGGTAGCGGGCCAACGCTGATAAGAACGGCGGATGAGTAAGCCGACAAAGGTTGTTGTGGTGGGTGCCGGAGCTGGAGGGTTGGCGACCGCGGCCTCGCTGAAGCGACGGGGCACAGCGGTGACGGTCCTCGATGCCGGAAGCGGTGTCGGCCAGTCGTGGCGAGAGCGCTACGACCGACTCCATCTGCACACACCTCGGCTGCAGTCGGGCTTACCGGGTCGACGCATCTCCCGACGGGTTGGTCGGTGGGTAGCCCGTGACGATGTCGCTGCATACCTCGAGGAATACGCTCGTCACTTCGAGATCGAGCCGACGCACGACGTGCGAGTGGATCGAATCGATCGTCGCGACGGCGGCTACACGGTCAAGGCCGGCGACCGGAGCTGGGAGGCCTCCCATGTCGTGGTGGCAACGGGGTATCTGCGGGTTCCGGTGGTACCGCCATGGCCCGGCGAGGAGTCGTTCGAGGGGGAACTCGTTCACGCGTCGCTCTATCGATCTCCCGCTCCGTACCAGGACAAGCGGGTGATGGTGGTCGGGACGGGCAATACCGGCGCCGAGATCGCCGCCGACCTCGCCGAACAGGGCGCTGCGGAGGTCTGGTTGTCCTACCGCACTCCTCCCCATGTCATTCCGCGACAGCTTCTCGGCGTGCCGATGACGTTGATCGGGTTCCCGAACGCGTACATCCCCGCCGCGCTCTGCGATCCCGTCAACGGTGCAATCGAACGCATGACGATGGGCAAGGTTCGCCGGCACGGGCTCCCCCGCCCGACCGAAGGGCTCAAGGCGCAAGCCGTGAGTAGTGGCGTCATTCCGATCATCGATGTGGGTCTGGCCGACCAACTTGAGGCGGGGCGGGTGACACCGGTACCGGCCGTCGAATCGATGGGCAGAACCGCCGTCCGGCTGGTCGACGGGCGAGACATCGAGGTCGACGCGGTCATCGCCGCAACCGGCTATCGCCGGGGGCTCGAGGACATGGTCGGCCATTTGGGCGTGCTCGATGACGCTGGGTCGCCCCTCTGTCACGCCGCAGAGACACATGAGTCAGCGCCGGGACTCCACTTCATCGGCATGTGGCTGAGCTTGAAGGGCCATCTTTTCCAGATGAACCGCGACGCCCGAAAGATCGCGCGACGAATCTCCTGAGCAACCGCCCATAGCTGGCAATATCGATCGAAACGCTCGGAAGCGCGTAGGGTCTCGCATCGGACGTCGCGTGGACTGCTTGAAACCACCCGACTTCGCCAGAAAACGCCGTGTGCTGGAAGGGGCAAGGGAGCGAACTGATTGTCAGCGCGATCGTTGCGGCTTGCGACACGATCACCTGCAGGTGGTCCGACGATGCGAACCTGGCATCGAAGGAGATCCTGGCTGGCTTCGGAACGACGTATCACAGCACCGCGCCGCATTCATTCGTGGTCAACCGACTCGCGCCGAGCCGGCCAACCTATGGTTCGAGTGGTCGCGCAGCGTCGGAAACAGCGACGAGTTCGTGCTCGTCGAGGCATTCGACGACGGTGGGCGGAGCCCCATGTGAACAGCGATCACTTCAAGAAGGCGATGCAGGACATGCCGCAGGCGCTCGCCGAGACCCCACAGATCATCAACACCACCATCGAGGGTGCCAATGATTGGTCGCGCATGGGGAAGTGACTGTCGATTGAGTACCCCAGCGGTATTCATTGGGCGATCGCAACGTCGGCGGCGTATGAGCGCTGAGTTGCGGACCAATGTCCCTGTGTGGGAAGCGGGGCAGGGGATACGTTGACATCGATGCCTTCGTGCACCGCATCACCCCCAGAGCTCAATACATAGGAGTTCACGATGGACCAACCGAAGAAGATTCTCGCGCCAGTCGACCTCTCGAAGCGATCCGAGATCGGTGTGGCGTACGCAGCGATGATGGCCGAGACCATGGGCGCCGAACTGGTGATCGTGGCGAACGTGAGTCTTCCCGAGCGTGAGGTGCTCGAAGAGTTCGAAGGCGGAGAGGACCTCACGATCGAGCAGGCGGCCGAGGCTGCAATTCATCGAATCGTGGTTGAGCACGCGCCGAACTCAACCATTTCGGCCGTGCTTCGATTCGAGAACTTCCCAGCCGACGCGATCCTCGATGTCGCCACAAGCCACGACGTGGATCTGATCGTCGTTGCGAGCCACGGTCGCTCCGGCATGACCCGCTGGATGCTTGGAAGCGTTGCGGAGAAGATCGCTCGAAACGCTGAGGTTCCTGTCCTCATCGTCCCAGCCCGAGACTGACAGACCTCCGATGTATACCTTCACATCACTGCCACAGATCACTTGGATCTCGGGAGAGGGCACAAGTGAGTAGCCCGCAGCTGAACAGGCCAGCAATCGGGCTCGACAGTCGCGCCGAGTTCCAACGCCTGACACCAGCGGTCTGTGGTAGAGAGTCTTAAGAAAAGCACCAGGAGTTACTACAAGTGTCCATTCCCGTCTCGAAGTTCGTCGATGTCTCACAGGGCGTGCAAGCCAACCAGTTCGCGGTTGGTGAGAGGGCCAAGATCACGTCGATCAGCGACCTCGATCCGACCTACAAACAACTCATGGACAAACCCATTGCATGCGTGATGGCGGTCATCGGCGGCGACGGTCGCCCCAACCTGACGCCGATGTGGTTCGACTACGAGGGCGACAAAGTGTTGGTGAACGTTGCAGTTCAGCGCAAGAAGACAGAGTGGATTCGCAACACGCCACAGATCACGATGATCTTGATGAATCCGGAGAACATGTACCACTGGATGAGCATCAAGGTCACCGTCGACCGAGAGATAAGTGAGGACGACCCGGGCGAAGGTGCACGCGTGACCGAGCAGCTCGACCGCATATGGAAGAAGTATGTGGGTCAGGGCGACGAATACGGCCTGCGCGATCCTTCGATCGATGAGCGGCGCATCCTCTTTGAATGCTCGGTGGACAAGATCGCCACCTTCGGTGTGCCGGGCTAGGGCGAGGGAAGGATTCCTTCCCAACGATGAACTCCGTGGACCCGTCTGGCTGGTGAAATCAACGTTTCTAAGCCACTCGCCTGCGTTCTCGACGATCCTGTCTCCTACCTATAGTTCGGCTCACCACTGAGCGCCCGACAGGTGGATGAGCAGACCTTGGACTCTAAGTGATTGTCCTTTCAGATGGTTCTATCGAAGACACCGCAGAGCTAATCGGAGGCACAAAGATGGACGCACACACAGACGACTGGTCGCCGGATTGGACCAAGATCAATCCGGGCTGCCTCTTCGCCGGCGGTCTCGGCTTCGGCGCTCTGGTGGCTGGCGGAGCCATGTTCTTCGCCGCAATGGTGGCAGCTGCGCTGCTCATCGGGCCGTTCTTCTTCTGGCTCTCGTGGAACGTGCTCGACCTGGGCGCCGCTGTCGGCATCGGCGAGCTCGGCTTCTGGGCGATCGTGTTGGCGACCGTCTTCCTCGTCGTCGATTGGTCTGGGAAGACGATCATCGCGGCCATCGTCATGCTCGTGGACCCCAATTGGTACCAAGCCGAGGCCACCCTTCAATGGCCCGAGCCAAGCTTCAAACACTTCATCGCCGTGATGATCCTCGCTGGACTGGCCTCGTTCCCACATGCCCAACGAAAACGCGAAGTCACCGCCTGATCACACCTACGGTTCGGCGACCACTACGTCGCCGGTGGTCACAGTTCTGGCCCGAGTGAAATGGCGGAACCGGCCTGACGTCGATCCTCTCTCCAGGGGCATATTGCTCCCCACTCGATCCCAGCGATCGTCAGATTCTCCCCCACGTTGGCATAGGTGATCGGATGACCCTGCTCGTCAAAGCATGTCGACGCCGAACGATCTCGTGGACCAACAGCGTTCTCACCGACGACGCCGGCCACATAACGATGATCATTGGAACCGGGATCGACACAACTGAGCGCCAGCTCCTCGAATCCCGACTCGCGCAGGCCGAACGCCTCGACTCGATTGGGCGCGTCTCTGCCGGAACAGCGCATGACTTCAACAACACCCTGGGCACACTCCAGATGCGAGTCGGACCTGAGCGGTCGCGAACTCGGAAACGACAGTCGCCACGACCTTGCCGAGATGAACAGAACGGTCGAACGAACGAAAGCGACCATTGCCCAACTGATGGCGTTTGGTTGCACACAACCGGTCAGTCCCATCCTCGTCGTTGTCAAAGACGAGTGCGAACGAATCTCATCTTCGACCCATATTCACCACAAGCCACCCGCACGCGGTACCGCTCTCGGGTTCGCCTCCACACATGGCACGAACAACCAGTCCGGTGGCGCAATCACCGTCGACAGCACTCCCGGAGCCGGAACAACCTTCACAATCTGGCCGCCGCACGCCCATGAAGGTCAGGTCACGCGACCCTTCGACCAGCGCTGAAGCCCTCTCGTCCTGGTCGTCGACGACGACGAGCTTCGCAAGACGCCCCAAGCCAAGCTCCTGGAAGAGCCGTTCGGGACAGCTCAGTTCATCGAGGCGGTGATCACCCAACTGCCGAGGAAATCGCCCACCACAACCCCGTGACCAAGGCTGCGTCAACTCGAGTCCGCCGCGCCACGAAAGGCTTGAACAACAGCAGACGCTTTATTTCACGGCAGACGAGCCGATCCCGTGCAAATGAGGCTGTCTCGTCGCGCCGACTTCGGCATACGGATCGCGTGCGCGCTCGGACTCGTCCTTGCGCTCTTTGTCGCTCGGTGGGACGTCTTCGATGTCGATCGTTTCGACTTCCGCGTCTGGAGCACAGCTGACGTCCTTCTCGAAGAGGGACAGAACCCGTACGACAGCGACGTACTGAACCAGTCGCTTCTCGCAAGGTTTCCAGCAGAACCTGGCGAATTCGTCAACCCGCTGCACCTGTTCAACCCTCCGACCTGGATCACTCAGGTGAGAGCGATGGGAACGTCGGCCTTCATCATGAGCCTCATCGGCGGCCTCGCCCTCTTCGGGAGCATCGTGATGTTGGCGAAGGACCAGGCGTTCGAACGAACGATCGGCTACCTGTTGAGCGCGAGCTACTTCCTTTTCCTCACTCCGTCGATGAGCACGTTTCGCTTCGGGCAGACCGGTTTCTTCCTCGCTGGCCTCGTGGGCCTTCGCCTCCTGCTCATAGGTACGCGTTTCGGTGGCGCACCTATCGCACTGATGTCATTCAAACCCCACCTTGCCGTTGCCTCGGCCCTGGTCGAGCTGCCGAGCAGACGTCGGTGGCGGTTGATCATCTCGACCGCTTTGACGTTCTGCGTCTTGCTTTCGGTACAGCTCGCACAAGATGGACTGAAGCCATGGTTGTGGTGGATCGACTCGCTCGGCGAGAGCCGCTCGTTCGGGTCGCTCACCGACATGTCGATTCGTACCCTCTCTCAGCATGTCGACGTGCACCCTGTTGCGGGTATTCCCTCGTTGCTGGTCGCTCTGGCCATTGCGACCGTTCTCACGATCCGCTGGAGCAGCGGCGATCAACGGATCCTCACGCTGATGAGCCTCGCACTCATGGCCTATCTCTCGGGCCACGCGTTCTCGCATGACTGGCTGTGGCTGACCCTCGTCCCAGTCGTCTGCCGCTGGTCTGTTCCACGCACCGCGACGATCGCAATCGTGTATGGCACGGTCCACACCTATTTCAACTCGATGACCGTGCTCGACACCGACGTCGGACCAAAGTCGCTGCTCGCCTTGGCAGCGTGCATCTATCTGGTCGACGCGGCTCGCAGGTCCGCAGCGTCGACTTCAGAGCCACTCCCAGAAGCGTCCGCGCATGCGGTTGGCCAGCCGAGCCTGTAGCCGAGAAGCAATCAATCCAGTAACTCGATCTCGCCGGGGCGCCAGGTCTTGTCGATCCAGGCCTGCTCTGGTCCGTACATGCGGAGGGCAACGAACCAACTCTTGCCGGGAATGGTCTGGAGCCAGTTGTGCTCGCGACCCTCGGGCGCCTCTGGAGCGAAGTAGATGTCGTAGGAACCATCGGGATTTGCAGCGATATGTTCGTCGTTGCTTCCCACTGAAGGAAAACGTTGGCCGGTCTGGAGCTGCGAGCGCGTTTGGGTGTCGTAGACGGTGATGGCCCAGAAGTCATTGACCGGCACGTTCGGCGGTAGGTGCAGCCGATATGTCTGCGAGCCGTCGAACGGCGTCTTGTCGGAGTCGAGGAACGCTATGGCGTAGTCGGAGCCCTTCCCAGGGACGCTGACCGCCATCGCCGGTGTGACGGCGGTGTAGGCGTAGTGGTACATCGATCGGGCATCGAGGTTCCTGGCCCCGTCCCGCTCGAAGAAGCAGTCCTTGTTCTCCCACGCCATCATCCATGCGCTGTCGGTATCGGGGTAGATGCGAACCCCCTCGGCTCGCGGATACCAGACCAGTGAGCGAGCCGTGGCATTGGCAATGGCAACGGCATCGGTCAGGATGCGTTTCATTCTTTCGTCGGGCGCGAACGGGCGGCCCTTCTCGATACCGACCGCAGCGAGCAAGCCCCGTGTCTCGACGTCGAGCATCTCATCGGATTCCTCGTTCACCAGCTCGGCGACATGCTCGTAGAACGTGAAGTTGTTGGGATGCACGGTGTTGAAGGCCTTGCCCGAACCGCTGATGAACTCCATCTCCGGCGGATCACCAGCCCGATCCAAGGGGTACACCTTGAGGTTCTCGGTGATGTTCGCCACCCCCGCATCGATCCCATCCGCGACCGAGCCCCGCATGAACGTCCACACACCAAAGGTCCGTGAACGGTAAACGAAGTAGCCGTCGGGGACGTCACCGTCGTAGCCGGGTGGAAGGACCAAGTACTTGCCGCCCGCTCCTCGGTCCGGACCGGCCGGGCCGACGTCGCCGATGTAGCGGAACCACATGTCGTTGAACGCCCCCAGCATCCCAGGCGGAACCTCGACCACCGTGGGTCCATCCGTGCGCAGATCCAGCACAGGCAAGGCATAGAGCGTCGAGGTGTTACCGGTCAGGAACAGTGACTCCGAACTCATCAGGTCGTCGAAAATCACGACCTGGTCCGACCGGTGCTGACCCAGCGTCCGTGGGCCACTGACCAACGCCTGCACCGACGCACCTGGCATGGCGTTGAGGAACACCTCGACCCCTCGCGCGGTGTCCAGGTAGTCGTACACCCGCCCGGCTGTCTCGTTTGTCGGCGCCCCATCGACGAACGTCAGCTCACCGATCGACGTTTCCACGCGATCTGGGGTGCTGATCGACCGTACTTCATCCTCGAAACTCATTCCCGCTCCCTCGCTTTGTGGAAAACCATGACTTCATCACCGATGGGCCCGGACCACGATCGGGTCCCGTGCTGCTTACCACCGGTGAATCATCCGCGCCCAAACGCGGCTGTCCGAATCTCAGCCCCACCAGAGCTGGGTTGATGCACCGCATGATCGCTAGCCTCTGCACCGAGGGCCGTGGGAAGAGACGAATTGGGGAAGAGATGACAGTGAAACTGACCGGAGTCGACCACATCGTACTTGTCGTCGGCGATATCGACCGATCGATCGAGTGGTACACAGAGCGCTTCGACGTGACGGTCGAACGGTATGACCTGTGGCGGGACGGCTCGAGTCCCTTCGTGTCGCTCCGCGTGTCCGACTCGTTTCTGATCGATCTCACGCTTGGCGAACCGGCAGGACAGAACGTCGATCATTTCGCGCTCGTCACCGATCGCGACTCATTCAAGGCGTTTGTCGACACGCATGGCGACCATATCGAGATGGGTCCGGCACAGCTGTCGGGAGCGCAGGGAATTGGGGATGGCGCGTACGTCCGAGACGCAGATGGCCACCTGGTCGAGTTGCGGACCTACGACTGAAGTCCTGAACCAGGAGGTTCGCCATGCCGCTGACCGCAGACCACGACGGCGTGGAGATCTTCTACCGCACCGAGGGGATTGGCCCGCCATTGCTGTTGATCAGCGGAACCGGCCACGACCATCAGTTTTGGGCAAGTCAGCTTCCAATGTTCTCAGAAGAGTTCCGCACGGTGGTGTTCGACAATCGCGGCGTGGGCCGGAGCAGCGTTCCCGATCCCGGCTACTCGCTTGCCGACATGGCAAACGATGCGGTGCACGTTCTTGACTCGGCGGGCATCGACCACGCGCACGTGATGGGGTTTTCGATGGGTGGACATATCGCACAAGAGCTGGCGATCAACCATCCCGATCGGGTATCGAGCCTCGGCGTTCATCACAGCTGGTGTCGGAACAGTCCACGTCTGCGGACATTTCAGGAAACGCGTCTCGAGCTCGCTCGACAAGATCAGCGGCTCGCACTCGCCGAGTTCTCGATGTTGGGGCTGCACTCTCACGACTATTACAACGCACATGCCGACGAGATGCGCTCTCACCGAGACTTCCTGCTCGAGCGGTCACCGATGAACCAGGGTTGGATCGGCCAACTCGAGGCGTGTCTCACCGGCGACACGTGTGACCGCATCCACGGTATTGACACACCGACTCTCGTCACGTGTTCAACCCTCGATGTCATCGCAGCGCCACATCACTCACGCGAGATCGCCGATCGAATACCCAAGGCTCGCCTTGTCGAGCTTTCGAATACCGGTCACGTAGCCCTCATGGAGCGGCCACGCGAGTTCGCCGAGATTTGCCTGGAGTTCCTGCGTTCGCTGTGAAGTCACGCCACGACAGGACGGGCCCGGGGTCGCCTGCTCCCAGTATTCTCAAGAGTGTGGCGCTCTCGACTCGGTCACGGCTGCCCGACTACGCTGCAGACTCGTCGACCAAAGGGGAAAAGGGTGTCCAAAGACTCAAAGTTCGATCGGCTTCATGCTGCGCCACTGTTCGCCAGATGCGGCTCGAAGGAGATCAAACATCTCGAAGCGATCATCGACACGGCCGACGTGAAAGCAGGAAACGAACTCTTTCGTGAGGGGCGCCGAGAACATTACGCCTACGTGATCGAGTCCGGCATTGCTGAGGTGATCATCGACGGCAACGTCGTCGCTGAGGTCCCCGAGGGTGAAGTCATTGGTGAAATCGGCCTCTTGTTGTCGGGACCCGCAACGGCGACGGTGAGAGCAAAAACGGCGATGTCGCTGCTCATCATCCCGCACGACCGCTTTGGCCAGGTCCTCGAGGAGACTCCTGGCCTCGGCGTCGCAATCGCCCGTGAGCTGGCTCAGCGCTTGCGGAACCTCGACGAACAGCTGCAATAGACGATCGAGGTCAGGCAACTTCGAGGTCGCGTGTGCTGACGATCCGCACCGGGTCGTCGCTGGACCGTGACCTCTCACGTGCCCACAGATGGGCGCCGCGCGCCGTCGAGGTAGTAGTCGACGGCGAGGTCTGCGATGTCATCCAACTGAACCGACGAACCGGGCATCCAATGTTCGAGCATGAGGCCATTCACCAAGGCCACGAACATCCGAGCGAGTTCGGCTGGAGTCCGGTCGGTTCGCAGTTCACCAGCCTCCTGCGCTTGCAGGATGACCCTGGCCATTTCTTCGTCGACTGGGTCCCAGGCCGGCAACAGTTGCTCGACAACGTCGGCAGGTGCCGAGATCACTTCTCGAAATGCCGTGCGGGCAAACTCCTCCATCTCCTCGGCTGCCTTCATGTCCGCGATGATGATCGCCCGGAGTTTCTCCCCAATCGGCGCATCTTCAGCCGTCACCTCTCTGACTTCGGCGCTTCTACGGGTCCATTCGCCGATGACAGCCCGGAAGACTTCGAGCTTGGAGTCGAAGTAGTTGTAGATCGTGCCCTTTGCAAGCCCGGCAGCAAGCGAGATGTCGTCTACCCTTGCCCCCTCGAGGCCCTTGGCTGCGAACTCGGCTGCTGCTGCATCGAGCAAGCGTCTTCGATGTTCTGCTTTTGTCGTTTCGCTAACGCGTGCCACATGCCTATTATGGGTGAGCACCCATATTCAGTCAAACAACCCCTACCGGAGAGATGCCGTGAACGTACCGACCTATCAGCTGCACCACCTCTGCATCTACGAGACAAAGCCACGCGACGCCATGTGGAATTGGTTGAAGTGGTACCACGCAATTCCCGCCTACTACTGGGAAGGCACCGACGACATGCATCACACCGGTGAGGGCGGCGTCGACTACACCTTCCTCGCCTGCGGAGCACCATTTCAGATGCAACTCGAAGCTCCCCCGTATCAGTTCGAGTACGAGCGCAAATGGTTCGCCGAGCACGACTCCGCGATCAACCACATCTGCTGGATCGTTCCGAACGCGCTCGACACGGTCGAGCACCTGCAGTCCAACGGTGCCACCGTTGCAATGCCATACGAAGAATTCGGCAACAGCTACAACGGATTCGTTGCGATCGATCCGGAAGGGCGATGGATCGAAATCATGGAATACGTCGGTCATTTCAAAACTCCCGACGTCGAGTTTCGTCCGGTCGGCCAGCGACAACTCCAGACACTCGGTGTCGTGCAACTCTGCACCGATCTCGACAGCCAGGTCGAGTGGTACACGCAGGTGATGGGCCAACAGATCATCCACGACGCTCGAAGCAACAACGATGGACTTGTGTACCTCGCCGACAAGACCTACGACGGACGGCAGTGCGTGTCAGTCCTGGCAACACCGAACACCGACGCCGAGTTCGCGCTCATGGATCGACACGGCCCAGTGATCTCCTCGATCCTCTACCAAGCGGCCGACTTGGACGGAGCATGGAGTGACGCTGTGCTCGCT
>CAJQNJ010000187.1 GCA_905479685.1 uncultured Acidimicrobiales bacterium
CCACTGCCAACCAGACTGGAGCCTGGACGGCCCAGGCTGCCCGCAACCTGTTCCTCCGCCACACCGACCAGCTCGCAGGGTCACGAGCTCTCGTTCGCGATCGGGGCAGTCAGTTCATAGAGAGCTTCGACGAGATCTTCCGGACCGAAAGCCTCAAGATCCTCAAGAGTCCCGTCCGCACGCCCGTGGCCAACGCCTTCGCCGAACGATGGATCGGAACCATCCGCCGCGAGCTCCTCGACCGCACCATCATCTGGAGCCAACAACAACTCGAACAGCTCATCATCGACTACATCAACCACTACAACACCCACCGACCCCACCGCTCACTCAACCAACAGCCGCCGGAGGCTCCCGAAGCGCCGCCGCCAGTGCAGATGCGTCATCTTCGGGTCTTGAGATCAAGCCGCTGCGACGTACTCATCAACGAATACCGAAACGCAGCCTGACCAGGCACGACGCAATATTCAGCCCCCACACGGTCGTTGCGGCCTAGATAGTCGATTCGGCGAGCGGGCGGTGCTCGCCTTGCGTTTCGCTGGCCAGACTGACGACAACGATGGCCGCCATTGCGAACAGGAACCCCGGAATGATCTCGTATACGCCGGGTCCACCGAGAAAGCTGCTGTTCCAGTCCAGTGTGATCCAGCCGATCACGGTCGCCGCGCCCACCACCAGACCTGCGACCGCGCCGTTGCCGGTCATCCGGCTCCAGGTCAGAGACAGGATCATCAGCGGCCCGAACGCTGCACCGAAGCCAGCCCAGGCGTTGGATACGAGTCCCAGAACCTCACTTTCAGGGTCGCTCGCGATCACCGCCGCAAACACACCGACGGCCACAACTGCCACGCGTCCGACGGACACGACTCTGTGATCGCTCGCCGTCTTGTTCAGGAACAGGCGGTAGAAGTCCTCGGCCAAAGATGATGACGAGACCAGCAGCTGGCTGGAAACGGTCGACATGATGGCCGCCATCAGTGCGGCGAACAGCAAGCCTGTGATGATGGCTGGGAAGAGCGTCTCGGCAAGCAGGATGAAGATGGTTTCCTCATCGCCGAGCCGGATGCCGCTGCGCTCGACGTAGGCGCGTCCCAAAATGCCGACGCCAATTGCGCCGAGCAGGGAGAAGCCCATCCAGATCATGGCGATGTTGCGCGCTATGGCAACGTCGGCAACACTGCGAACTGCCATGAAGCGCACGATGATGTGGGGTTGTCCAAAGTAACCCAAACCCCATGCCATGAGAGACAACCAGACGATCAGCGACATGTTGTCCGACCACAAGGAC
Organism: uncultured Acidimicrobiales bacterium; assembly: GCA_905479685.1. Lineage (GTDB taxonomy): Bacteria > Actinomycetota > Acidimicrobiia > Acidimicrobiales > SHLQ01 > SHLQ01. The sequence goes on from CAJQNJ010000187.1 coordinate 1,289, forward strand.
AGGCTGTAGCCCTCGATGCTGGTCAGGGTGGCGTTGACTTCTGCGATCCCTCCGCCATCCCCGGTGAACAGCACCGCGGCAGGCATGATGAGCAGCGCGAGCATCATGATCACGCCCTGCACGAAGTCGGTGAGGCACACTGCGAGGAAGCCACCCACCACGGTGTACGCGAGCACGATACCGAGCGTCAGCCACACTCCGCTCTGATAGCCCCAATCGGAGACGGTGGAGAACAGCTTGCCCCCGGCAACCAGTCCAGCGGCGGTATACACCGCGAAGAAGAGGACGATGATAATGGCCGAAACGATGCGCAGGCTTGTGGCACGACTCGCAAAGCGGTTCGCAAGAAACTCCGGGATTGTGAGCGCATTGTCATAGCGCTCGGTCTGCTCGCGGAGGCGAGGCGCGACGACGATCCAATTGATGAATGCGCCGATCAACAGACCAATGCCGATCCAGGCTTCGACCAGTCCCGTCACAAAGAGGGCGCCGGGCAAGCCCAGCAGCAACCAGCCAGACATGTCCGAGGCTACTGCCGATAGCGCGGCAACCGCCGGAGGCAGGTTGCGGCCACCGAGCATGTATCCCTCGGGGTCATCGGAAGATCTGCGCAAGGCGTAGAAGCCAATGCCGACCATCGCGGCGAAGTACAGGCTCAGGCTGACCCAGCTTCCTGTTTCCATACTTCAGTTCTACTCCACGGGGGAGACTCGAACGACCGTTGTGTTAGGTCGACTGGTCAACATACCCCAAACGCATCGCTGTGACATTGGTTGTGCGCTGGTGCCTTCGTTCAGGTCCGAATATGCCGGACATACAAGTCCCCAGAAATCGACTGAGCACTGCACCAATCGCAACGCCGCATCCTAGTCTGCGCCACCCTTGCGCCCCCGGTAGCATCTGATCCGACTGGAAGCCTGTTTGGATGTCCTTGAAGAGGAACCTCCCGGCGTAGAAGGGTAGTTGCGCATACATCGCCAGGGTCGATGAGATGCGATCCCTGACTTCGGCCTCGTTGTCGGTGACGCACACAGGCAGAATCGCGATGACGCGAGGTGCGAGTCTCGTCCCGCCGCTGCTGCTGCTTGTGACAGGCGAGGAACGATGTGCTCGAAGGTGGTCTTCGGTCCTGTGGGGGCCGAATATTCGGCCGTGTGGGTTGACCAGGGTAAACGCGCTCGATGCTGATCAGCTGTGTCTCGCATCCTCTACCACCTCATCGCCGCGCTCACCCGTCTCGCCTTTCGTTCCGGCCGTTCCAAGGACCTCGAGATCATCGTGCTACGCCACCATCTCAGTGTCCTACGCCGCCAGATCGACCGACCCGCACTCAACGACGACAACCCTGCTCGGCGCGATCGCCGCCGTGCTCCCCCGGCCCCGTCGAACCGGCTGGCTCGTCACCCCCGACACCCTGCTCCGATCGCATCGCCGGCGAGTCGCCCGCTACTGGACCCAACGTGCTATCCTTCCGATCGAAAAAATTTTCAGTTCAGGAGAACCGACATCATGAGCATCTCAGCCCCGAGAGGGCACCGTTTCCCCATCGTGATTGGTGTCTTCACAATCGCTTCGCTGATCGCGCTTGCAGGTTGCTCGACATCGTCAAGCGACCCGTCGGCCGACGAGATCCGGATCGGGCTGGAGGCGCCCCTCAGCGGCGACCAAAAGAGCGTCGGTATAGGCATGCTCAACGGGGCCAAGCTGGCCGCCGACGAGCTCAACGCCAATGGCGGAATCAACGGTAAACAGGTGGTCATTGTCGAGATCGACGACGCCGCCGACCCCGAGACCGGAGTGAAGGCGGCCGAAACTGCCATCGCCGACGGCCTCGATGCAGTGGTCGGGCCCTATAACTCCGGGGTCGGGGTGGAGACCCTTCCGCTGTACATCGATGCCGGGATCGTGCCGCTCCGCCTCACCTCGGCCAACAGCACCGAGGGGCTCGGCTTCACCCTGCAGCCAATGACCAGCCAGATTGCCCCGGCGGCCACCACGGCCATCACCGACTGGGCTCAGGCCTCCAAGGTCGCTATCATCTTCGATTCAACCGAGGCCTACACTCTCGACGCCAACACGGCAATGCTGGCCACGCTGGCCGCCGCCGGGGTCACGGTGACGATCGATCTCGCCATCGAGCCCAGTGCATCCTCCTACGACGACGCCGTCGCCGAGGTGATGTCGACCAGCCCCGACCTCGTCTACGTGATCACCTACTACCCCGAGGGCGGGCTCATCGCCAAGGCCATGTTCGACACCAACGCAGCCGCAAAGTGCCTGGCCGACTACGGCGCATACGACAACGGGTTCCTCGACGCTGCCGGTATCCCTGCCGCCAAGAACTGCCCTGTCGTGGGCGTCCCGGCTCCGAGTGACTTTCCAAACTCGACCGAGCCGTTCACCGCGTTCACCGAGGCTTTCGGCGTAGCGGACGCCAGCTGGGCCCCATACAGCTATGACTCTGTCAAAGTCCTCGCCGCCGCCGCCACGGCGGCCGGGGGGTTCGAGGTAGAGGAACTGACCGCCGCGCTGAACGACCTGACCGAATTTTCCGGCTGGACCGGTCGGGTATCTTTTGAGGCAGCGACGGGGAACCGGACCCCCGCTCCGGTGGTGGTGGTGCGCGCTACCGATGCCGGGCACTTCACGGTCGATTCGACCTGGGTTGCCGCCACGGGCTTCGAGTTCTGATCGCCAATCCGGCGGGCCTGTTCAGATGCTTTCCCGAAGGGCTCGTCTTCTACCGCATCACCGACGACCGCCCCGCGGTCACCGCGGTTACGGCGAGCAACCGGATGCCATGGCTCCGCATGTACGGCGTCGGGACACACGAACCGTGTGGGGGGCGAATATTCGGTCGTGGGCGCTGATCAGGGGAAACGCAGCCGAGGCTGACAGTCTGTGTTCCGCCTTCTCTACGGCCTCATTGCCTTGCTCGCCCGTTTGACGGTCAGCTCTGGTCGTTCCAAAGACCTCGAGATCATCGTGCTACGCCACCATCTCAGTGTCCTACGCCGCCAGATCGACCGACCCGCACTCAACGACGACAGCCGAACCCTGCTCGGCGCCATCGCCGCCGTGCTCCCCCGGCCGCGACGAACCGGCTGGCTCGTCACCCCCGACACCCTGCTCCGATCGCATCGCCGGCGAGTCGCCCGCTACTGGACCCATGCCACGTGAGGACCGGGACGCCCACCAACCTCGAACCAGATCCGGCGACTCGTCCTCCGCCTCGCCGCCGAGAACCCAACCTGGGGCTTCCGCCGCATCCACGGCGAAATCGACGGCCTCGACCATCGGATCGCTTCGTCGACCGTGTGGCAGATCCTCAAAGCCAGCGGCATCGACCCTGCGCCAAACCGGTCCGACATCACCTGGTCGCAGTTCCTGAAGTCCCAAGGCGCCGTGGCCTGTGACTTCTTCGCCGTGGACACCGCCCTACTTCGCCGCTACTACGTGCTGTTCTTCATCCACATCTCCACGCGACAAGTTTTCTACGCCGGCGCCACTGCCAACCCGACCGGCGCGTGGACCACTCAAGCAGCCCGCAACTTGTCCCTCCGCCACGCCGACCAACTCGACGAATCACGAGCCCTCGTTCGCGACCGAGGCAGCCAATTCATCGACACCTTCGACGAGATCTTCCGCACCAAAGGCTTCAAGCTTCTCAAGACCCCGGTCCGCACGCCATGGCCAGCACGTTCGCTGGACGCTGGATCGGCTCCATCCGCCGAGGACTCCTCGACCGCACAATCATCTGGAACCAACGACAACTCGAACGGCACTGTTGCGTCGACAGATCGCGTGCTAGGTCGGTGAGGCTGTTGGGATGAGCCATCGTCGTGTCGTTTCTCCCTCGTTTGATCGATCAGCGTTTGCTGGCTTTCGATTCCCGCCCGAGGTGATCTTGTTGGCGGTCCGCTGGTACCTCCGCTACGGGCTGTCGTATCGAGACGTGGAAGAGCTCATGGCCGAACGTGGGATCGACGTCGAGCATGTCACGATCTACAGATGGGTGCAGCGTTTCACGCCGTTTCTGATCGACGCAGCACGGCCAAGTCATCGACGTCTACGTCTCGCTCAAGCGTGACATCGGCGCAGCTCACAGATTCTTCACCGGTGCTTTGACCGCTCACGGCGAACCTGACGAAGTTGTCACCGATCTGGCCGAAGCGCTCGAGACCACGATCGAGCAGCTAATCCCGAAGGCCTTCCACAACACCGAGCAACATCAGAACAATCGCGTCGAGTGTGACCACGGCAGATTGAAAGCTCGGCTCCGGCCGATGCGCGGACTCAAACGCGACAGAACTGCCTCGGTCGTTATCAAAGGCCATGCTCTCATCCAGAACATCCGCCGCGGACACTACGAACTCGGAACCGAAACCACGCCACACCTCCGCCTGATCAAAGCG
>CAJQNJ010000188.1 GCA_905479685.1 uncultured Acidimicrobiales bacterium
GAATTGAATGATCACTGGCGCCAAGCCACCCGCGTTCCACCTGTTGGCCAAGCCGACCGGCCCGATCTGCAACCTCGATTGCGAGTACTGCTTCTTCTTGTCGAAGGAGATGTTGTACCCGGGTGATCGCTTCCGGATGGCCGACGAGCTGCTCGAGAACTACATCCGGCAACTGTTCGAGGCACACCAGACCCCTGAGGTCACGGTGGCGTGGCAGGGCGGCGAGCCCACCATGATGGGGCTCGACTTCTTCAAGCGATCGGTGGAACTCGTCGAGCAGTACCGCCAGCCGTGGCAGCAACCCAGCTACACGATCCAGACGAACGGCGTGCTGATCGACGACCGATGGGCGGCGTTCTTCAAGGAGCACAACTTCCTCGTCGGGCTCTCGGTCGACGGACCCGAGGATGTCCACGACACCTACCGCGTCGACAAGCGAAAGCACGGATCGTTCGACCGCGTGATGGCCGGATATGAGCACCTGCGGCGGGCCGGCGTGGACGTCAACGTGTTGTGCACCGTGCATCGCGCCAACCAGGACCGGGGGGCCGAGGTCTACCGCTTCTTCCGCGACTCGATGGATGTGCAGTTCATCCAGTTCATCCCGATCGTCGAACGCGCCACCGAGACAATGCTGGAGATCGCCAACGTCGGCTGGAGCACGGAGCACAAGGAGGAACGCCCGTTGTACGTCCAGGAGGGCAGCCATGTCACGGATCGCAGCGTCGGCTCTGAGGCCTACGGGCAGTTCCTGGTCGACGTGTTCGACGAATGGGTGTCGCGCGACGTCGGCGAGGTGTACGTGCAGATGTTCGACACCGCACTCGCCAACTGGCACGGCGAACCCGGCGCACTGTGCGTATTCTCCGAGACGTGTGGCCTGGCGCTCGCCCTGGAACACAACGGCGACCTCTACTCGTGCGACCACTTCGTCGAACCCGACTACCTGCTCGGTAACATCGCCGAGACCCCGATGATCGACCTCATCGCGTCCGAGCAGCAGGTCACGTTCGGGCGCGACAAGCGAGACTCGCTGCCGCAGTACTGCCTCGACTGCGAGGTGAGGTTCGCCTGTCACGGCGGCTGCCCCCGCAATCGTTTCATCAAGACCCCCGACGGCGACGAGGGCCTCAACTACCTGTGCGATGGGTACAAGCGGTTCTTCAACCACGTCAACCCTGCGATGCGCACGATGTCTCGTCTCCTGCACGAGGGACGACCCCCGTCCGAGATCGTCGACCTCGGCATCGACACCGAAGCCCCGACGTGACCGCTGCGGCGAGCTGAGATTCCAGACACACCACCAACCAGAGAAATTCACCAGAGAGAGAGGGAGGGAGAGCTACCAATGCCTACGAATCGTCCCAATATCGTCCTGATGCTCAGCGACAACATCGGCTATGGAGACATCGGCGCCTTCCAGGGTGGCGAGATCCGCGGATGCCCGACGCCCCGCATCGACTCCATCGCCGATGACGGCGTCACGCTCACCCAATGCCTCGTCGAAGCGGCGTGCACACCGTCACGTGCCGCGTTGCTGACCGGGCGCTATTCGCCACGCTCGGGCTTGGGCAGCGTCATCATCGGCGGCACGCCCAACACGCTGACCTCTGACGAGATCACGATTGCGGAACTGCTCAGCGACAGCGGCTATTCGACGGCGATGGCTGGCAAGTGGCACCTCGGATCGGAGGAGCAGAGCTGGCCAACGAATCAGGGATTCGACGAGTACCGCGTCGGCGTGATCGAAACCACCGACAGCACGTTGTATCGCGAACAGATGGAGCGCCTCGGAATCGACGAGGACACGATCGCCGCGACGGCCCCGGCCATCTGGGAGGGGGACAAGGACAACGGGTTGGAGCGCGTCCGGGAGTACAGCATTGACGAGCGACGTCACGTCGAAGAAGACATCGCTGCCTTCGGCGCCGGATACGTCGCTGCCCACGCAGCCGACGACGCACCGTTCTTCCTCTTCTTGGGCTGGACACAGACCCACTACCCCAACGTCACCTCCCCAGACTTCGCGGGGAAGTCGAGCATCGGTATGTACGGCGACGGGTTGCTCCAGCACGATCACTGCGTCGGCCGGGTGCTCGATGCCATCAAGAGCGCCGGCATCGAAGACGACACGATCGTGGTCTACCTCTCCGACAACGGATCAACGCCGTTGTCCGGCCCGGCTGCCTACCGCGGCGCCTCGAACGGGATGTACACCGGCGAACTGGGCGATGGCCGTGAAGGCTCGATCAGAGCCCCAGGAATGATCAAGTGGCCGGGCAACATCCCGGCCCGCAAGAGCAACGAGATGTTCTCGATCCACGATGTGTTTCCCACCCTGGCCACCTTCGCCGGTGTGCAAGTGCCGCAGGACCGGCCCATCGACGGTTTCGACCAGACCGACTTCCTGCTCGGCAAGCAGGAGCATTCCAACCGTGAAAGCCACCTCACGTTCATCAGCGACGAGATCGTCGCAGTGCGGTGGCGGCAATACCGCTTCTACCCGAAGTCGTTCGTCTCATCGACGGCGAGCCAGAACACGCCCGGCCTCTGCGGCAACCGACTCGAGTCGAACGGCTACCCGGACATCTACCACATCGAACGCGATCCGGCCGAGCAGGAGAACATGATCGCATATGCCGCCTGGGCGATCCCGGCGTACGTCGGTGTCGTGACCGAGTACCTGAAATCGCTGGAGGAATACCCGAATCCTCCGGCGATCAACCTGACCAAGTTCGACTACCCCGAGCCCGAGAAGATCGAGCGATTCACGGGTTCGATCTGAGGTCGGACCGCTGGACGCCCGGACTGCAGCTCGGTCCCGACGAGGAGTAGGAGTATGACCGACGCAGAGACGAACGAGCAGGAACAGGCTCACGACGAGGAAGAGGTGTAGGCGATGAGCAACATCGACAAGGTGAAGAAGGCACAACGCGACGTGGAGATGCTCCAGTCGGCGCTCGGCGCCGTGCACGGCGGTCTCGACACGGTAGAGACAATGGTCCAGAACGTCGACGAGGTTCGGCGGGGTGTCCGCGGACTCGTGAAGCTCGGGTTCTGCTTCGCAATTGTGGGCGCCGGCGTGGTGATCGTGCTGCGCATTCGTAAGTCCCGCGATCCGAAACCCCCTGTGGGGCCGAAGGCTGCGTCCATGCCTCGATGAATTGAACCGAGAACCAACTACTTGGTCGATGTGACAGCCTGGGTGTATCGACCCCTACCGGACTCGCCGATGGCGCCGCGCCAGAGTGGGATGCCGGACCCGCAACACCTCGGGGACCGCGAGTCATGCGCCCTCCGAGTCGATTGATGAAGATTCGGTCCGAGCGCGAGCCGCAGGCGGACGAGCAGTATCGTCGAAGCGATGAGCGCAATGGTCGCCTTGCGTAGCGTCGGCAGCACTCCATCGGCGTTTGCTCGATCTGCGGTGCTGTGGATCGGAGTCGGCATGGCCGCATGGGCTGTGTCGCTGGCGCTCACCAGCGAACCCAACAACCGACGATGGGAGGACGCGTGCACTGGGCATCGACGGAAACCTCAGCCGTGAGCCCCGGACACATCGAGGGAGCGCTCTTCGGAGCAGAGCGAGCCGCAGCTGCAATCGCGGATCAGCCCCCGCCATCCCGCTACCAACCACCGCTGACCAAAACGGAGCCACGATGACCCAATCGACGATCTCGGAACTTCTCGGCGAATACGACCGAGCACTCGCGTACACCGACGAACTCTGGGCCGACCTCTCCGCCCATGAAGTGCAGTGGCGAGAGAGTGATGATGCAAGTGCCATCGGTTGGCATTTGGGGCATCAGCCCGCAGTTGCGCACTACATGGTCCGCAATCTCACCGCCGCTGAGCCATCGCCGAATGACGAGCTCGACCAGCTGATGGATTCCGCAACACCAGAACCAAATCGCGGGGCTTTGCCCGACGTTTCGACCTTGCGCTCATATCGGGATGAGGTGGCCGAACGGGTCCGGTTCCGGATCGGCAACATCGACTCGGGAAATGTAGGTGCACCCGTCCAGTTGCGGGTCATCGCCCACACGCTGATGATCGCAGTCATCAACCACGAGTACCAGCACGACAAGTGGATCAGCGAGGTTCGATCCGATGTCCATGGCAAGGATCTCCCTCCAAAGCCGACGTCCGAGCGGCTGACCACAATCGAGGGCTACATCGTCGTGGAGCGCTGACCGGACGACCCGCTGGACGCGACATTCGAGAAGAGTTCGGTGCTGACGTGAAGAAGCTGGACCGGCTTTCGACAAGTACGGAAAAATTGGGCGGCTATCGCGAGGGGTTCACCCAATAGCGATCGAAGCATTGTGATTTCTCGGTCCGTCACTGATACCGCAGACGCGCCGACATACGGCGGCGGGCGGGCTGCGTTCCCGGCGATCGGTCACGAAGGACCTCCTCCCCTATTCAAGTTCGTCCCAGCGATTGAAGCTGCATGGCATGGCACACGTTGTCGACATGGTTCCATCGTCGCCTGTACTTCTCGCGCCTGAGGGTCTCGAAGCCATCGTTGATGCGCTAATCGGTTCCGGGCGAGACGTCATCGCGCCGGTAGTGCTCGACGGCGTGATCTCTCTTGGCGCGATCACTTCAGCGGACGATCTTCCGATCGGCTGGGCCGACGATCAAGGACCCGGCACCTATCGCATCGAACACTCAGCGGATCACACCAGATTTCGATTCGCTGCTCCGGCGCAGTCCTGGAAGCGCTTCCTCCACGAGGAACGAACACTTCTGGTTCGAACACGACTTGTCGATGGTGAGATCGAGATCGAGAACCGAGGCGATGACCAGCGGAAACTCGCATTCGTCGGGATCCGTGCATGCGACCTTGCCGCCATTCAGCGCCTTGATGTGGTACTCGCTGCCGACGCTGCCTACCAGCAACGACGGGCAGGCCTTGCCATGATCGCAGTCGCCTGCACGACCGCTGCATCAACCTGCTTCTGCGCATCCATGGGAACCGGCCCCGACCCCGGCCCCGGAGCTGATCTGGTTCTGGCCGAGCTCGACGACGGCATGCTCTTGGCAGCGGCCAACACAGACCTCGGTTGCCGCCTACTCCGAGCAAGCGGTGCACTCGAGGCTGCCTCACCCGAACGAGTGGCAGAGGCGAATGCGCTCACTGAAGCGTGCGCGGCATCCCAAGTTCGCGCACTTGATCCAGATGTGGTCACGCAAGCAGCCGCACACCCCCATGGCGAGGAGTGGACCAAATTCGCCGAACGGTGCTTGAGCTGCGGCAACTGCACGATGGTCTGCCCGACGTGCTTTTGCACGTCCGTCGAGGATCGCACTTCGATCACCGACGATGCAGCCGAGAGATGGCAGCGATGGGACAGCTGCTTCTCGCTCGACTTCTCGTACATCCACGGCGGTTCGATTCGGCAAAGTCCTGCATCGCGATATCGCCAGTGGTACCTCCACAAGTTGTCCACGTGGCACGACCAATTCGGCTCGTCGGGCTGTGTCGGTTGCGGACGATGCATCACGTGGTGCCCAACGGGAATCGACCTGACGAAAGCAGTGATGTCATGAACTCCTCGACTACTCCAGCAACGCTGAGTCAGCTCGCCGAAGCGCTCGCGCTGAACCCACTACTCGGCGGCCTTCGACCGGAGTTCCGTCAGATGATCGCTGGTTGCGCAGTTGTCAGTGAGTTCGAGAAGGGCGAACGTTTACTCTCGATTGGTGAACCCTGTGACTACTTCTGGCTGATCAGAGATGGTCGCGTGGACGTCGAGATTCATGGCGCCCCGTTTGGCACCCTCACGATTGGTCGCCTCGAACGTGGCGAAATTCTCGGCCTGTCCTGGATCGCCACGCCATTCACCGCAGAGTTCGACGCAACCGCTGTCGAGTCGGGCACCGCGATCCAGGTGGATGCAGCCTGCCTTCGCGCCGAGTGCGGCAGCCACCACGAGCTGGGTCGAGTTGTCTACCAATCGTTCGCGACGTTGATCCGAGACCGTCTGCACGCAACGAGAATTCAGCTCCTCGATCTCTACGAGCGCCAGTATGGAAACTGAAACCAACGTGCTCACGATGACCCCGACGTTCGTCCCGATCGATGATGCCCGTCAGGACCTCTCGGACACTGCAACGATCTCGATGCAGATCCCACAAGAGCTGCCACTCCCGGTCGCAGGCCAATTTGCCATGTTGTGGGCTCCCGGCGTCGGTGAAGTTCCGATCTCCTACAGCGCTATCGGCCCAGGTCGCAGCGTTGAGCACACGATTCGGGACGTGGGTGCTACGACGAAGGCGTTGCTCGGGAAGAAGGTGGGCGAGTTCATCGGAGTGCGCGGCCCGTTCGGACGTGGCTGGCAACTGGACGAGCTTGCAGACCGCGATGTTCTGTTGATCGCTGGTGGTCTCGGGCTCGCACCACTTCGTCCCGTGATCGAAGAAGCGTCACGCGGCGACCTCGGCGCCCGATCCGTTCGACTTCTCGTTGGTGCCCGAAACCCCACTGCACTGTTGTACCCAGACCAGCTCATGGATCGCTGGAGCAACCTCGACACCAGGGTGTCGGTCGACATGGCACCTGCGTCGTGGCCTGGTGGCGTCGGACCCGTGACAACACTGTTCGAACGGATCGACATCGATCCCGAGACCACATCAGCGCTTGTCTGCGGCCCCGAGATCATGATGGCCGTTGTCAGCCGGAAGCTGGTGGCAGCAGGACTCGACCCACGGGATGTGCAGGTCTCGCTCGAACGAAACATGCAGTGCGGGATCGGCCATTGCGGCCACTGTCAGCTCGGTTCGCTGTTCACCTGTGTCGACGGGCCGGTCGTGGACTGGGCCAGTACGGCACCGCTTCTCGATG
>CAJQNJ010000189.1 GCA_905479685.1 uncultured Acidimicrobiales bacterium
GTGGCGTGTGGTAGCGACGATGACCAGTCGGCGCAGGAGAAGTACTGCGAAGCTGGTCAATCGCTGGAGTCGAGCGCTGCCGCGCTCTTCGACCTCGATCTGATTGCACAAGGGACGAGCGGACTCCAGGACGCCGTCGACGCTGTCGAGAAGGACGTTGACGCACTCCGAGACTCGGCGACCGAAGCTGCTGCTGATGAGGTCGACGCACTCCAACAATCGGTGAAAGACCTCGACAAGGCGCTGTCTGACGTGAGTGGGGACATCTCCACCGACAACATCGCGGCACTCCAAACCGCAGTTCAGTCCGTGGCCACCGCATTTCAGGGTCTCACAAGCACTCTTACCGACTGCCCGTGACACAGGCCGAGAACAGCATGCTCATCGGCCAACCACGATTTCTTGCTTACTCCGACAAGCCCACCCCTCAGCCGGAAATGTGTCGAGAAGCGAGAACTGACGCGACCAAGAACGTTATGATCAACGCTTCAACGTGTCGGAGGAATGACAAATGCACCCCTTTGTATGGATCGCTGCAGCACTCGGTGGCGTAGCCATTTGGCGACGGAAACACCTGAAAGATGACGCAGAGAAGGTCAAGACCGCTGCCCTTGAGGCAAAGACGGTAGCGACCGAAAAGATTGCCTCCGCTCGCGGTGGCGGCGCGTCTGAGGACGATACCAGTGAGGCCGAGGCAGCTGTCGAAGATGCTGCTGACGAGGTCGCTGGCGAGTAGGACTGCGAGTCCGAATCAAGACGTGACCGATCGCATCGTTGACATGTTCGAGCATCAACGGTGCGATCGCGCGTCGTCGCGCACCAGTGACTGGCCGCCAAGAAACCGTCAGAGGGGCGTTACCGGGCTCGGGGCCACGGGCCCGCTCTGGAGCAAGATTGAGCGGCCTGCGTGATCAGAGATAATCGTTGGCGGTGAGCCAGCGTGAGGTGTACCAGCCATAGATCGGCGGGAGATAATTCGTCACCATGCGATGGGTGACCGCTGCGGCGAGCGCGGAACTCTCTGGCATCCCCATTGCGACCAGACCGGCTGACAAGGCCGCCTCGCCTACGCCGATGCCGCCGGGCACGGGCATCAAGCCGAGGAACAACGACACGATGCTGTTGACGAAGATCGCCTCGGTGAGCCCGATCGACCCCCCGTACGCGTGTGCCGAGGCGGTCAAGGTCATCGCGAAGAGCATTTTCTGCATGAGTGTGCCGGACGCGACTCGAAGAAGACGTTGTGGGTCGGTGACCGTCTCGCGGATTGCCGACATGCCCTCCTTGATAGGCGGGACAACCCGATTTCGGAGCTTGGGGACGATCAGCGTGACGATCACGCCGACGATCACGAGGACGACCACCAGCAGGAGAAGACGCAGGGCAGGCCCACCGTCTATTTCGTCGAGATCGACGGTTTCGCCGATGACCTTGGCGCTGAGAAGAAGCAGGAGAACGTCGAAGCCTTTGCTGAAGATCGTCAGCAAAGGCCCCTGGGCAGCGGCCGCAGTCCACGGAACTCCCTGCTTTTGCATGTAGCGGATGTTCATCGCGATAGCGCCGGCGTCGGACGGTACGGCGAGCGAGATGAACGAGATCGCGTAGCGAAAGCGGAACGTGGGCCCGAACGGCACGCCCGGGACGAACCCGGTGAGGCTTACCCACTCGCCCACATTGGTCAGCTGGGCCAATACGAATGCAGTGACAATCCACGCCCAGCTCGCGTTCGCCACCTCGTCGGCGATTGTGTCCAAGCCGATGTCGGTCAACGCGCTGATCAGCGCTGACGCGGCGACAAGCGTGAGGACGACCATCGCCACGTTGCCCCACGTCACCCGGGCGAGCTGGACGAGCGGCGGAGCCTCGGTCCCGAGTGCATCGGTGGTCGCAGTTCGAAGGTCCTTCATCTTGAGCTCGGCTGCCTTGGCCTGTTGCTGCAGCCGGCCGGTCAGGGCGCTGGCTTGTACCACCGGCAACGCATCCGTGAGCGCCGCATCACCGATCGCGGCTCTTGCGGCCGCGATCGCTCGGTCGGACCCAGCGACCACAGCAGTCGCGACAAACATCTGCGCAACGTCGGCTGCCTGCTCGAGTGGGTCGAATGACTTGGCTGAGCCTGAGAGGTCAGAAAGCACCACGCGGTCATCGAGCGAGAGAATCCCCTCGGTGTCGATTTCGCGATGCACGATGCCTGCATCGTGGAGTCCGGTCAGCGCCCGCCAGCATCCAGCGAGAAACTCGTCGTCGACCTTCTCCGGGGCGAGTGACGAGAGTCTGGTCGCTTCCTCCCATCGGATCACCACGAGCGCGTCGCCCGTATTTGCTGGGCCCCAACCGACCAGCTCGGGCACTGGCGCACCAGCTCGTCTGGCATCGAGGAGCGCCAACGTCTCGTGCTCGACCTGTTGCAGGCCCGTCGCCGAGACCGGTCGGTGAGAGTCGCGGTACCAGGCCGATCGCCATGCTCTCGCAACGAATGCGGCGTCCGCTGCGTCGCGGCCGTAGACCTTCACCCCCACCGATCCACCCGATGCGAGTTCACCACGTAGCAGCGTCGCGCCTATCGGCTGCTCCTCGATGTAGTCGATGTCGGCCACATCGACGCCGATCGTTGTCAATGCGTCGCGGATCCGGGCCAGGCTCGGAATCCCGACCCCGGACCCGAACGTGAGGTGAACGACAGCCGCTGCGCCGACCCCGACCGCAAGCCCGCCGATGACCGCTGAGACCGCGCCATATCCGAGGAGAATCGACGCGAAGACCATCCCGCCGAGTAGTCGGCCGCCGACGCGACGCATCGGTACTGCCATGTACGGCCGGGCGACCAAGATCACCGCAGTCGTTGCCGCGAGTCGAACGACAGGAAACGACAACAACCCATCGCGCTCGAGTAGCTCCGGAATGAGGTCGGGCCATTTCGACCCTGCGGCAAAAGAGCTGCCGATCGCGGTCATTCCCGCGAGTAATCCCGCCAGGAACATGTCGCGAGCCACTGCCGCCCGACCACGACCGAACAACAGGATCGAGATCAGGAGAACGGCCGCGTAGATGCCGCCACCGATGTAGATGATCGTGAGCGGTGCGCTGATCCAGGCGGGGAGGTCGCCAGCAAAAGCGTCGACGACCCGGTCATCGAGATCGTTTCCTTTACGGTAGGACCAACCGGTGAAGAAAACGATGAGTACCGAGGCAACGAGCCTCACCACATCGCCCATACGTCGGGCCCTCGGGTCGTCAGCCTCCGCCGCGAAGATCGCGTTGCGAACCGGGCGCGCGTGAACGGTCTCTTCGAGATTGCCCGATAGGTGCTCGTCCCGTTCGAGCGTTGGTTCAGTGGACTCAGTCACCGCTCAACTCGAGCCGTCGTGAAGCCCGCGAACGCAACCGTTGTCATGGCGCCGAGCATAGCCGCATCGATTGACAGCGTCCGCGAGATCAAGGAGGACACCGGGTGATGCAAAACCTCGTTCATGCGGTGCGTGGCAATGATCGCTGGAGCAGTTCTGATCCTCGCCAGCATGACATCGCCAAGCCCACGCCTCAGCCGAAACTTTGACGAAAAACAAGAACTGACGCGACCAAGAACGTTATGCTCCATGCTTCAACGTGTCGGAGGAATGACAAATGCACCCCTTTGTATGGATCGCTGCAGCACTCGGCGGCGTAGCCGTTTGGCGACGGAAACACCTGAAAGAAGACGCAGAGAAGGTCAAGACCGCTGCACTCGAGGCAAAAACGGTAGCGACCGAAAAGGCAGTCGACGCGAAGGCAGTAGCGAGCGAAAAGATAGCCGCAGCACGTGGTGGCAGCTCCAATGACACCACCGAGGACGATGCCAGCGACGCAGCCGAGAACGCCGGCGATGTCATTGCTGACGCCACGGACGACGCCACCAGCAATTAGGTCCGGAACGATCCACTCCAAGCCTGACCCATGTCTGGCAACATCGTGACATGACACATGTGGCGCGGCGCGGCTGGTTCAGCGAGGTCCTTCCCAACGGTGTCCAGAACCGGCCACGAACCCTCGAATCCAACAGCAATGTGCTGGGACTCGACACACCCGAACCCAACATCGAAATCGAGACCTCACCAGAGCACCGAAATCTGACTGCCGGTGACCCATTCTGCGCGGATTGGGTGCGGAGCCCTGACGACCCTGGTGTGCAGGCGCTTCGAGCAGAGCTTCGCACGAACAACGGAATCCCGGATCTCGAGATCCTCGACCCAGGCCAGATCGAACGAGCGGCCGAACTCTTTCACCGAGATGGGTTCGTTGTCGTAGGAGATGCGCTCGTCGGGCGCCGGTTCGATGCCCTTCGCGAGGCGACCGAGACCGTGATCGACGACGTTCTGGAGGTCGACCCCGATGCGTCCATCGGCGGCGGTGCGGGCGGCTTGCCGCACCGGTACTCGTTCGGCATGACCTCGGGTTCGCGGCACCGCCTGCACGATCCAGCCTGGGTCGACGTGATCGATCTGCCGACGACAACCCCGATACTCACGGCGATCTTCGGGTCGACCAACTATGTGGTCGGCGGTGGTGGAGGCGATTTCGCTCTGCCGGGGGCAATCGAATACCAGGGCCTCCACGCCGACAACGTATGGGTTGAGCCGTACGACCCGGTCGGCGGGATCACGACGCGCGACATGCCGGTTCCGGTGGTGACCATCAATTTTCCGATGGTCGATCTCACATGGGAGAACGGTCCTATCCGACAGATACCAGGAACACAGCGGTCCAACGATCCGATCCCAACCCTCGAACGTGAGCCGCAGTGGATGAAACACAGCACGGTGTGCCCAGCTCCCGCAGGTGCAGCGATCATCCGAGACAACCGCGCATGGCATGGGGGAACCCCGAACCTGTCGCATGACGTTCGCTCACTTCCCAACATCGAATATTACGCGCCATGGTTTCGAAGCGAAGGCATCAATCGGTGCATGCCGTACGAACTCTGGGCCAGCCTGGGCGAGCATGAAAAGCGGATCTGCCGATACGTGGTGTGCGACAAGGGCGAGACGGTGATCGGTGCAGGATTCACCCACCCTCGAGCCCGGGATCGCGAGGCATTCATCGCAAAGCAGTTGGCAGGGATGGAACCCGATGCGGGATCGAATTGGTGGAGTCGTTGGTAGTCGACCCAGGACCGACCTCCCCGCTGCGGCCGAAGCGGTCATGAGTCGACGACCTGGATCTCTTCACACGTGACAAGCCGTTTCGTCTGAAACGAAACGGACAACGCTCTCGAATCGGTTCGCG
Organism: uncultured Acidimicrobiales bacterium; assembly: GCA_905479685.1. Classification (GTDB taxonomy): domain Bacteria; phylum Actinomycetota; class Acidimicrobiia; order Acidimicrobiales; family SHLQ01; genus SHLQ01. The sequence goes on from CAJQNJ010000189.1 coordinate 5,263, forward strand.
GGCATCGAACCGGTATATTTGGCAGGCAACTGGAGAGGTGGCCGAGTCCGGTCGAAGGCGCTCCCCTGCTAAGGGAGTAGGCGGTTTATCCCGTCTCGTGGGTTCAAATCCCACCCTCTCCGCCAACCGATGTCGCGAGGCATCGATACGGGCCCGGGCCGTAGAGGCTCGGGCCTCGTTCGTTCTCCGCTTCATCAGCACGACATCTGTAGTGCCAACTGATCGCCTCCTCGGCCATGAACGCCACGTCAGACGATCGTGAGATCGAAGTTCTCGAGAATCGGTACTGCACCTTCGGGTGGGTTCGTCACATGAAACGGGCGACCTGCACGTTTGGCAGCCACCTGGCCCGCTGCGACCGAATCTGCGATCGCCGAATCGATTGCGGTGCTTCGGTCAAGACTCACCACGACGGGACCGGTTCCGGAGTCATGAGCGATCAGTTCGCGCAGTGCTGCTTTGAATTTTCTGTTGGTCGCAATCCAGAGCAAGCCACGGGGACGAATGTGAAGTTCACCTTCGGCTGTGCGTTCGACGTCGAGGCGGAAGGGACGAATGAAATGCAAGATGACGGTAGCGGCCACACCCAACAGAACCGCGTACTGCACGTTCGGCGGCGTCAAGAGGGTGGCCCCGAACGTGATCCAGGCAAGGCCCGCCTGCCACGGCGAACGGCGCCACAGCCGGTAGAGCCGTTTCGGTTTGATCAGCGTCATCACCGCGCCGACGACGATGGCACCCAGGACCGCATCTGGCAGCCCATCGAGGAGGCCCGCGAACGGCAGGAACGCGATGACCACCAGACCTGTTATGGCCCCGCTGAAACGAGTCTCTGCGCCCGCAAATCGGTTGACCGAACTCCTCGAGAATGACCCTCCCACTGGGTACGCGCCGGTGACGCCCGCCACCGTGTTCGCCAGGCCCGACGCAAAGAACTCCCGCGAGGACGACCAGCGCGTCTGATCTTCGTTGGCGAAGAGTCGGGCGATCGATGCTGGCTCTGCGAACCCAACAAGGGCAATGACGAGGCCGCCGGTGATCAACGATCCTGTACGACTCCAGGGAAGATCGAGACTCCATGTTGGAAGTCCGGCGTCGATGTCGGGGATCACTGTCCCCCCGTAATCGAACGCCCGAGAGAACATCAGCGCCAGCAGCACAGCAACGAGCACGCCGGGGAACAACCGGTGAACCTTCCTGCCCTGCAGCATCAATCCGAGGGTGATCACACTGATCAACAGCGCACCCACCGTCCACGAGTTCGGATGAGATATCGCCCACGCGGCGCGGGCAATCGGGTTGCTCCAGCCTCCAACATCGGTTGGAAGTTCGGCGCCCAACGCCCGAGGAAGTTGCGATGCCATGATCACGAGGCCGGCACCAGAGGTGAATCCGATCGTCACTGGCTCGGCCATCAGGTAGACGATTCCCCCGAGGCGTGTGATGCCGATGATTGCTCGCGTCACTCCAACGACGATGGCGAGGATTGCTGCGGCGCCGATATATGCCTCAGTACTCGGTTCGAGTCCAGCGCCTGCAAGAGCACCTGCGGTGAGCAAACTCGTGAGGGCGACAGGACCAGTCTGTAGAAACGGCGAAGAGGCAAACGCGGCAAAGATCAACAGTGGAAACGCTGAGGCGAACAAACCCATGACCGGCGGAAGCCCAGCGAGGTTCGCGTATGCAAGTGACTGCGGGATCAGAACGAGCGCCACGCTCACACCACTGATCACATCGCCGGCCCTCGGCCGCGGAATCTGCGCAAGGTCGCGAAGTTGGCGTGTCGCACCGACACGCCACCGACCTGCAAGATTCCCGAGAACCGAGCCCACCGCTCCAGTAAAGCCAATTCGGGGCGACCTCCCCACATTTGTGTGGGCTGCAACCGGGTTGAGCCAATTGGCAACGACGGACATACCATCTGGCACATGGATTCAGACGTTCCCGGACCGTGGATTCGCCGACCCCTCAGCCTCCTGACCCTTCTCCTTGGAAGTGTCCTCGCTGTCACCGTGGGCCCGATCGCGCTCCTCATCGCCGCTACGATCGATCTGCTCAACCGAACCCCGGGGATGCGTCGTTCTCGTGTCGTTCTTCTGATCTCAGCGCTCTTCTTGGTCGATCTTGCTGGAAGTCTGCTTGTGCTTGGATCGTGGCTCATCTCACCGGTGGGCCTTCGTGTCGAGCAGCCAACGAGCCAAGCACGGTACGCGAAGATCATGATCTGGTGGGCTACTGCCATGAGCGCGACGCTCTCGCGCATCGTTCCACTGCGGTTCGACACGAGTGAACTCGACGAATCGCTGCTCGATGGAAATGCGATCGTGCTGAGTCGGCATCGGAGTCTTCTCGATGCCGTGTATCCAGCAACCCTCTTCGGTAAACGCGGACTCACGGTCCTCTACACCCTCAAAGAAGATCTTCGATGGGAACCCAACATCGACATCGTCGGGCATCGCATGGGCCACGTGTTCGTCAATCGTCGACCAACAGACCTGCGGGCCGAACTCGCACCGATCCGCGCCCTCGCTGCGCGTGTCGACGAAGACTCGGTTGGTGTGATCTTTCCTGAAGGCACCTTCTTCAACGAGAAACGAAAGGCTCGAGCAATCGAGGCGTTGGAAGAGCGTGATCCCGGGCACGTGGAAGCGGCCATGAGCATGACCTACCTCCTCCCGCCCCGACCTGCGGGCACACTCGCACTGCTCGAGGGCGCCCCAGACGCCGATGTGATCATGCTTGGCCACGCTGGCTTCGAACCCTTCGGTACCATCCGACTGATCCTGGCCAACTTGGGCGCCGATCACGGTATTGTCGTGCGCGCCTGGCGCTTCGCCCGGAGCAGCATTCCCACCGAACCCTCGGCGCAAGTCGATTGGCTCTACGAGCGGTGGCTCGAAATGGACGAATGGATCGGCACGCACCACCCACTGAGCTCAGCGCAACCGGTCGGGTCGGCTACGACGTTCCATGGGGGCTCTTGAGCCAAGATCAGTAGGCTTGTAAGCCGTGACTACGCCAGAGGTAGACCTCCCCCCGGTAGAACAGAGCCTCGTCGACATGGCGATCGAACTGGCGACCGGCGCCGGAGCGCTGACGCGCAAGTGGTTCGATCGCGGCATGGTTGCGTTCGACACGAAAGAGGACGGCTCGCCCATCACCGAGGCCGACAAAGCCGCCGAGCGGTACCTTCGAGAGCAGATCGGTTCGGCGTTTCCCACCGATGCGATCATCGGTGAGGAAGAAGACGACAGGAATGGCACAAGTGGTCGCACGTGGATCATCGATCCGATCGACGGTACGAAGACCTTCACCCACGGGGTTCCGCTCTATGGGACCCTGCTATCGGTTGTCGATGAGCATGGACCGGCCGTAGGGGTCATCGTCATGCCGGCACTCGACGAAATCGTGTCGGCTGGCCGTGGCCTCGGTTGCTTCCACAACGGCCGCGAAACCTCGGTCAATGAGCGAGACGATTTCTCGACCAGTTATTGCATGACGAGTGGCTTCGAGTACTGGCCCGAAAATTCCGAACGCGAGCGACTGCTGGACAGTGGGCTGACCGTGCGGACGTGGGCTGACGCCTACGGATACGTCCTCCTGGCGACCGGTCGCTGCGAAGCGATGGTCGACCCGCTGGTGAACATCTGGGATGTAGCACCGATGCAGGTGATCATCCCCGAGGCAGGAGGGATGGTCTCCGATCAAGCCGGCTCCGCCTGGGAACCGGGCCGCCACTTCATCGCATCGAACGGCAAAATACACGACGAGCTCATCGCGACAGTCTTTGCCGACACCGGTGCGTAACGGGTTCGGCAACGCAATCACTTGGCAGGCAGGGGGCTGATCACCTCATCCCGAGTCGTTCGGGTTCCCTACTGGTAGGCGTCAGGAACGCGCGCACCATCAGCGAGTGTCCGAACGTCATCGGGCGGGATACCAGCTGCGCCCGTACATCGGACTCCAGCCTCGGGTAGTTCTGGATTGTCGATCCACTGCTCGATGAACGCGTCGACTTCGGGCGAACCAATCGACGCAATTCCTCGCTGCTGGACTCCCCAACCACTCAACACGAGGGCTTCGTCATGCGGATATGGCGAGATGAGGAGCTTTCCGTTGTCCATGGCCATCCCGGCCAACGTCGAAAGTTCGGATTCACTCAGCTTGTCCGGGTTGTAGGTGATCCAGACTGCGCCGTGCTCCATCGTGTGGGTCGCGGCACCCTCAATCAGCTCCACCTCGTAGAAGCCACAGTTCTGCCAGAACGGATAATGGTCGCCACCGATCGATGGGCTTTGGTCGAATGACACCGGCGGATCAACGTGATCAGCACCAAGTTCCGACACAGGAACCGAGACAAACGGCGGCGCCACACCGTCGGACGCGATCGTCGACGTGCTCGCCCCTGCATCCGGGTCCGGGTCGTCGCTACCGCTACATGCGACAAGAACGATGGCGGCCAAGAGAACAAACGAACGCATCGGAAGATCCTAATTCTTCAAAAACCCAAACAGCTGGCGCCACTGGCGCCAGCTGTTTGGGTACTCATGGCTCGAGAGCCGTCAGATTCGTATTGCGACCGCCGATCAGGAGAGCGGTAGGCCGACTTTTACCTCGCCCGCGCTGGACTCGATGAGTGTGATCTGGTCCATGCGGTCATGCCAATCACTTCGGTCGCCGATGGCATCGACGTATGCGGCCTTGCGACGAGCCGAACGGCCCCGAGGCTCCGGTGTAGGTGAACTGCCTGCGACGTACTGCGCCTCGATACCTTCCTTGAGCATCTGAATGGCCTCCGAACGGATCTGACTGATCCGGCTCTCGGTCACGTCGAGGAATCGAGCAAGATCTTGGCTTGTCCGACCTTCGAGGAAGTACCCGATGATCACAAGTCGCTGCCGCTCGGGAAGCAATGCGATCGCGTCACGAAGGTAGGCATGAAGCTCACGGGTCTCGAGTTCCTCTGACGGCTCAATCGCAGCCTGATCGACGAGAACATCGACGAGCGTGAGATCGTCATCGACATCATCGGAGACCTCGTGCTCGAGCGCGAGAACGACTGAGCGGAACATACGATCTCGCAGCCGGGCGAGCTCGCTTGTGTCCATACTGAGCGCTTCCGCCATCTCCTCTGTGGTTGGAACTCGACCGAGGCGGCTCGCGAGGCGCTGCTCGGTCGACTCGAGCTTGCGGGCCAGCGTGCGCACCGAGCGAGGTGCCCAATCGGCGGCACGGACGGCATCGAGGATCGCACCGCGGATTCGCTGTGCAGCGAAGCGATCGAATGGAACGCCCCGGCTCTCGTCATAGCGGCGCGCGGCCTCCACGAGTCCGAGCGCTCCAGCTCGTGCCAGCTCCTCTCGTTCGACGTGGCGTGGAAAATGAACTGCGACCTGGAGAACGATGTGCTTGACCAGCGGCAGGTTCGCCTCGATCATCTTGTTCATCTCTGCCGTGTTGACCGGTTGGTCGATCGTTTCGCCCATAAGTTTCTTGCTCCCTCAGTGTCGTGTTTCGTGGTGCTCGCCGACATCACGAAGAAAGGTTTCGACGCGTCAATGAGAGAACTTGAGAAAAAACTTCAGAAATATTCCTGACGGCAGCTTGGTCGGCGCGATGGCTCCTGACCTGTAGCGGTATCTTCTGGGCCGCATGGCCTGTTTCACCAAAGGTCAGTAGGTCTCGCGAGCACCACCGAAGATTTCGGGTCGTAGACCGCGCATGCGGAGCTGTCGAAGTGTTGCCAGCGGTTCGAACCACTCCACAAGGCCACGCGAACCGGCGTCCTCGTCGCTGGACTCGAGGAGTGCTGAGACAGCGGTAGCGGCTACCGCTCCAGCAGCTACTGCTGGACGCTCGGCACAGCCAAGGACCAACTCGAGCTGCGCGCCCTTGGACAAACCTCGAAGCTCGACGCGAACTGCACC